>NZ_JBEYZY010000003.1:322451-408369 GCF_040646295.1 Streptomyces sp. NPDC046197 | reverse complement strand
CGTGGGGGCGCGCGGGTTTCGAGACCTCGAACGCGCGGAGGCGCGAAGCGCTGAGCACGATCGAGGTCTCGACACCGGCTTGGGCGCCCCGTAGGCGACCGAGCCATCAAGCACGCGGCGCGAAGCGCTGAGCACGATCGAGGTCTCGGCACCGGCTTGGGCGCCCCGTAGGCGACCGAGCCATCAAGCACGCGGCGCGAAGCGCTGAGCACGATCGAGGTCTCGACACCGGCTTGGGCGCCCCGTAGGCGACCGAGCCATCAAACACAGCTACCGTTCACCGTCATGCGCACCCTCCTGATCACGGGCCCGGGCGGCAGTGGTCGTACGACCGTTGCCGCCGCGACCGCTCTGACCGCCGCCCGTGACGGCACCGACACTCTCGTTCTGAGTGCCGACCGCACGGACACCCTCGGTGCGGTGCTGGGCGTGCCGACGGGTGCGGCCCCGACCTCCGTCCTGCCCCACCTCACCGCATGGCGCCCCGACGCGGCCGCCGGTTTCCGGGACGACCTCGCCGCCTTCCAGGACCGCGCCGCGGGCGTCCTGGACCTGGTGGGCGCCTCCCGCCTGGACGCCGAGGAGGTCACGCCGCTGCCCGGCGCCGAGGAGCTCGCCCTGCTGCGCGCGCTGCGGGACGCGGCGCTCTCGGAGCGCTTCGAGTTGCTGGTCGTCGACCTGCCGCCCACCCCGCAGGCACTCGCCCTGCTCTCGCTCCCCGAGGAGCTGCGCCGCTATCTGCGCCGTCTCCTCCCGCCGGAGCGGCAGGCGGCCCGTGCCCTGCGCCCCGTCCTCGGCCGGCTGGCCGGTGTCCCCATGCCCGCGGAGTGGCTGTACGAGACGGCCGCCCGCTGGGACGCCGAGCTGGCCGCGGTGGAGGCCGTGCTCGCCGACCGCGGCACCGCCGTCCGCCTGGTCGCCGAGCCGGGCCCGGCCGGTGCCGACGCCGTCCGTGCGGCCGGCCTCGGCCTCGCCCTGCGCGCGCTGCCCGTCGAGTCCCTCGTCGCCGGCCGGGTGCTGCCCGAGGCCGCCGCGGACTCCTGGCTCGCGGGTCCCGTCGCCCAGCAGCGCAAGGCTCTCGACGAGTGGCAGGAGTCGTACCGCCTGCACCGGGCCGCCCACCTGGGCCGCGACCCGCGCGGACTGGACGACCTGGCCGCCCTCGGCATGCCCGGCGTCAACCCGGGAGCCGGCCCGGTCGGGTGGCCCGTCACCGACCGGCTCGCCGAGGACGGGGTGCTGGTGTGGCACCTGCCGTTGCCCGGCGCCATACGCGACGAGCTGGACCTCGTCCGGCGCGGGGACGAAATCGTCGTCACCGCCGGGCAGTTCCGCCGGATCGTCCCTCTGCCCTCGGCGCTGCGCCGCTGCACGGTCGACGGGGCCGCGCTGCGCGAGGACGAGCTGCGGATCCGGTTCCGCCCGGATCCGGGCCTGTGGCCGCGGGAGAGGTGAACCGGCTGCGCCCGTTCGGGTAACGTCGTAAGGACGAACCGTAGTCAGGAGCCCGCCATGAGCGAAGAACGCCCCACGTCCGAGGCGGCTCAGGAGGAGACCGTCGACGGTCGGGACTTCCCCCGTTCGAGTGAAGCCGCGAACCCGGGGGAGCGTCACGCCACCGACCCCGACGCGTGGGCCACGGCCTGTGCCGAGGACCTCGCGGCGGAGAAGGCGCGCCGGCGCGCCCACCAGAGCCCGCCTCCCGGATCGGCCGCCGAGGAGCTGCGCAGGCTCGTCGACACCGTCGCCGACAAGCTCTCGGCGCTCCAGTCCCCGCTGCTGGGCGCGGTCGCCGGACCCGCCGCCCAGCAGGTGGTGCGACAGGTGGTGGAGCAGGCGAAGGCCGCCGTTGAACCGGTGATGGAGCGCAACCCGGATGTCTTCGACCATCTCGCGGCGGCCGGCAGTGAGCTGCTCGCCGCCTACCGCTCGGCCGTGGCGGCCCAGGAGCGCCGGTGGACGTCCCGCGCCCAGGACCTGCGGAGCGAGCTGAGGGACGACCTCAGGCGCCTCGACGACCGCCGGGACCGGGGTGAGGGCACCGGCGGCAGCGAACGCATCGACCTGGACTGACAGCCCCTTGGGACCCTCCCGTCGGCTTTCGCCCGCCCGCCGGTCGGACGACGGAACCCCGACGGCAGGGCCTCGGGTACGGTTGGCCGTAGCGGGGCTCGACCGGAACTGAGGGATTCATGGGACTCACCATCGGCGTCGACATCGGCGGCACGAAGATCGCGGCCGGCGTGGTCGATGAGGAAGGCAGCATCCTCTCGACCTTCAAGGTGCCGACCCCCACCACGCCCGAGGCCATCGTGGATGCCATCGCCTCGGCGGTGGAGGGCGCACGCGCGGGGCACGAGATCGTCGGCGTGGGCATCGGCGCCGCCGGGTACGTGAACCGGCAGCGCTCGACGGTCTATTTCGCGCCCAACATCGACTGGCGGCAGGAGCCGCTGAAGGAGAAGGTCGAGGCCCGCGTCGGTCTTCCGGTCGTCGTGGAGAACGACGCGAACGCCGCGGCCTGGGGCGAGTACAAGTTCGGCGCGGGCAAGGGCCACCGCAACGTCATCTGCATCACGCTCGGCACCGGCCTGGGCGGCGGCATCATCATCGGCAACAAGCTGCGCCGCGGCCACTTCGGCGTCGCCGCGGAGTTCGGCCACATCCGGATGGTCCCCGACGGCCTCATGTGCGGTTGCGGCTCGCAGGGCTGCTGGGAGCAGTACGCGTCGGGCCGCGCGCTGGTGCGATACGCCAAGCAGCGCGCCAACGCCACTCCGGAGAACGCCGAGGTGCTGTTGTCGCTTGGCGACGGCACCCCGGACGGCATCGAGGGCAAGCACATCTCCATGGCCGCCCGCCAGGGCTGCCCGGTCGCCGTCGACTCCTACCGCGAGCTGGCCCGCTGGGCCGGCGCGGGCCTGGCCGACCTGGCCTCCCTCTTCGACCCGTCCGCCTTCATCGTCGGCGGCGGCCTGTCCGACGAGGGCGAGCTGGTCCTGGACCCGATCCGCAAGTCCTACAAGCGCTGGCTGGTCGGCGGCAACTGGCGCCCGGTCGCCGACGTGATCGCCGCCGAGCTCGGCAACGAGGCCGGTCTGGTGGGCGCGGCCGACCTGGCCCGGGAGCCCGACCCGGTCATGTGACGCGGTCTTCGTACGGCAGCGCCCGCCGCGCCCCGACCGGGGACGGCGGGCGCTGCCGCAGGTGTGCGCGGGCCGTCCGGGCGTATGTTGATCGTCATGCTGCTGCCCAACTCCCGCACCGAATCCGATGGTTCCGCCGTCATCCGGGTCCTGAGCTACAACATCCGGTCGATGCGTGACGACACCGCGGCCCTGGCCCGGGTGTTCGGCGCCTGCGCCCCGGACCTGGTCCTGGTCCAGGAGGCCCCGCGCTTCTTTCGCTGGCGCAAGAAGCTGGCGCGGCTGGCGGCGGCCTCCGGGCTGGTGATCCTCACCGGCGGCGCCACGGCCGCCGGACCGGCGCTCCTGTGCTCGCTGCGGGCCACCGTCGAGCGCACCCAGGACGTGCTGCTCCCGCTCACCCCCGGCCTGCACCGGCGGGGTTTCGCCACGGCGGTCGTCCGGTTCGGGGGTGCCCGGCTCGGCGTGGTCGGCTGCCACCTCTCGCTCGACAGGGAGGAGCGGTACGAGCAGGGCGGGATGCTCCTGGACCGGCTCGCGGGGATGGGTGTGGAGCACGCGATCGCGGGCGGGGACCTCAACGAGCGGCCGGACGGGCCGACCTTCGAGCGGCTCGCCGCCGTCCTCCAGGACGGCTGGGCCACCGCTCCCCGGGGCGGTGAGTACACGTTCGCCTCCGGCCGGCCGTACCAGCGCATCGACGCGGTCTTCGCCACCCGGGGCATCGAGGTACTCGGCGCCGGTGTCCCGCTCGGGCACCCCGGTGTGGCGGAGACCGACCTGAGGGCGGCCACGGACCACCTTCCGGTCCTGGCCGCCCTCAGGGTGCCGGCGACGCCGTAGGGCCGCTTTTCGGACGACGCGGTGGGTCTCAGACCACCGCGCCCCGCCCCGGGTCGTCGTCGTCCTCGTCGTCCGCCTTCATACGGGTCACCAGCGTCGCGAAGCCGCCGAGGAAGCCGCCGATGCCGAGGGTGGCCAGCCACCAGGTCATGTCCCAGCCGAACAGGACGGCCAGCAGGAGCAGCACCGGGCCGCCGACCACCGCCAGCCAGGCGAATTTCGCGGTGGTGTCGGCGGTGGGCAGCGGCGGCGGCTCCGGCGGGACGAAGTGACCCTCGTCGTCCTCGTCGAAGTCGTCGTCGGACGGCTCGGGCGTGGTGTAGTCGCGCGGACCGGCGCCGATGCCGGGCGCGAAGGAGATCGAGCTGCCCAGCGGCCTCGCCGGGGCGGGCTCGTCCTGCCCGGGCTCCTCGTCGTTCGTCCAGGAGTCCGGCAGCGGCAGGTTCTCCACCCGCTTGAACGGCTTGTCCTCCGGCGGGTCCGGCGGCTCCTCGCCGTACCCGGCGACGATCGCCGCCCAGGCGGCCTCCTCGTCCAGGGGGGCGCCCTGCTCGTCCGGCTCGCGGTCCTCGCGGTTCTCGCGGTCGGAGTCGTGCTCAGCCACCGGCGGTCGTCCCTTCCTTTCCGACACTGGGTGCGAGCCGGCCGATGAAGGCGAAGCTCTCCTCGAAGATCCGGTCCGCGTCGTGGTCCAACGTCGCGACGTGGTAGCTCTGTTCCAGCAGGACCTCCGTCACGTCCGTGGAGGAGACCCGGCCGAGGATCCGGGCCGAGTCGGCCGGGGGCACCACGTGGTCCCGCGGGCTGCGCAGGAGCAGCAGCGGCTGTGTGACCTGCGGAAGCTCGCCGTCGACGAGCTTGAAGAAGTTCCTCAGCGAGTGCGCGGCGTGCAGCGGCACCCGGTCGTAGCCCAGCTCGGCGCTGCCCTCCCTGGCGATGTCGCTCGCGATCCCCTTCGTCGTGCGGACGAGGTGGCGGGCCACCGGGAGGGCGTACGCGGACAGGCCGTGCACCTTGCCGGCCGGGTTGACCACCGCGACGCCCTGCACCGTGGCCCCGTGCTTGGCGGCCAGCCGCAGTGCCAGGGCGCCGCCCATCGACAGGCCCGCCACGAACACCTGCGCGCAGCGCTCGCGCAGGATGCGCAGCTCGCGGTCCACCTCCGCGTACCAGTCCTGCCAGCCGGTGAGCTGCATGTCCTCCCAGCGGGTGCCGTGCCCGGGCAGCAGCGGCAGCGAGACCGTCAGGCCGCGCTCCGCGAGATACCGCGCCCAGGGGCGCAGCGACTGGGGGGAGCCGGTGAACCCGTGGCAGAGGAGCACGCCGACCTCCCCGCCCTCGTGGCGGAACGGCTCGGCTCCGGGCAGGACCGGCACGTCGGTCTCCTGTTCGCGAAGGGGGGACACGTCGCCTGCGGGTGCATCGTCGGTCGCAGGTACTTCACCGTACGCGACCGCACTGACACCGACCAGGGCCGTCGGCTCCTTTGACGGCGCTCCGGGTTATGGTCTGATCGACAGACACAGGAGGCACTCGGTTGTTGTACGGCGCGATGAAGGTCGCCATCGGGGGGCCGCTGAAGGTCGCCTTCCGGCCTTGGGTGGAGGGCCTGGAGAACATTCCGGCCGAGGGCCCCGCGATCCTGGCGAGCAATCACCTGTCCTTCTCGGACTCGTTCTTCCTGCCCGTGGTGCTCGACCGCAAGGTCACGTTCATCGCGAAGGCCGAGTACTTCACCACGCCCGGCGTGAAGGGCCGGCTGACCGCCGCGTTCTTCAAGGGCGTCGGGCAGCTGCCGGTGGACCGCTCCGGCGCGCGCGGGGCCGGTGAGGCGGCGGTGAAGAGCGGGATAGAGGTGATCGAACGCGGCGAGCTGTTCGGCATCTACCCGGAGGGCACCCGCTCGCCCGACGGCCGTCTCTACCGCGGCAAGCCCGGTGGTCTCGCGCGGGTGGCGCTGGCCACCGGTGCGCCGGTCATCCCGGTCGCCATGATCGACACGGAGAAGATCCAGCCGCCCGGGAAGATCGTCCCCAAGCTGATGCGGCCGGGCATCCGCATCGGCAGGCCGCTGGACTTCAACCGCTACCGGGGCATGGAGCACGACCGCTTCGTGCTGCGCGCGGTGACCGACGAGGTCATGTACGAGATCATGAAGCTCTCCGGCCAGGAGTACGTCGACATCTACGCGACCGCCGCCAAGCGGCAGATCGCGGAGGCGGCGAAGGCCGAGAAGGCGGCGAAGGCCGCGCTCGCGCAGGCGGAGAAGGAGCAGGCCGAGAAGGAGCAGGCCGAGAAGGAGCAGGCCGAGAAGGAGAAGAACGCGGACTAGGCGAAGCGTCGAGGGGGGGACAGTGGCCAGGCGCGAGCGGGTCATGAAGATGTCGGTCGAGCTGCCGCTGTGGCGTGCGCTGGCCGGTTACCGGGTGCTCACCATGTTCTACGCGGTCGGCCTGTTCGCCGGCGCCTACGACAGGTTTGCCCGCCCCGGGGTCGCCATCGCGTACTTCTGCGTGCTGTTCGTGTGGACCTTGGCCACCCTGCCCCAGGTGTCCAACGCCGCCCGCTGCACCAAACGCTTCCTCGTCCTGGACCTCGCCATGGCGCTCACCGGCATCCTCCTCACGCCCGTCGCCGACGCCCCCCAGCGGATCGCGGACGGCGGACCGACGCTGCCGTCGATCTGGACCGCCGGCGCCGTTCTGGCCTTCGCCATCAAGGGCGGCTGGCGCTGGGCGGCCGTCGCCTCCACCGCGGTCGCCGTCGCCAACCTGGTCGAGCGCGGCTCACCGGCCCGCGACACCGTGCACAACGTGGTCCTGGTCTGGGTCGCCTCCATCGCCATCGGTTACGTCGTCGAGGTCGCCCGCGCCTCCGAGCGCACCCTGGCCCGGGCCCTGGAGATCGAGGCCGCCACCCGCGAACGGGAGCGGCTCGCCCGGGACATCCACGACAGCGTGCTGCAGGTGCTGGCCATGGTGCAGCGGCGCGGTGCGGTGATCGGCGGCGAGGCCGCGGAACTGGGCCGGCTCGCGGGGGAGCAGGAGGTGGCACTGCGCACCCTGGTCTCCGGCGGACTGCTGCCGCTCCCTCGGGTGTCGCAGGACGCGGCCGAGGGCGCGCTCGCCGGGGTCGCCGGGGAGCACGACCGGTCGGCGCGGGACGGGGAGGCCGCGCCCGTCGACCTGCGCTCCCTGCTCGCCCGGTACGCCGGCTCGCGGGTGAGCCTGGCCGAACCCGGCGCCCCGGTGCTGCTGCCGCCCGCCGTGGCCGCAGAGGTGGCCGCAGCCGTCGGTGCGGCGCTGGACAACGTCCGCAGGCACGCGGGCGAGGGCGCCCGCGCCTGGATCCTGGTCGAGGACGAGCCGGGGTCGGTGGTCGTCACGGTGCGGGACGACGGGCCCGGCATCCCGGAGGGGCGGCTGGCCCAGGCCGAGGGCGAGGGGCGGCTCGGTGTGGCGCTGTCGATCCGGGGCCGGCTGCGCGACGTCGGCGGCACCGCGGAGCTGATCTCGGTGCCGGGCCAGGGCACGGAGGTCGAACTGAACGTACCGAAGAACGCCAAGAAGGCACGGGGGAAGGCGGAGCGATGAGTGAACAGCAGGTCCCGATCAGGGTCATGGTGGTCGACGACCACCCGATGTGGCGCGACGCGGTCGCCCGTGACCTGGCCGAGTCCGGCTTCGAGGTGGTCGCCACCGCGGGCGACGGCGAACAGGCGGTGCGCCGCGCCAGGGCCGCGGCGCCCGACGTCCTCGTCCTCGACCTCAATCTGCCCGCGAAGCCGGGCGTCCAGGTCTGCAAGGAACTCGTCGCCGCCAACCCGGCGTTGCGGGTGCTGGTCCTGTCCGCGAGCGGCGAGCACGCCGACGTCCTGGAAGCGGTCAAGTCGGGCGCGACGGGCTATCTGCTGAAGTCGGCGTCGACGGAGGAACTCCTGGACGCGGTGCGCCGCACGGCTGCCGGCGACCCGGTGTTCACGCCCGGCCTGGCCGGCCTGGTCCTCGGCGAGTACCGGCGCCTGGCCGCCGAGCCCGCGTCGGCCGTGGGCACCGACGAGCCGAACGCGCCCCGGCTCACCGAGCGGGAGACCGAGGTGCTGCGCCTGGTCGCCAAGGGCCTGAGCTACAAGCAGATCGCGGAGCGCCTGGTCATCTCCCACCGCACGGTCCAGAACCATGTGCAGAACACCCTCGGCAAGCTCCAGCTGCACAACCGGGTGGAGCTGGTGCGGTACGCCATCGAACGCGGGCTCGACGGCGAGTGACCCGGGTAAAGCTCCGCACCCGGTGCCGCCACCCTTTCGGGTGGAATTGCAGTGATCAACTACCCGACGGTTCACCGGAATTGACTCTCCCGCCCATGCCTGAGTGACGTGCGTCACCATTAGCGTGACCTTCACCAGGCAACCGCGGCGAAGGGACATTTCCATGCGGGTCGGAGTACTGACCGGAGGCGGCGACTGCCCCGGGCTCAACGCCGTCATCCGGGGCATCGTCCGCAAGGGCGTGCAGGAGTACGGCTATGACTTCGTCGGCTTCCGGGACGGCTGGCGAGGACCCCTCGAAGGCGACACGGTCCGCCTCGACATCCCCGCGGTGCGCGGCATCCTGCCCCGCGGCGGCACCATTCTCGGCTCCTCGCGGACCAACCCGCTCAAGCAGGAGAACGGCATCCGCCGCATCAAGGACAACCTCGCCAAGCTGGAGATCGAGGCGCTCATCGCGATCGGCGGCGAGGACACCCTCGGCGTGGCCGCCCGGCTGAGCGACGAGTACGGCATGCCCTGCGTCGGCGTACCGAAGACCATCGACAACGACCTGTCCGCCACCGACTACACCTTCGGCTTCGACACCGCGGTCGGCATCGCCACCGAGGCCATCGACCGGCTGCACACCACCGCCGAGTCCCACATGCGGGTCCTGGTCTGCGAGGTGATGGGTCGTCACGCCGGCTGGATCGCCCTGCACTCCGGTCTCGCCGGCGGTGCCAACGTCATCCTCATTCCCGAGCAGCGCTTCGACCTCGACCAGGTCTGCGCCTGGATCACCTCCCGCTTCAAGGCGTCGTACGCCCCGATCGTGGTCGTCGCGGAGGGCGCCATGCCGAAGGACGGCGACGTGGTGCTCAAGGACCAGTCGCTCGACTCCTTCGGGCATGTGCGGCTGTCCGGGGTGGGCGAGTGGCTGGCCAAGGAGATCGAGAAGCGCACCGGCAAGGAGGCCCGCACCACCGTGCTCGGGCACATCCAGCGCGGCGGCACCCCCAGCGCCTTCGACCGCTGGCTCGCCACCCGCTTCGGGCTGCACGCCATCGACTGCGTCCGCGACGGCGACTTCGGCAAGATGGTCGCCCTCCGCGGCACCGACATCGTCCGCGTCCCGATCGCAGAGGCCACCGCCAGGCTGAAGACGGTCGACCCGAAGCTCTACGAGGAGGTAGGGGTCTTCTTCGGCTGACCCGCGGCTGACCCCCGGATGACCCCCCGGGGCGCTCTCGACGCCGGTCGGGCACACACCGGCCCGTCCGGCGCTCGAGGACGCGCGGGGGTCCGGGACGGCAGCCCCAGGGGGCGCGGGCCACGCCGCACCGCCGTATATTCGCCCGTACCAGACAATTCCGGCGCAACCCTCCGGAGGGCTCGTGGAGATCCTGGCCTTCGGAGTGCACGCCGAAGAACGGCCCCTGATCGAGCGCGCCTTCCGGGACCACCACGAGGTCCGCTGCCTGGACGTCTCCCTCGACCGGGACACCGCGCCCATCGCCGCGGGCTACGAGGTCGTCTCCACCTGTGTCAACGCCGAGCTGGACGGGCGTGTCCTGGAAGTCCTGGTGGCCGGCGGGACACGGATGATCGCCCAGCGTTCCACCGGCTTCGACAACATCGACCTCCATGTCGCCGAGCGGCTGGGCATGACGGTCGCCCGGGTCTCGTCCTACTCGCCGTACGCGGTCGCCGAGTTCGCCTGGGCCCTCGCCCTGGCCGTCAACCGGCGGATCGTGCGCGCCGGCATCCGCACCCGTGACTTCGACTTCCGGCTCGGCGGCCTGATGGGCCGCGACCTGTACGGCCGCACCGCCGGGGTGCTCGGCACGGGCAGGATCGGCGAGGCCTTCGCCCGGATCGCCCACGGCTTCGGGATGCGGCTGCTGGGCTGGGACATCGCCGAGAGCCGGGCCTGCATGGAACTGGGCATGAAGTACGTCCACAAGGACCGGCTCCTCGCCGAGTCCGACCTGGTCTCCCTGCACGTTCCGCTGATGCCGGAGACACAGCACCTGATCGACGCGGACGCCCTGAAGACGATGAGGGACGACGCGATCCTGGTGAACACCAGCCCGGGCGGCCTGATCGACACCGAGGCCCTCGTCGCCGAACTGCGCGAGGGCCGCTTCAGCGGCGTCGGCCTCGACGTCTACGAGGCCGAGGCCGGCCTGTTCTTCGCCGACAGGTCCCTGGAGGCCGTCGAGGACGACACCCTGGCCCGCCTGGTCACCTTCCCGAACGTCCTCGTCACCTCGCACCAGGCCTACTACACCGAGGACGCCCTGGGACAGATCGTCGACACCACGGTGCGCAACGTCCTCGACTACCGGGCCGGCCGCCGCTCCGAGCACGTGCTGGTGGCGCCGAGCTGACCGACCAGCTCGCGCACGATGGCGGCACCGTTCAGCGTCAGGACCGACTCCGGGTGGAACTGGACGCCCGCGAAACCGGGTCCGCGCAGGGCGTGCACCTCACCGGACGCGCCGCGGGCGACCTCCACCTCGTGCGCGGCCAGCTCCGCCGCCGTCCCGTCGTCGCAGCGCGCCACGAAACTGTTGTAGAAGCCGACGGTCTCGCTGCGCCCGAACAGGTCGACCGTCGTCTGCGCACCCTGGTACGGCACCTCCTTGCGCACGATGTCCAGCCCCAGCTCGGCCGCGATCAGCTCGTGCCCGAGACAGACCCCGAGGACGCCGTGCCGGTGGGTCCTGATCAACTCGGCCGTCAGGGCGCGCAGCAGGCGCATCCTGGGGTCGCCGAGGTCGGCCGGGTCGCCCGGCCCGGGTCCGAGGACGACCGGTCCCTCGTGGGCGAGCACGGCGCCCGGCAACCCGGGCTCGTCGTAGCGCCGGACGGTGACGGTCAGGCCGCAGGAGCGCAGTACGTGGGCGAGCATCGCGGTGAAGGTGTCCTCGGCGTCGACCACCAGAGCGTCGCCGGTGAGCTCCCCCGACTGCTCCCGCATGCGCAGCCAGAACGGCGACAGACAGGCCCGGCGCCCGTCGAGCGCCGCGCGCACCCGGGGGTCGTCGGCGAGCCGGAGCCCGGAGTGCTCCGCGCGCGGCCGGGACGGCGCTACGCCCAGGGCCGCCAGCACTCCGGCCGCCTTGGCGTGCGTCTCCGCCACCTCGCCCGCCGGATCGGAGCCGCGCACCAGCGTGGCGCCGACCGGCACCCGCAGCCGCCCGGAGGCGTCGATGTCGGCGGTGCGGATGAGGATGGGGGAGTCGAGGGTCTGGGCGCCGCCGGAGTCCTTGCCGAGGAGGGCCAGCGCGCCCGCGTAGTAGCCGCGGCCGCCCACCTCGTGACGCTCGATGACCCGGCAGGCGTTCTGCACCGGCGAGCCGGTGACCGTGGCCGCGAACATGGTCTCCTTCAGCACCTCCCGCACGTCCAGGGAGGACCGGCCGCGCAGTTCGTACTCCGTGTGCGCGAGGTGCGCCATCTCCTTCAGCCGCGGTCCGACGACGACCCCGCCCATGTCCCCGACGGTGCACATCATCTTGAGCTCCTCGTCGACGACCATCGACAGCTCCTCGATCTCCTTGCCGTCGGCGAGGAACTCCAGCAGGTGCTCGGGCGTCGGCCCCTGGGCCGGGTAGCGGTACGTCCCGCTGATCGGGTTCATGACGACGGTGCCCCCGGACATCCTCACGTGCACCTCGGGGCTGGCGCCGACGAGGGTCCGGTCACCGGTGTGCACGACGAACGTCCAGTACGCGCCGCGTTCGCCCTCCAGCAGTCGCCGGAACAGCGCCAGGGCGTCGGCCCTGCCGAAGCCGGGGATCCGGCCCTCATAGGTGCGCCGGACGACGAAGTTGGCGCCCTCGCCCGCGCCGATCTCCTCGTGCAGCACGCGCCCGACGATCGCCGCGTACTCCTCGTCGGCGACGTCGAAGCCGCCGCCCTTTACGCGGACGTCGTGCGCGGGCAGCTGGGCCAGCGCCTCGGCGAGCGGGATCGCGTACGTCTCCTCGGGGATCAGCACCGCCAGTGGGGTGCCGTCGTCGCGGACGTCGAAGCCGCGCTCGCGGATCTGGCGGAAGGGCACGAGTGCGAGCCCCTCGTCGGGCAGGTCGGCGAGGCGGTCACGGGTGGTGACCGGGCCGACGAGCAGCTCCACCACGTCGGGTCCGTGCCCCGGGGTGCGGCGGCGGAGCAGGGCGAAGGGGCGGGAGTCGTGCGGCAGTTGTGCCAGATCCATTGGTTCCTCTTCCGTCGGTGTCGATCGATGCCGGTCGGTGCCGGTCGATGGCGGTGAGGAACGGCCGGGGTGCTGGAAACACCGAAGGCCGCCCCTCGGGCGGCCTTCGCGAAGTCTTCGGTACGCGCAGTCAGTGGGCCGCCGGACGAGCGGTCCACCACCAGTTCTGAGTCTGGGTCGAGTACGCGTGCATGCTGCACACCTTACCCCATCGCGCCCGTCGGCCCGTCGCCCATACGCACCACACGTCGGTTTCCGGCCGACTCACCGGGTGGAAGAAGGGCGTCCGTCACCCGCGAGTTGATCCCCACCCCGGTTTTCCGCAGCACCCGTGCCCGACCGAGGAGAGAGTCATTTCCGCATCACGCTCATCACGGCCGCGCCGCCGGATCGGACGGCGCGCCGTGCGCGCGCTCGCCGCGCTGACCGCCTGCGCGGCTCTTGGCGCCGGTTCGCCCGCCACCGCCCGTACCGCCACGGACGCCGGCGACAGGACCGTCGTCTACCGCGGCCACACCTTCACCGTCCCCGCCGACTGGGAGGTCGTCGACCTCGCCGCGGACCCGACGGCCTGCGTCCGCTTCGACCGGCACGCCGTCTACCTCGGCACACCGGGGGAGCGGCAGGACTGCCCCGCCCGTGTCGTCGGACGCACCGAGTCGCTCTGGCTGCAGCCCGGCACGGCGACCAAGAGCGCGGTGACCGAGAACCGTACGGACCGCGTCTACCGGGCGACCGCCAGCGGAATCGCCGTGACGGCTCCGTACGGTGTCGACCGGGTGGCGATCCAGCAGGTCCTGCGCAGCGCCGGGCTGCCGGTCGCCACCGCCCGCGCCGACCGGCAGGGCAGGTATCCGGCCGCCGTCACCGTCCCGACCGACGCCACCGCGTACCGGGGCAGGGGCTTCGACGCCTGCACCGCGCCGAGCCAGTCGGCCATGAACACCTGGAAGGCCCAGTCGCCCTACGCAGCGATCGGCATCTACATCGGCGGTGTGAACCGGGGCTGCAGCCAGCCGAAACTGACGGCCCAGTGGGTGCAGACGCAGTACACCAAAGGCTGGCGCTTCTTCCCGCTGTACGTCGGCCCGCAGCCCGACGCCGGCTCCGGCAGCTGCGACGACGACTGCGCCGCCATCACCGACCCGGCAGTGCAGGGCAGGGCGGCCGCCGAGGACGCGGTCGCCCAGGCCGCCGCGCTCGGGCTGGGCAAGGGGTCGGTGCTCTACAACAACCTGGAGAACTACACCCCGGGCGGAGCCGTCACCACACGGGTGCTCGGTTACCTGGCGGCCTGGACCGGGCGGCTGCACGAGCTCGGCTACCGCTCCGGCGCCTACGGCAGCGTCTCGTCCCTGGTCACCGACCTGGTCGCGCACGCCAAGACGACGACCCTGCCCGACGTGCTGTACTTCGCGCGCTGGAACGACGAGGACGGCACCACCGACGCGGTCCTCCCGGCCGGCATGTGGGCCGCCCAGCAGCGCATTCACCAGTACGCGGGGGAGAGGACCGAGACGTACGGCGGGGTGACCATCAGCATCGACCGCGACCGGCTGGACGTGGGACCGGCGTGTCACAGCCGGCGCGGCGACCTCCACCGCAGGTGTCCGCGATCGAGCACCATCCGTCTCAATTGATGAGCAGATGAAGGGACCCCGGACCCGACCACGTAATGTTTACGGGGTGACCGTGAACGCTAAGCCCAGCCTGAGCGCTGGCAACACCTGGCGAAACCTGCCCGCGGCGCAGCAGCCCGAGTACCCCGACGCCGAGGCTCTGCGCGCAGTGATCGCGGACCTCGAGTCGTATCCGCCGCTCGTCTTCGCGGGCGAGTGCGACCAGCTGCGCGCCCGGATGGCGGCCGTCGCCAGGGGAGAGGCGTTCCTCCTCCAGGGCGGCGACTGCGCCGAGGCGTTCGACGCGGTGTCCGCCGACCACATCCGCAACAAGCTCAAGACGCTGCTCCAGATGGGCGCCGTGCTGACGTACGCCGCCTCGGTGCCGGTGGTGAAGGTCGGCCGGATCGCCGGCCAGTACTCCAAGCCGCGCTCGAAGCCGACCGAGACCCGCGACGGCGTGACACTGCCGACCTACCGCGGCGACTCCGTCAACGGCTTCGACTTCACCGAAGAGGCCCGCGTCCCGGACCCCGAGCGGCTGAAGCGGATGTACCACGCCTCCGCCTCCACGCTGAACCTGGTGCGCGCCTTCACCACCGGCGGCTACGCCGACCTGCGCCAGGTGCACGCCTGGAACCAGGACTTCGTGCGGTCCTCGCCGTCGGGGCAGCGCTACGAGCAGCTGGCGCGGGAGATCGACAACGCGCTGAACTTCATGCACGCCTGCGGGGCGGACCCGGAGGAGTTCAAGACCGTCGAGTTCTACGCCTCGCACGAGGCGCTCCTGCTCGACTACGAGTCGGCGCTGACCCGCGTCGACTCGCGCACCGGGCGGCTGTACGACGTCTCGGCGCACATGGTGTGGATCGGTGAGCGCACCCGTCAGCTGGACGGCGCGCACATCGAGTTCGCCTCGAAGATCCGCAACCCGATCGGGATCAAGCTCGGCCCCACCACGACGCCGGAGGAGGCCCTCACCTACATCGAGCGCCTCGACCCCGAGCGCGAGCCGGGACGTCTCACCTTCATCGTCCGCATGGGCGCCGACAAGATCCGTGACAAGCTCCCGGAGCTGGTGGAGAAGGTCACGGCGTCCGGCGCGGCGGTGGCCTGGGTGACCGACCCGATGCACGGCAACACCTTCGAGGCGGCCTCCGGTCACAAGACCCGCCGCTTCGACGACGTGCTCGACGAGGTCAAGGGCTTCTTCGAGGTGCACAAGGCGCTGGGCACCCACCCCGGTGGCATCCACGTGGAGCTGACCGGCGACGACGTCACCGAGTGCGTCGGCGGCGGCGACGAGATCTTCGTCGACGACCTCCACCAGCGCTACGAGACGGCCTGCGACCCGCGGCTGAACCGCAGCCAGTCCCTGGACCTCGCGTTCCTCGTCGCCGAGATGTACCGCGACCAGTGACCGGGCCGCCCGTCACGGGTGGCTGAGACTCGTCGCGAGTGGCTGAGATGGGGCGCGGATCACACACGATCCGCGCCCTCTGTCACTTTCGCGGGCCCGACCCCACGGGTAAGGTTAGGTTTGCCTCACCGAGAAGTCGGGGCGGCGCCACTGAACGATCCCGGCGGGAGGTGAACCGCGTGTACGTCTGCAGTTGCTTCGGAGTCACCGAGCAGCAGGTCAAGCAGCACGCGGAGAACGGCGCCTGCACCCCCCGCCAGATAGCCTCGGCCTGCAAGGCCGGAACCGACTGCGGCGGATGTGTGCGCCGCATCCAGGCGCTGCTCGGGCGGGGCGCCTGCCCCCGCCGGGAGCCGCTCGACCAGGCCGCACCGGCACAGCTCACCCGCCGGACGCCCGCCACGCCCGCGACACGACTGGGCGACGCCGCCTAGCTAGGGGGTGTCGTTTGGATCAGCGCGGATCAGGCCGCGGCGCATGGTGCGGTGCATCGCAAGGCGGAGCACGACCCGCGTACCGGGCGTACTCGGGTGATGCGACAACGCGGCGAGGTGCCCTGCCAGGCGTCGCGGACCCGCGGTGATCCAAACGACACTCCCTGGGCCCTGCCGACTCGCTGTCCAGCGAAGCCAACCCGTCCGGACGGCACGCCTAGTGCGTCGAGGAGCCGCCCGTGCCGGGGCCCGAGGCGTCCGGCCGGCTCTGCTCGACGACCGTCGCGAGGTAGAGCGCCTCACCCAGCTTGTCGACCAGCTCCAGCTGGGTGTCCAGGTAGTCGATGTGGTGCTCCTCGTCGGCGAGGATCGCCTCGAAGGTGTTCGCGGACGTGATGTCGCCCTTGTTCCGCATCACCTCGACCCCCCGGCGCAGCCGGTCGATGGCCTCCACCTCGATCTGCCGGTCCGCCCGGAACATCTCGGCCACCGTCTGCCCGACCTGCACGTGGAAGAGCCGCTGGTAGTTGGGCAGGCCGTCGAGCAGCAGGATGCGGTCGGTCAGCAGCTCGGCGTGCCGCATCTCGTCGAAGGACTCCTCCCGCGTGTACCTGGCGAGCTTCGTCCACCCCTTGTGGTCCTGCAGCTTCGAGTGCAGGAAGTACTGGTTGATCGCGGTGAGCTCGGCGGTGAGCTGCTCGTTGAGCAGTTCGATGACCTCGGGGTCGCCTTGCATCGCGGTGGGCTCCTTCCGGGCAAATCCGGGCATATAGGGCCGCATGATGACATTGGTGTACGGGGTCGTCCAGTAAGTGCACGCTTAGTGTGAAATGCCCGATTCGACCCCGGGCTGGTCATGTGCACCCTCTCCGGTCTGTCAGGATGGAGCCATGGGTCAGCCGGTGGAGCGAGCATCAGGAGAGGTGTCCGGAGCAGCGGCACAGCCGGAGCTTCCGCCGGGGCAGCGACTGCAGCGGGGCTGGCCGGTCACGCACTACGGCCCGGTGCCCAAGTTCCGTCCCGAGCGCTGGGAGTTCCGGGTCTTCGGCGCCACCGCCGACGGGGAGAAGCACTGCTGGACGCACGAGGAGTTCACGGCCCTGCCGTACACCTCCGTGGTGGCCGACCTGCACTGCGTCACGAAGTTCAGCATGCTCGGCGCGGAATGGGGCGGCATCCCGGCCCGCGCGATCCTGGAGATCGCCCCGCCGGCACCGGAGGTCAGCCATGTGATGGTGTGGGCCGAGTACGGCTTCAGCTCCAACCTGCGCCTGTCCGACTTCGCCGCCGAGCGCACCCTGTTCGCCACCCACAAGGACGGCGAGCTGCTCACCGCCGAGCACGGCTTCCCGCTCCGCCTGATCGTCCCCCACCTGTACGCCTGGAAGGGCCCCAAGTGGGTGCGCGGCGTCGAGTACATGACCGCCGACCGCCGCGGCTTCTGGGAGGAACGCGGCTACCACAACATCGGCGACCCCTGGAAGGAGCAGCGTTACTCCTACCAGGAGGAACCCGGCGACGGCCCGGAACTGTGACCCGGGTCAGCCGTCCCTGAGCTTCTTCAGCCGCTCCACGTCCGCCGCGTGCCCCGCCTGACCGCCGGGCGTCTCGATGATCAGCGGCACTCCCTCGGTGGCGGGGTGGGTCATCAGGGCGCGGAAGGGGTCCTCGCCGATGTGGCCGGACCCGATGTTCTCGTGCCGGTCCTTGTGTGCGCCGACCACGTCCTTGGAGTCGTTGGCGTGGATCAGCTTCAGCCGCCCCTCGCCGACCGTGTCCACGAGCAGATCCAGCGTCTGGTGCATACCGCTCGGGCCGGTCAGGTCGTGCCCGGCGGCGAAGACGTGGCAGGTGTCCAGGCACACGCCCAGCCTGGGGTGCGCGTCCAGCGCCTCGAAGTACGGCCCGAAGTCCCAGGTGCGTGAACACAGCGAGGCGCCCTGGCCGGCGGTGGACTCCAGGAGCAGATACGGGTCGTCGTCATGGGTGAGCTCGTCGAGCAGCGGGAGCAGGTGCTCCCGGACCTGCTTCAACGCCACGGCCCGCTCCCGCCCCCCGGTCGCGCTCCCGGTGTGCACCACCACGCCCAGCGCGCCGATCTCCCGTCCACGCCGCAGCGAGTGCCGAAGCGACGCCACCGACCGTTCGACGGTCGCCTCCGTGTGAGAGCCGAAGTTGATCAGGTACGGGGCGTGGACATAGGCCGGGATCGACGCCTGCGCGCAGGCCGCCCGGAACTGCTCGTCCTGCCGCGGACTGCCGGCGGGCGTGGCCCAGCCGCGCGGATTGGCGACGAACACCTGCACGGTCTCGGCCTTCAGCTCGCGGGCGTAGGACAGACCCACGGAGTGGAGGCCTCCGGCGACCGGAACATGGCCGCCGATGGGGTTGCGGGACGGGCTGGGGGCGACGCGGGACTGCTGAGTGCTCACCCCCTCAGGGTGTCACGCACCCGTCGGTCCCCGGTCACCGGAGGGTGATCGCGGCCCGCCGGTGGCCGGGTGACCGGAGGATGGTCGCGACCCGCCGTCCCCGGACGACCGGAGGGTGATCGCGGTCCGCCGATGTCCTGTCACCGGACGGTGATCATGACCCGCCGACATCCTGTCACCGGATGGTGATCGTGACCGTCGAGCCCTTGGGCGCCTTGTCGCCGCCCTTCACCGACTGGCCCTTGACGGTGTCGCCGAACAGTCCGAGCAGACCGCGGTCCTCCTGGACCTTGAAGCCGGCGTTCTGCAGCGCCTTCTTCGCGTCGCCGACGCTGTCGCCGACCACGTCCGGCACCTCGACCATCTCCGGGCCCTTGGACAGCGTCAGCGTGACCGTGTCGCCGTCGGCGGCCTGGCTGTCGCCCGCCGGGGTCTGCTGGGCGACCTGCCCCTGGTCGAACTCGGAGTTCACCTGCTGCGGGGCGACGCTCACCTTCAGGCCCGCGTCCTCCAGGTCGGACTTCGCCTGGTCCAGAGCCTCGCCGGTGACGTCGGGCACGTCCACCGGGCGTCCCCTGCTGACCGTGAGTGCTATCGCCGAGCCGGCGTGCCGCTTGGTGCCCGCCGCGGGGTTGGTGCCGATCACGAAGCCCTTGGGGACGTCGTCGCTGAACGACTGGCCGACCATCCCCGGCTCCAGTCCGGCCTGCTTCAGCGCGTCCCGCGCCTTGTCCAGCCGGTAGCCGTGCAGGTCGGGGACCTGCACGGTCTCCGGGCCGTCGGAGAGGGTCAGCGTCACCGAGTCGTTGCTGCGGATACGGGCGCCGGCCCTGGGGTCCGTACTGATCACGGTGCCGCGCCGGACGGTGTCGCTGTAGGCGTGCTTGACCTGCTTGACCTCCAGCCCCGCCGTCTTCAGCCGGTCCCTGGCCTGTGCCTCGGTCTTCGCCAGCAGCGGTGGGACCGTCGTGAACTGCCCGGAGTTGATGTACCACACGCCCGCGCCGACCCCGAGGACCAGCAGCACCGCGGCGACGACGGTGACGAGACCGCGCCGGGGCCGGGCCGGCCGCCGCGCGGGCGGGGCCGGGGGAGTGTCCAGCCGGCTGGTGCGGTTGAGGGCCGCCTCCTGGTGGAAGGCCGCCTCCTCCTCGTCCTCGTTGACGGGCAACGGGCGCGGCATCGACAACGCGCGCGGGATCACGCTCGTCCGGTCGGCGGCGTTGTCGTGCTCCGCGGCGAGGGCCTGGGGCGGCACCCGGTCCAGCTGGTCCCCGGTGAGCGCCGCGCGTGCCTCGCGGACCTGGGCGAGCAGTGCCACGGCGTCGTGCGGCCGGACGTCGGGGGTGCGCGCGGTGGCCGCCGCGACCAGCTCGTCCAGCTCGTACGGCAGTCCCGGCACGGCGTCCGACGGGGGCGGTACGTCCTCGTGCAGATGCTGGTAGAGCACCTGCGCGGGCGTTTCCCCCTGGTGCGGCCTGCCGCCGCTCAGCATCTCGTAGAGGACGACCCCGCAGGCGTAGACGTCGACCCGCGGGTCTGCGGTGCCGTGCTCGATCTGCTCGGGGGCGAGGTAGGAGACGGTACCGAGGACGGCGCCGGTGGTGCTGGTGACCGTGTCCACGGCCCGCACCAGCCCGAAGTCGGCGACCTTGACCCGGCCGTCGTCCCCTATCAGGACGTTCTCGGGCTTCATGTCGCGGTGCACGAACCCGGCCCGGTGCGCGGCCCCGAGCGCGGCGAGCACCGGCTCCAGGATGTCCAGGGCCGCGCGCGGCTGCAGCGCCCCGCGCTCGCGCAGCACGTCCCGCAGGGTGCAGCCGGAGACGTACTCCATGGCGAGGTAGACGTACGACCCGTCGGTGCCCTGGTCGAAGACCTGCACGACGTTCGGGTGGGCCAGCCGGGCGACCGACTTGGCCTCCCGGATGAACCGCTCGACGAAGGAGCCGTCGGCCGCCAGCGCGGGGTGCATCACCTTGAGCGCGAGTACCCGGTCGAGGCGGGTGTCCAGGGCCCGGTAGACCGTGGCCATCCCACCGACCGCGATCCGCGCGTCGACGCGGTAACGGCCGTCGAGCACCTGCCCGACGAGAGGGTCCTGAAGGGTCGTATCCACGCAGGTGAGTCTACGAGCCACCACGGACACGCCCGGTCCTTCGGCCAGGATCGGGGCGGGACTGCAGCCGACCTGTGACGCTTCCCACCGGGCCCCCGGCGACGGGTGGTGCGCGGGTGGGAAACCAGGACGGCGGAACAGCGCCGGGTACCTGGAAGTGGAACAGCTCCGGTACCTGGAAGTGGAACAGCTCCGGGTACCTAGAAAGCGGGCCGCTCGGGGTCCAGCCGGGCCAGCCCCTCCGCAGGAGACGACGCCTCGGCGAGATACCGCCGCGGAATCCGCCCCGCCAGCCGGGCCAGCCTCCCCGCTTCCACCGCGTACCGCATCGCCTCGGCCATCCGGACCGGCTCCTGCGCCCGGGTCACCGCCGACGCCAGCATCACCCCCGCGCACCCCAGCTCCATGGCCAGCGCCACGTCCGAGGCCGTGCCGGCCCCGGCGTCCAGGATCACCGGCACGCGCGCGTGCTCCACGATCAGCTGGAAGTTGTGCGGATTGCGGATCCCGAGCCCGGACCCGATCGGCGACCCCAGCGGCATGATCGCTGCGCAGCCGACGTCCTCCAGCCTGCGCGCCAGCACCGGGTCGTCGTTCGTGTACGGCAGCACCGTGAACCCGTCGTCGACCAGGGTCTCGGCGGCGTCCAGCAGCTCGATCGGATCCGGCAGCAGGGTCCGCTCGTCGGCGATGACCTCCAGCTTGACCAGATCGGTGCCCAGCGCCTCCCGGGCCAGCCGGGCCGTGAGCACCGCCTCACCGGCGGTGAAGCAGCCGGCCGTGTTCGGCAGCACCCGGATCCCGAGCTTGTCCAGCACCGACAGCACCGACCCGTGCACGGCCGGGTCCACCCGCCGCATCGCGACCGTCGTCAGCTCCGTGCCCGAGGCGGTGAGCGACCGCTCCAGCACATCCAGGCTCGGCGCGCCTCCGGTGCCCATGATCAGCCGGGAGGTGAAGGTCGTACCACCCAGAACGAAGGGATCGTCGGCCATGGGTCAGCCTCCTTGAACGGCGGTGAGCACTTCGACGCGGTCGCCCTCGGCCAGGGCCGTGGAGGACCACCGCGTCCGCGGGACGACGGTCTCGTTGAGGGCCGCGGCCACCCCGGAGGGCGCCGCGGTCAGCGTTTTCACGACGGTGTCGAGAGCCGTGCCGGGAGTGATCTCCCGGGGCTTCCCGTTGACGGAGATGTTCATACGGACTGCTCCAGGAGTGCGGCGGCACGAAACCGCGTGGGGACGAAGGGCCGGGCTTCCTCCGGCAGTTCGCCGGTGGTGAGGACGTGCGCCATCGCGTCACCGGTGACCGGGGTGAGCAGCACCCCGTTGCGGAAGTGCCCGGTGGCCAGCAGCAGCCCGTCAAGACCGGTCGGGCCGAGCAGCGGCGCGTTGTCGGGGGAGCCGGGACGCAGCCCGGCCTGCGTCTCCGTCAGCGGCAGCTCGGTGATTCCCGGCACCAGCTCGTGCGCGTCCCGCAGCAGCTCGTACACCCCGCCCGCGGTCACCGTGGTGTCCCATCCCAGTTCCTCGCTGGTCGCTCCGACGACCAGCTCGCCGTTGAGCCGCGGCACCAGGTAGACATGGCTGCCGCGCACCATGGCCCGTACCGTCCGGTTCAGCAACGGTGCGTACCGCTTCGGCACGGTCAACCGCACGACCTGTCCCTTCACCGGCCGCACCGGCGGCAGGACGTCGTCCGGCACACCCGCCAGCTGCCCGCTGAGGCTGCCGGCCGCGAGCACCACCTGGTCCGCGTGCAGTTCGGTGCCGTCACGCAGCACGCAGCCCGCGGCCCGGTCCCGGACCAGCGTGAGCCGCTCGGCCCAGGCGCGGCGGAAGACCACGCCCGCCCGCTCGCACGCGGTCACCAGCGCCCCCGCCAGGCGCCGCGGGTCGATCTGGTGGTCGCCGTCCACCCGCAGCCCGCCGCGCACACCGGGCGCGAGCATCGGCTCCAGGCGCCGGCAGTCACGCCCGGACAACCACTCCGAGTCCAGGCCCGACAGACGCTGCAGGGCGTGCAGTTCCCGCAGGTGGGCGCGGTCGTCGGCGTCCAGCGCGACGGCGAGCGTGCCGCACCGGCGGTAGCCGAGGTCGTGGCCGGTCAGCTCGGTCAGCTCGGCCGCGAAGTCCGGATAGCGGCGGGCCGAGGCCAGGTTCAGCCCGAGCAGGGTCTGCTCGCCGTAGTGGAGTTCGGTGACGGCGGCGAGCATCCCGGCCGCCACCTGCGCGGCCCCGCCGCCCGGCTCGGGATCCACCACGGCGGTGGCCAACCCGCGCTGGGCCGCGCGCCAGGCCGTCACCAGCCCGATGATTCCGCCCCCGATGACGAGGACGTCTGACGTACACGAAGACGACATGGGCGTCCAGCC
Source organism: Streptomyces sp. NPDC046197 (assembly GCF_040646295.1). Classification (NCBI taxonomy): domain Bacteria; kingdom Bacillati; phylum Actinomycetota; class Actinomycetes; order Kitasatosporales; family Streptomycetaceae; genus Streptomyces; species Streptomyces sp. NPDC046197. The sequence continues at coordinate 385,511 of NZ_JBEYZY010000003.1, read as the reverse complement.
CCTCCCTTCGCCGGCATGACCCGGATCAGGTTCGTACGGTCGGAGGCCGCCAGCCTCCCTCTCAGCCCGGTGCGTCCGGGCTCCCGCGAGTGCTTGTACGGTGGCCACCCTAGCCCGCAGAGCGTCGCCCCGGTAAGGGAGCCTTTCGTCATGCCCCGCTCGCTGGACGGTCTCGTGCTCGCTCCCGTCGCCGACCAGGCCCCGGGTCAGGTGGGCACGCGCACCCGGTTCACCTACCACGAGAAGGACGGGGTGATCTGGGCCGATTACGCGGGCGGCGACGTCGTACGCGGCCATCTGGTGGGTACCCGGGAAGGTGACCGCCTCGACTTCCGGTACGTGCAGCTGAGGCACGACGGGACGACGTCCTGCGGGCACTGTGTGTCCACGGTCGTCGAACTGCCCGACGGCCGGGTGCGGTTGGAGGAGACCTGGCGATGGGAGTCGCAGCCGGGCCACGGAACGAGCGTTGTGGAGCAGGTCACGCCGCACGCCCCATGACTGACTATTCGTCAGTTGTCTATGGTGATCAGGTGAGCGAGCAGAGGCAGGAACAGGGCACGTCACAGCCGCGGCGTGTGGTCGTCGTCGGTGCGGGCATGGCCGGGGTGCAGACCGCGGTCGCCCTGCGGGAGCAGGGCTTCACCGGCACCGTGACGCTGATCGGCGCCGAGCCCCACCAGCCGTACGACCGGCCGCCGCTGTCCAAGGCCGTGCTGCTCGGCAAGGCCGAGGGTTCCGCCTTCGACGTCGACTTCGAGGCGCTCGGCATCGAACTCCAACTGGGCCGCGAGGCGCTGGCCGTGCGCGCCGGGGCGTACGTGCTCGACACCTCCGCCGGTCCCGTGCCCTATGACGTCCTCGTCCTCGCGACCGGCGCCGAACCGATCCGGCTGCCGGGCGCCGAGGGCGTCCCCGGCGTGCATCTGCTGCGCACCCTGGACGACGCCGAGCGGCTGCGGCCGGTGCTGGCCCGGCAGCACGACATCGTGGTCGTCGGGGCCGGCTGGATCGGCGCCGAGTTCGCCACGGCCGCGCGCGAGGCGGGCTGTGCCGTCACGGTCGTGGAGGCCGCGGACCGCCCGCTTGCGGGGGCGCTGCCCGCCGAGGTGGCCGCCCCGATGGCCGCGTGGTACGCCGACAGCGGGGCCGAGCTGCACACGCACGCGCGCGTGGCGCGCGTCGAGCCGGCCGCGGTGGTGCTCGACGACGGCTCCCGGCTGCCCGCGGGTGCCGTGGTGGTCGGCATCGGCGCGCGTCCCGCGACGAGCTGGCTGGCCGGCTCCGGCATCGAGCTGGGCCGGTACGGCGAGGTGGTGGCCGACGACCACCTGCGCACCGGCCTGCCGGACGTGTACGCGGTCGGCGACTGCGCCTCCTTCCCGTCGCGGCGGTACGGCGAGCGCCTGCTGGTCCACCACTGGGACAACGCGCTGCAGGGGCCGCGCACGGTCGCGGCCAACATCATCGGTCAGACCCCCGCGGTCTACGACCCGGTGCCGTACTTCTGGTCCGAGCAGTTCGGCCGCTTTGTGCAGTACGCCGGCCACCACCCCGGCGCGGACACCACCGTCTGGCGTGGTGACCCCTCGACATCGGCCTGGACGGTCTGCTGGCTGCGCGAGGGCCGTCTGGTCGCGCTGCTGGCGGTGGGGCGGCCGCGGGACCTGGCGCAGGGCAGGCGCCTGATCGAGGCGGGGACGCCGATGGACCGGGACCTTCTGGCGGATCCGGGCCGGCCCCTGAAGGCGGCCACGGCGTAGCGTCTGCCGGGGCTGTGACGTGGGACGTTCTCCCACCTGGACGGGCCTGGCTTCCGAGTGTCAGTCCCAGATGGCACGCTTGATCCCGTGACCGAGATTGACGCAAAGATCGATGCTCTCGTCCCCGCCTGGCTCACGCTCCCCGACATCGCCGAACAGTTCGGCGTCGAGGTGACACGCGTGCGGCAGCTGGTCAAGGAGGGCCAGCTCATCGCCGTACGCCGTGGTGAGAACCGCGCGCTGCATGTTCCCGCCGATTTCATCGACGGGGACAAGGTCGTCAAGGGCCTGTCCGGCACCTTGACGTTGCTCAGGGACGACGGCTTCACGGTCGAAGAGATGATCGAGTGGCTCTTCACCCCCGACCCGACCCTGCCCGGCACTCCCGCGCAGGCGCTGCGCGAGAATCGCGGCACGGAGGTGAAGCGCCGCGCCCAGGCGCTCGCCGTCTGACCCACACGACCGTTCCGGCGTACGGGCCGCGGCCTACGCGGGCGGCGGCCCGGGGCGGGCATGGCTTGCTCCGGCCACGGCCTGGCCTGGCGTCCGGCTATGGCTTGGTTCGGCTGGGGCTTGATTCGGCTGGGGTCTGGTCTGGCTGGGGTCTGGTTCGGCTGGGGTTTGGTCCGGCTGCGGCCCGGTCTGGCTGGGGCTTGGTTCGGCTGCGGCCCGGTCTGGCCACGGTCTGGTCCGGCCACGGCGTGGTCTGGCCCCAGCCTGTTCCGGCGACGGGCCGGACCCGGCGGAACCGGCAGGTCGGCCCGAGTACGGTTCGCATGGGCCACCGGCCCTGCGCCAGGCCCGGCCCGGTCCAGACCATGGCTCGGTTCTGGACCACGGCTCGGTCCGGCCCCAGCCTGTTCCGCCCCCAGCCTGTTCCGGTCCCAGTGATCCGGCGACGGGCCGGACGGGCGGAGCCGGGAGCCAGGCCCCGGGTACGGTTCGCACGGACCCCCGGTCCCGGGCGGTCCCGGTCCGGCGGCCCGCCTCGCCGCCGCGGCCCGTACGCCACGACCCACCGCATCCACAACGACCACAACGGGGGACCGCATGTCCGACACCGCCGCAGCCACCGCCCGCGCCCAGCTGGCCGACGCCCGGCTCTACCTCTGCACGGACGCCCGCAGGCGGCAGGGCGACCTGCCCGAGTTCCTGGACGCGGTCCTGGCGGGCGGCGTCGACATCGTGCAGCTGCGCGACAAGGGCATGGAGGCGGGCGAGGAGCTGGCGCGGCTCGAGGTCTTCGCCGACGCCTGCGCCCGCCACGGCAAGCTCCTCGCGGTCAACGACCGCGCCGACGTCGCCCACGCGGCCGGCGCCGACGTCCTGCACCTCGGCCAGGGTGATCTGCCGGTTGCCGCGGCCCGCGCGATCCTCGGCGACGACATCCTGATCGGCCGCTCCACGCACGCCGAGTCCGAGGCCGCCGCTGCCGCCGTCCAGGAGGGCGTGGACTACTTCTGCACGGGCCCGTGCTGGCCCACTCCGACCAAGCCCGGCCGCCCCGCCCCCGGTCTCGGCCTGGTCCGGTACACCGCCTCCCTGGGCACCGAGCGGCCCTGGTTCGCCATCGGCGGCATCGGCCTGGACAACCTCGACGAGGTGCTGCGGGCCGGCGCCCGCCGTGTCGTGGTGGTCCGGGCGATCACCGAGGCGGACGACCCCGGCGCGGCCGCGGCGGAGCTCGCCAAACGGCTGCGGCAGGCAGCGTAGGCGTCTCATCTCCCGGACACGGGCCGCGCGCGCACCCGTCCAATTCAGGCCGCCCTGTCCGATGGGTGGACAACAGGCCGACAATTCGGGCAAATTTCCGGTGCCCGGTTGGGGGACCGCCGCCCCCTGGATAACCTGCGAGTATGGCCCTCGGAACCGCATCCACCAGGACTGATCGCGCACGCACCGTGCGCGACATGCTCGCCACCGGCAAGAGGACGTACTCGTTCGAGTTCTGGGCTCCCAAGACGGAAAAGGGTGAGCGCAACCTGTGGAACGCGCTGAGGAGGGTCGAGGCCGTCGCGCCGGACTTCGTGTCCGTGACGTACGGCGCCGGCGGCTCCACCCGCGCGGGCACGGTGAAGGCGACCGAGCAGATCGCCGCCGACACCACCCTCACGCCGGTCGCCCATCTCACCGCGGTCAACCACTCCATCGCCGAGCTGCGCAACATCATCGGCCAGTACGCCGACGCGGGGATCCGCAACATGCTCGCCGTGCGCGGAGACCCGCCCGGCGACCCCATGGGCGAATGGGTCCCGCACCCGCGGGGCCTGACGTACGCGGCCGAACTCGTCCGGCTCATCAAGGAGTCGGGCGACTTCTGCGTCGGTGTCGCCGCCTTCCCCGAAATGCACCCGCGCTCCTGCGACTGGGACACGGACGTCACGCACTTCGTCGACAAGTGCCGTGCGGGCGCCGACTACGCCATCACACAGATGTTCTTCGAAGCGGAGTCGTACCTTCGCCTCCGCGACCGGGTCGTCGACGCCGGCTGCGAGACCCCGGTCATCCCCGAGGTCATGCCGGTCACGAGCGTGAAGATGCTTCAGCGGCTGCCCCAGCTCAGCAACGCCTCCATCCCGGAGACTCTGAAAGAGCGGATCCTCACAGCGAAAGAGGACGCGGCGGCTGTACGCTCGATCGGGATCGAGTTCGCCACGGAGTTCTGCGCGCGGCTGCTGGCCGAGGGAGTGCCCGGACTGCACTTCATCACGCTCAACAACTCCACGGCGACCCTGGAAATCTACGAAAACCTGGGCCTGCACCACCCACCGCAGGCCTAGACCGGTCGCACCGCGATACGACACACTGCGTAGCGGCCACTGGGAGAGGGGCGTACATGGGCTGGACGGTCCTCTACATCGCGTTCGGCGTCGTCGCGCTGTGGCTGCTCGGCGAGGTGCTGCTGCAGTACAAGGCGAGGCTGCGCTGGCGGCTGCTCGCCTTCGTCGGATTCCTCGGCGTCGTGCTCGGCGTGCTGATGCCGTCCGTCATCGTCATCGGGCTGGGCGCGGCCGCCTTCGCGGTCGGACAGACCTACGTCACGCTCTCCTTCCGGCGCGGATTCGCGGCCGGCTGGGCGGTCAACCGGCCGGACGCCGCCGCCACCGGCGGTGGCAGCAAGCGCCACCGCGGCTCGGGCAACCGTCAGGAACCGGCCCTCGAGGTCTCCGACCTGGAGGCGGCCGAGGGCGGCCGGGTCGACGAGGAGCCCGCACGCGGGCGCGACAACGTGTCCTACGGACACGACGACTACGACCGCGACGACGTCTTCACCCCCGCCCGGCCCGTGCAGCCCACGGCCGCCGAGGCCACCGCCGTGTACGAGCCGCAGCCCCTGCCCGACGACACCGGCTCCTACGGCATATACGCCGACTCCGGCTACCGGACCGGCGCCAACTCCTCCTACGCGAGTGCGGGCCAGTCCCAGGACCAGTACGCGACCGCCGCCCAGGGCACCGACCAGAGCTACGCCTACGACTACTCCGGGTACGGGCAGCAGAGTTACGGCTACGACACCACCGGCCAGCAGCAGTACGCGGGCTACTCCGACCCGTACGCCGCCGGGCAGGGCTACGGCGGTGCGTCGTACGACACCACGTACGGCGGGCAGCAGGACTACGTCCAGCAGGGGTACGCCCAGGGCCAGTACCCCGCAACCGGCGGGTACGGCGGCGAGACCCCGGCCAGTGGCGTGTGGGTCCCCCAGCAGCGCACCGACGAGTCCTACGGCGGCGAACTCCCGCCGGAGCAGTCCTACCCGTACCAGGGCAACGGGCAGGGCCAGACGCAGCACCAGACGCAGCACGGCGCGGGCTTCGACGAGCAGTACCGTTTCTGAACCAGCAGTACCGTTTCTGGAGCCGGGCACTTCCCCCGCCGTGGGCGCCGTCGGCCCCGGTGGACGCTCACTGCGAACCCCGGAACTGGGGTCCCTCCACGATCAGTCCCGCGACCAGGGCGCCCGACATGCCGGCGTGCGGGAGGCCGCCGCCGGGGTGCGACCAGCCGCCGACGGTGAACAGGCCGGGCAGTCTCGTGACGTTCGACGGGTGCAGCAGGCGCCCCGCTGCCGCGGCGAGCGACGGCCCGGGAACGGCTCCGCCCTCCGCTCCGGTCACCTCCGCGATGTCGACCGGGGTCCTGACCTCGTGCCACAGCAGCCGGTCACGGAGTCCGGGCAGCGCCCGCCCGGCGGCGGTGATCAAGCGGTCGGCCTGCGCGTGCAGGGCCTCCTCTTCCGCTCCTTCCCGCCCGGACGTCAGTGCCGGAACCGTGGCCGTGAGCGTGACCGCCTCATGGTCCGCGTCCGGGGTGAGCGCCGGGTCGTCGGGACGCAGCACAGTGACCGTGGGGTCCGCCGGCAGCCCGGGTGCCGGGCCGAACAGCGCGTCCAGCTCTGCGGCGCGGTCCCCGGTGTGCACCACAGTGCGGTGCGCCGCCCCCTCGGGACGGCCACCGCGCAGCGCCAGCAGCACCGTCAGCCGGCTGAGCGCTCCCGGCTGCGGGGGCACCTCACCCTCGCCACGCAGCGCGGTGCCACGGGTGGCCCGCCCGAGGGCGCCGGGGCAGATCCCGGCGACCACGAACTCCGCCTCCGCCACCGTCCCGTCGGCGAGCTCCACTCCCGCCGCCCTGCCGTCCTTCTCCAGCACCCGCGTGACCTCGGCACCGAAGACGAACTCCACCCTGCGGGCCACGCACCGCTCGTACACCGCACGGGCCAACTCACGTAGGCCGCCACGGACGTACCAGGTGCCGAAGGCATGCTCCAGGTACGGCAGCACGGCCGCGCTCGCCGGGGCGGTCCGCGGATCGAGACCGTGGGCGAGGGCGTGGCTCTCCAGGAGCGCCGCGAGGCGCGGATCGCGCAGTTCCCAGGCACCGACCTCGGCGAGCGTGCCGGCCCGGCGGGTGCGCAGCAGGCGCTTGTGCGGCACCGCCGGATAGGGCTCGCGTTCGGCCAGCACCGGCCAGTTGGGCCACAGGGGCTCCTCCAGCAGCGGCCGGCGGGTGCGGTCCCAGGCCTCCCGCGCCCGCACCAGGAAGTCGCCCCAGCGCTGCCCGGCGCCCGCCCCGAGGGCCTCGTCCAGGGCCGCGACCACACCCGCGCGGGAGGCGTTCGGCAGCGACACCCGGGTGCCGTCCGCGAAGACGTGCGCCGACGACGGGTCGACCTGGACCAGCTCGACGCACTCCTCCAGCGGCTCCTTGCCGGTCTTGACGAACAGGTCGCGGTAGACCGCGGGCAGCGGGAGCAGCCCGGGGCCGGTGTCGAAGGCGAAGCCGTCCCGCTCGAAGCGGCGCACCGCTCCGCCGTACGTCTCCGTCCGCTCGTACACCGCCACCCGGTGGCCCGCGACGGCCAGCCGGGCAGCGGCCGCCATCGCGCCCGTGCCGGCGCCGATCACCGCAATCCGTGCCATGTCTGCGACTTTATCGATCCCCACCGACAATCCCGATCGCGGGGCTGCGACCTGTGGTTTCCCCATCCGGGCGCGGCGGGGACACCTCGTTTGCGCTCTTGACCCGGGGATGAGCGCGCAGGCCTGAGTATCCGTACCTAGTCGGTGAGATGAGTACGCGCGCGGATGGGGCCCGTCCGCGCGGACGAGAGAGTGGAGGCACGGGAAGGGGCACGGCGCCGGCACCGCCGACACGGGGCGGCGGAACGGCGTGGCCCTCGACCGCTCCTTCCGCCGGCCGGCGTCGGCGGGAGCGAGACACGGGGGGACCCGGGGGAACGACCGTACGGGGGCCCGACAGGGGAAAACCGGGGGAGTACCCGGGAGGCGCCGGTGCGCGGTGCCCTGCGGGGGCAGGGACACGGCGCACCGGCGCTTTCCGGTGCCCGGCCGCCGAAGGCGACCCGTGGCACGGCGGGACCGGCACCGGCTCAGCGGACGCCGCTCACCCGGCCCTGGAGCAGCCGGGACAGTGCCGCGTGCACATCGTCCAGGGAGCGCTCCGGCTGGAAGGACTTCCAGTCCAGCGCAGCCACCAGCACCATGCCGACCAGCGCGGCCGCGGTCAGCTGGATGTCGATCTCCGGACTGAACTCGCCGTTCTCCACGCCGTCCCGCAGCACGCCCTCGACGACCGCGACCGCCTGCTGCCGGACCACCATGAGCGTGGACTGCCAGGCCCGGTTGGTACGCCACAGCTCGGCCACGTACAGCTGGGTGAAGGCCGGGTAGCGGTCGATGAAGACGAGCCCGGCCCGGACCATCGCGTCCAGGGCGTCGACCTTGCTGCCGCCCTCCCGCGCGGTCCGCTCGCCGGCCTCCCTGAGGGAGGCGGTCAGCAGGCCCACACCGTGCCGCAGCAGCTCCTCGAAGAGGACGGACTTGCTCGCGAAGTTGTAGTAGACCGTGCCCTTGGCGACGCCGGCCCGCTCGGCGATCTCGTCGACCGTGGTGGCGGAGAAGCCCTGCTCGGCGATGAGCGTGACGGCCGCCTCGTAGAGCTTCTGCCGGGTGGCCTCGCGGCGGGTGCGGCCACCCGCCGTGGCGCTGCTGCTTTCCATGGCCCCGATTCTCACAGGAACGGGCTCCCCGCAGTGGGTGGAGGGGAGCGAGGGCACGGACGGGATCACAGACTCAGCTCCGGATGCAGCCGGTCCAGCGTCCACACCTGCCGACGGCGGGCCGACAGCGCGGTCAGTGCGAGGGCCGCCGCGGTGAAGCCGGAGAGCACCGCACAGGCCAGCCAGACCGGGCCGAGACCGCCGCCCGTGATGAGCCTCCTGAGGGCCTCGACGATGTAACTCATCGGCAGGAAGGGGTGGATGGCGTTGAAGAAGCCCGGACTGGTCTGCACGGGGTACGTACCGCCCGCCGACGTCAACTGCAGCATCAGCAGCGCGAGGACCAGGATGCGGCCCGCCGGCCCGAAGCGGGCGTTGAGCCACTGCACGATCGCCCCGAAGCACGCCGCCACCAGGAAGAGGAAGCCCATCGTGCCGGCGGCGCGGGTCATCTCCAGGCCGATCGCCCAGTGCAGCACCGCCATCAGGGCGGCCGTCTGCAGCACCCCGACCGCCGCCACCGGCAGCCAGCCCGCCAGTGCGATCCGCCAGGACGAGGCACCCGCGGCGAGGGCGCGCCGGTTCATCGGCGGGATGAGCATGTACGCCACCATGGCGCCCACCCACAGGGACAGCGGAATGAAGTACGGCGCGAAGCCGGTGCCGTAGTTGGGCGCGTGGTGCAGGTCCCGCGCCGCCAGCTGCACCGGGTCGGCCATGACGCCGGTGCGCTGGTCGCGGTCCTTCTTGCCGTAGTCGGGGATCTGCCGGGCGCCGTCGTGCAGCCCGCCGGCGAGCTTTCCGGAGCCGTCGACCAGCTTGAACATGCCGCCGTTGAGGTCCTGGGCACCCGTCTCCAGCGCGCCGACGCCGTCGTCGAGGTCCGCGGCGCCCTTCGTTGCCGTGCCGATCCCCGTGTGCAGCTTCTTCGCGCCCGCGGCGACGTCTCCCGCGCCCTTGTTCAGCTTGTTGATCTTCTTGACGGCGTCGTCGAGGTCCTCGGACAGGCGCGGTGCGCGGGCGGCGAGCGCCTCGGCCTGCGTCTGGAGGGTGCCGAGGTTCTTCTTGAGCGTTTTCAGATCGCCGTTCTGGTCCGCGATCAGCGTGTTCACGTCATCGGCGACGGTGGCCACGTCGGCCGCGGCCTGCTTGGCCTTCTTCAGGTCGGCGCAGGCGGTGTCGGGCAGCACCGGCTGCTCGCAGCGCCGGGCGTAGATGTCGTCCAGCGCGGCGGAGGCCAGGTGGGCGCCCTCGGCGGCGATCGGCGCGTTCTTGACCAGGGTGTCGAGGTTGTCGCGGACCGCCTTCGCCGAGTCGGCCACCAGCTGGGCGGTGTCCCCGATGCTCTTCTCGTTGTCCTTCACGAACGGGCCCGCCGTGCCCGCGACCCCGTTGACCCGGTCGGCCAGCGCCTGCGTGCCGTCGGCGACCTGCTGCGAGCCGTCCTCCAGGGTGCCCGCGCCGGTGTTGAGCTTATTCAGGCCCTTGGCCAGCTTGCCGCTGCCCTTCTTGGCCTCCGCCAGCCCGTCGGCGAGGTCCTTGGAGCCCTTCTCCGCCTTGCCGATGCCGCCCTTGAGCTGGTCGGCGCCGTCGGCGGCCTTGACCGTCTGGCCGTGGATGTCGGAGAACGAGATGAAGATCTTGTCCAGGAAGGACCGGGACGCCTTGGTGGACGCGGCGGTGCGCACCTCGTTGAAGACCGTCTTCGAGATCTGCCCGACGATGTAGTTGTTCGCGTCGTTGGTGCGGACCTGCAGGGCGCTGGTCTCCGGGGAGCCGCCCGCGCTGGAGGCGATCCGCCTGCTGAAGTCGGCGGGCATGGTCAGCGACAGGTAGTACGTGCCGTCCTCGACGCCCTTGCGGGCCTCCGCGGCGCTCACCCGGTGCCATTCGAAGACCTTGCTGTCCAGCAGCCCCTTGGTGAGGTCGTCGCCGGCCGTGATCCTTCTGCCGTCGGCGGTCGCGCCCCGGTCGTCGTTCACCAGCGCCACGGGGATGCGGTCCAGACGGCCGTACGGATCCCAGAAGGACCACAGGTACAGGGCGCCGTACAGCAGCGGCAGCACCAGCAGTGCGACCAGGGCGGCGCGCGGCAGCTTCCCCCTGCCGAAGCGCCTCAGCTCAAGCGCGGCCAGTCTCGGCGAGCGCATCGGCCGCCTCCTTCGCTTCGTCGTCTGCCTTCTTCAGGCGGGTGTCGTGACCTTCGGCGTTCGTGCCGGGGGCGTCGGCTGCGGCGTTCGTGCCGGGGGCGTCGGCTGCGGCGTTCGTGACGGGGTTGTCGCCCGGCACCTCCGCGTGGGGTGCGTCGCCTTCGGACTCCGTGCGGGGTGCGTCGCCTTCGGACTCCGCGCAGGGTGCGTCGCCCGTGGCCTCCGCACCGGGTTCGTCGCCGGCGGTGGTCTGCGTGCCGGCCTCGTCCCGGGCCCTCTTCTCGGCCGGTTCGTTCTGGGTGGTGTTCGGTTCGGGGGTTCTGGTGGACACCACCACCGCTCCCTCCGGCGCCTCGCTGCAGACCGCGACGACGGTCGTGCCCGACGCGGCGACGGACTTCAAGAGAGCCCAGATCCGGGCCCGTTCGGCGTCCGAGAGCTTGAAGTCGGCGTCGTCGACGGCGAGCAGCCGCGGGCGTGCCATGAGCGCCAGAGCGATGGACAGGCGCAACGTCTCCGTGCGCTCCAGGTCGCGCACGGCGGTGCGGGAGCCCTTGGGCAGGGCCGCCAGGTCGAGACCGGCGGCGCGCAGGGCCGTGTCGATCAGCAGCTTCCCCTCGGCTCTCCGCTCGGCACGCGGCCGCAGCAGCCCGCGCAGGGAGCTGCCGAACCTGCGCTGCAGCAGTGCCCGTTCGCGCAGGTGCTCCGCGACCGTCAGGGCCGGGTCGAGGTCGGTGACCCCGGCGACGTTGGCGAGCGCGCTGACCCGGCGCAGGGCGGACATCTGCCGGGGCGGTTTGAAGCCGCCCACATCGGCCACTCCCTCGGTGGGCCGCATCCGGCCGGTGAGCGCGAGCAGCAGGCACGTCCGGCCCGACCCGGACGGGCCCACCACCGCGATCAGCGAACCGGGCTCCGCATCGAGGCGGATGTCCCGGAACGCCCACCCGCGTGGCCCCCGCAGCCCGAAGTCGCGGGCCGTGACACCGAGGCCGGATGCCGGGTCGTGAGGGCTCTCCTGCGGGCCGTCCACGGCTTCCCCTCCCCCTGAATTTTTTTGAACTGACTGGTCAGTGCAAAAGCTACCGTGAACCTTCGATCGAAGCAAAAGGCCAGGTCAGAACGGATTGTCAGTGCCATACCTCACGATGGGCACATACGGCACCTGTGCCGTCACACAGACGACAGGAGGTTTGTCATGGCCAACTCCTCCGCAGCTGCCGCCCGTCGGCGCCGCGCCACCGGCCCTGCCCCCTCACTGACCGGCCCGGCGAGCGACGTGCACCCCGTGCTCCGCCGGGCCACGGCCCCGCCCGCCGCCCTCGAACTGCTCGCCCAGGCCCGTGCCGGACTCGACGAGGCCGCCGTCCTGGAGACGCCCAACGAGCGGTACGCCACGGCCCACCTCGCCGCCCTGCGCACCGCCGCCGCCGTACTCGCCGCCCGGGGGCGCCCGGAGACCACGCCCCGACGCCGGGCACGCATCAGGAGCGCCTGGGAAGTGCTACCCGAGATAGCGCCCGAACTCGCCGAGTGGAGCGCGCTGTTCGCCGCGGGTGCCCGGCGCCGCGCCCTTGCCGAGGCCGGCATCCAGGGCGCGGCCGGCCGCCGGGACGCCGACGACCTGATACGCGACGTGGCGATGTTCATCCGTCTCGTCGAGCGCATGCTGGTCCTCCAGCCGGTGCTGCCGCAGCCGCGTCGGGACGCGGGCGAGGCGGAGGCCTCCCGCTCGTCCGGCACTCCGCGCGACATGCCGGACGCGGGCTGAGAGGTCCGCGGCCGGGAAGCCACGCCGACGGGAGGCGGCCGGGTGCCGCGACGGGAGCCGGCCGGGATTTTGCGACGGCAGTCGGCCGAGTGCCGCGACGGGAGCCGGCCCAGTGCCGCACGAGTACCGTGACGGACGCGTGCGCAGGCGGGGCCCCGTGCCACGGCCGTGAGGCGAGGGGCAGGCCGGGCCCCGGAGGCAATAGGGTGGGGGGCGCCTGAAGCCTTCCCACTTCCGCAACCGGGCCGGGGAGGCAGCCCGATCGCTCCGCCGCGCAAGAGGCGGTGCCGCGCCGAGGAGTCAACTGCCGTGTCGGACCCGATGCGCCCCCGCGCTTCTCTCCGTACCGCCGTGGTCTGGGAGGTCCTCCAGGACGCCCTGGACCGCCGGGTCAAGGCCACGGGCCGGGAGTCACTGGACGTCCTCGACACCGGTGGCGGCAGCGGCAACTTCGCCGTGCCCGCCGCCCGCCTCGGCCACCGGGTCACCGTCGTCGACCCCAGCCCCAACGCCCTGTTCGCCCTGGAACGCCGGGCGGCCGAGGCCGGGGTGGCGGACCGGGTGCGGGGCGTGCAGGGCGACGCCCACGGGCTCTTCGACGTGGTCGAGCGCGGCGGCTACGACGTGGTGCTGTGCCACGGCGTACTGGAGTACGTGGACGACCCGGCCGAGGGCGTCCGCAACGCGGTGGCGGCCCTGCGCGCCGAGGGCGTCCTCAGCGTGCTCGCCGCCGGGCTCGGCGGCGCCGTGCTGGCGCGTGCCCTGGCCGGGCACTTCAAGGAGGCCAAGCAGGCCCTGGACGATCCCGACGGGCGCTGGGGCGCGGGCGACCCGATGCCGCGCCGCTTCACCGCCGAGCAGCTCACCGCGCTCGTCGAGGGCGCCGGTCTGCGGATCGGCGCGGTGCACGGCGTGCGGGTCTTCGCCGATCTGGTGCCCGGTGTACTGGTGGACACCGAGCCCGGCGCCCTCGACGCGCTGCTGAAGCTGGAGGCCGCGGCGGCCGAGCTCCCGGCGTTCCACTCCGTGGCCACACAGCTCCATGTCCTCGGCGAGACCCAGGGAGCCGCCGAGGCCTGAGCCGCCCTTCGGGGCGGCCCGTTGGCCGGCGTCCCGGCCGGGGATGGAGTGCGCCACAGGCCCCCCGGCCGGAGACTTTGCGCCGTATGATCGAGGGAGATGGCCCGGCATGACGGGCCGGCCGCCGGGGAATGGAAGCCTCAGCGACCGGGTCGGCCATGGCGGATCCGGTTGGCCAATTGGCGCAGAGGGGCGGGTTTCACGGGGGCGATTCCCTGCCTATCCTGAAGGGACCCCCCGGGTCGCCCCCCGGCGACTGCACGATGAGGAGGACTCCGTGCCGCTCTCGGAGCACGAGCAGCGCATGCTCGAGCAGATGGAGCGAGCGCTGTACGCCGAAGATCCCAAGTTCGCGTCGGCGCTTGAGGGAAGCGGGCTGCGTACGTACACCCGGCGGCGGGTCTACCAGGCGGTCGCGGGCTTCCTCGTGGGAATCGCGCTCCTCATGGCAGGTGTGATCGCCCAGCAGATCTGGGTGAGTGTGGTCGGCTTCCTCGTGATGCTGGGCTGTGCCGTGCTGGCCGTGACCGGCTGGCGCAAGGCCCCCAAGCCGGGTGAGCAGCCCGTCGGCGGCCCGCATGTTCGCCGTCAGGCCCGGCCGAAGCGGTCCGTGATGGACCGTATCGAGGAGCGCTGGCAGCGCCGCCGCGACGAACAGGGCCACTGACCCGCCGAGCGGCTCCCCAAGACATGATCGAGGGGGTGACCACCCCAAGGTGGTCACCCCCTCGATCATGTCCGCACTCCTGCTCCCGTGCTCTCGCCGGAGCGGGCCCCGCGCGGCCGTCCGCGCGCCGAGGGTGCGTGCCTGCCCCCGCGGAGGCACCCCCTGGGACCTGTCCGGCGGATCATGCCGCAGGGAAGTGACGGCATCCGATCGGCCCCCGCGTCTGCGGCATGATCCAACGACACCCCCTAGCCCTGCTGCCCCGACGGTCTGCGCAGGCTCGGCCGGGTGGCCGAGGCGTGTGCCTTCAGCGAAGCCCACCGGGCCGAGAGCGCCCAGGCCAGCCGCGCCGTCGAGCGCGGGACGAACGTGGCGCGCAGCCGGGCGCCGCGGCCGGCCGTGCCGCGCAGGCCCGCGGTGACGCGGCGGACCTCCTCGGCGAGCCCTGCCACCGGGCGTGGGCGCGGCGCGTAGAGCACCTGCTCCACGGCGTCCGCCAGCCGGTGCACCGATGCCGCGGTCACCGGGTCGAGGTGCCCGAGGCGGACGATCCGGGCGGCGGCCTTGCGCGGGGTCTGCGACTCGTCGGGCGGGATACCGAAGTCCCAGGCCGTGTCGGTCAGTTCCTGCCACACGGCGAGGGTGTGGGCCGCCGCGTCCGCCTCGCCGCGCCCGTGTGGGCCGAGGCGGACCGACCGGACGCGGGAGCGCCACAGCAGCGGCGACAGCGGAAGTACGAGGACGGCCAGGCCGCCCAGCGTCCACGTCAGGACCGCGTACCACTTCGGGCCCTTGTCGTCCCGGTGCGGCGCGGCCTGGGCGGCCGGGCTCGCGCACTCCTGCAGTTTCCTCATCACCGGCGTGCAGCCCTGGCTCGCCGAGGGCGCGGTGGACGGCGCCGCGCTCGCCGCATGGGACGGCACCGTCTGGTCCGGCAGCGTGCTGCCCGGGATGTCCGACCGGGTGTAGGACGGCACCGTGCCACGGCTCGGAGTCGGCTCGAACCGGGTCCAGCCGATCCCCTCGAAGTACAGCTCGGGCCAGGCGTGCGCGTCCTTCAGGCCCACCGACACAGTGCCGTCGCCCTGCGGCGCCCCGGGCGCGAAGCCCACGGCGACCCGGGCCGGGATGCCGAGCGTGCGGGCCATCGCGGCCATCGCGAAGGAGTAGTGCACGCAGAAGCCGCGCTTGTCCTTCAGGAACCGCGAGATCGCCTGCGGGCCGCTGCCCACCTCCACCTGGGTGTCGTACTGGAAGCCGCCGGTCGCGGCGAACCAGTCCTGGAGCTTGACCGCCTGCTCGTAGTGGTTCGCCGACCTCGCGGTGACCCGGCGGGCGGTCCTGGCGACGTCCGCCGGAAGTGACGAGGGCACCTTGGTGTACTCGGTCTTCAGGGCGGGCGGCGGCTCCGGTGCCGCGGCGAGCTGGCCCGGCGTCGGCTGCACGTCCAGGCTCTTCACCGTGTACGTCAGGCCGCGCGTGTTCTGGCCGTGATCGCCGACGAGCGTCATGCCGACGGGTTCGTAGCGCCAACTGCCCTTGATGCGAACGCCGCTGGGCGGGTACGGCATCGGCAGCCAGTCCTGGGCGTACCAGTCGGCCGCCGCGATGACGGTGGTGGTCTCCGTGCGTTTGACGTCGCGCCCGAGGCCGGGCGGCGTGGGGAACGAGTCGGGCACGCCGATGATGTGCCGCTGGGACGGCCTCCAGGTGGTGCCGTCGAAGTCGTCCAGGGACACTATGCGCAGATACAGGTCCGAGGTGTTGCCGTTGTCGGTGCGCAGGCTCATGACCGTGCGGTCCTCGTCGACGTTCAGGCTGTCGCGCAGCGACACCAGCGGGTTCACCGCCGAGATCGTGCCCCCGTCGCCGACGCCCGCACCGACGCCGGCCCCGGCCGCGTTCAGCAGGCCGCCCCGCATCGCCGGCAGCGCGAGCGGCACCACCAGGGCCACGCCGAGCGCGACCGCGCCGATACGGCGTCCGGTGCGCGCCGGGGCGACCGCGCTGCTCGGCTCCCCGCCGGCCGCGCGTGACGTCCCGCCGAACACCCGGCCCCACTGGGAGAGCCGGTCCCGCCCCTCGGCCAGCAACAGCATGAGATAGCCGGCGGCCGCGACCAGGAACCACAGCCAGTCGGCGCCGCCGCTGGACAGTCCCGCGGCCACGGAGTACAGCGCGAGCAGCGGCAGTCCCGCCGGAGCCGCGCTGCGGAACGTCACCGCGAGGGTGTCCACGATCAGCCCGATCACCAGGACGCCACCGACCAGCATCAGCCGGATGCCCCCGGTCAGCGGTGCCGGGATCGCGTACCGCCCGACGTCGTCGGAGCCCTGCTGGAGCAGGTCGGCGAAGTGACGGAAGGCGTCCGGGCCGGGGACCAGCCCGGCCAGGGCCTGGCCGCGGGCGAAGACCAGGGTCAGCAGCAGGAGGGTGACCAGGGCCTGCGCCGCCACGGTCAGGGGCCGGGCCAGAGGTACCCGCCGCGCCGCCGCGCCCA
This sequence comes from Streptomyces sp. NPDC046197, assembly GCF_040646295.1. Taxonomy (NCBI): domain Bacteria; kingdom Bacillati; phylum Actinomycetota; class Actinomycetes; order Kitasatosporales; family Streptomycetaceae; genus Streptomyces; species Streptomyces sp. NPDC046197. The sequence continues at coordinate 369,057 of NZ_JBEYZY010000003.1, read as the reverse complement.
CGCCCGACTGCACCGCCAGCAGCAGGGTGGCCTGCAGGATCCAGGTCGCCGGGGAGACCAGTGGCAGCAGGGAACACGCCGCCATCAGCGTGGCCGCGGCGGCACACAGCGACAGTCGAGTCCGCCCGCTCATCCCTGTCCCTCCCCAGGGCCCGACGCGCCCACCGCGCCCAGGCCGACCGCGCGGAGGCCCGACGCGCCGACCGCGTCGAAGCCTGCTGCGCCGACCGGGCCGAGGTTCGTGCGCTCCCGGTCCGCCTGGCGCCACACCTCGTCCAGCGAGATGCCCCGCGGCACGCCCACGGCCGTCCAGCCCGCCTCGCGCAACATCCGCAGCCGCTCCTCCGTCCTGTTGCCCGCACCCGGCACGTCGGTCGGCTCCCGCACCCATGCGTCGCTGTCCAGCACGAGGGCGACCGCGCCGCCGCTGCGCTGGCGCATCCTGGCGGCGATGGCCGCCTGCTGCTCGTCGAGATCGCCGAAGAAGGCCACCAGCAGCCCCTCGTTGCCGCCGCGCAGCACGTCGTACGCGCGCGACAGGCCCGCCCCGTCCGAGTGGTCGATCACCGCGAGGGTGTCCATCATCAGACCGGCCGCGTCCGCCGACTCCTGGCTGGCGCCGGCGAACCCGTCGGCGCCCTCGCCGGGCACCGAGCTGCCGGTGTCGGTCAGCAGCCGGACCGAGAAGCCCCGCTCCAGCATGTGCACCAGGACGGACGCGGCGCCGGAGACGGCCCACTCGAAGGCCGAGTCCGGACCCGCACCCCGGAAGGCGAGGCCCCGGGTGTCCAGGAGCACCGTGCAGCGGGCGCGCTGCGGCTGCTCCTCGCGGCGCACCATCAGCTCGCCGTAGCGCGCGGTGGAGCGCCAGTGCACGCGGCGCAGGTCGTCGCCGTAGCGGTACCCGCGCGGGATCACGTCGTCCTCGCCCGCCAGGGCCAGGGAGCGATGCCTGCCGTCCCCGTACCCCTTGGCCTCGCCGCTCAGCCGTACCGGCGGCAGCGGCTCCACCCGCGGGATGACGGTCAGGGTGTCGAACGTCGAGAAGGACCGGGTCAGTTCGCACATCCCGAACGGGTCGGTCAGGCGCAGCTGGAGGGGGCCCAGCGGATAGCGGCCGCGCAGGTCCGAGCGGACCCGGTAGGACACCTCGCGGCGGCCGCCCGGCTCCACCCGGTCGAGTACGAAGCGGGGCCGGGGCCCCAGCACGTACGGAACCCGGTCCTGGAGCATCAGCAGGCCGGTGGGCAGCCGCGAGACGTTGTCCATCCGCAGATGGACCCGGGCCTCGCTGCCCGCCGGCACGCGCGCGGGGGAGAGGCGGCGGCTGCCGGCGACCCGGTAGCGCGTGCGGTAGAGCACGGTCGCGCACACCAGCGGCAGCACCGCGAGCAGCAGGCCCACGCGGAGCAGATCGGGCTGCCCCAGGACGTAGGAGCAGACCGCGGCCGCGACTCCGGCGGCGAGGAAGGAGCGTCCGCGGGTGGTCAGCCCGGTCAGCGCGGTGCGGACGCCGCCCTCCTCGCGCCGGTCGTCCTCCGCGTGCGGCGCGCCCGCGATGGTCATCACAGCCTCCGCGGCGGCTGCTGGCCGAACGCCGGCGTGCCGGTGCCGAGGCCGAAGCCGCCCTGCTGCTGCGGCCCGGCGGGCACCGGGGTGCGCTGCAGGATCTCCTGGACGACCTGCTCCGACGTGCGGCGGTTGAGCTGGGCCTGGGCGGTGGGCAGCAGCCGGTGGGCCAGGACGGCCACGGCGAGGGCCTGCACGTCGTCCGGCAGCGCGTACTCCCGGCCGCTCAGGGCGGCGGACGCCTTCGCCGCGCGCAGCAGGTGCAGCGTCGCGCGCGGCGAGGCGCCGAGTCTGAGGTCGGGGTGGGTACGGGTGGCGGCGACCAGGTCCACCGCGTAGCGCCGGACCGTTTCGGCGACGTGCACGCCTCGTACCGCCTCGACCAGCTTGACGATCTCGTGCGCGTGCGCGACCGGCTGAAGGTCGTCCAGCGGGTTCACCCCGCCGTGGATGTCGAGCATCTGCAGTTCGGCGTCCGGGCTCGGGTAGCCGATGGAGACGCGGGCCATGAAACGGTCGCGCTGCGCCTCGGGCAGCGGGTAGGTGCCCTCCATCTCGACCGGGTTCTGCGTGGCCACCACCATGAACGGACTGGGCAGTTCGTACGTCTGCCCGTCGATGGTGACCTGGCGTTCCTCCATCGACTCCAGCAGGGCCGACTGGGTCTTGGGCGAGGCGCGGTTGATCTCGTCGCCGATCACGATCTGCGCGAAGATCGCGCCCGGCTTGAACTCGAAGTCCCGGCGCTGCTGGTCCCAGATGGACACACCGGTGATGTCCGACGGGAGCAGGTCGGGCGTGAACTGGATGCGCCGCACCGAACAGTCGATGGACCGCGCCAGCGCCTTGGCGAGCATCGTCTTGCCCACGCCGGGGACGTCCTCGATCAGAAGATGTCCCTCGGCGAGCAGCACGGTCAGCGAAAGCCGTACGACCTCGGGCTTGCCCTCGATCACTCCTTCCACCGAACTGCGGACCCGCTCCACAGTGGCAGTCAGATCACTAAGGCTCGCTCGATCGTCATAGGTCGTCACCCGGCCCTCCTCGGCCCGTTCTTTCCGGGCCGACGCTCTGCGATGCGGACCGGCCCACCCCGAAACACGGACACCACGCGGGAATAGTTCCGCGTGACGCCACACCCCGCATTCTTGCTGCCGTTACCGATTCGTGTCACTCGCCTGTGGACAACTGGCCGCGATATGTCGGGTCTTACGGCCTTTTGCGGGTGATGAGGGCGCGAACTGTGCGGGTTTTCCGGGGTGGGTACGGCGGTCAGGCGGGGTCGATCTCGCGCAGCCGGCCCGTCTTCACATCGAAGACGAAACCACGCACGTCGTCGGTGTGCAGCAGGAACGGCGAAGTGCGCACCCGCTGCATCGACTGCCGCACGTCCTGGTCGACGTCCCGGAAGGCCTCCACGGCCCATGCCGGACGCTGGCCGACCTCCATCTCCAGGTCGTGCCGGAACTCCTCGGTGAGGGACTCCAGGCCGCAGCCGGTGTGGTGGATGAGCACGACGCTGCGCGTGCCCAGGGCCCGCTGGCTGATGGTCAGCGAGCGGATCACGTCGTCGGTGACGACACCGCCCGCGTTGCGGATGGTGTGACAGTCACCGAGCTTCAGGCCGAGCGCGGCGTGCAGGTCGAGGCGGGCGTCCATGCAGGCCACGACGGCGACGCCCAGGACGGGGCGGGCGTCCATGCCGGGGTCGGTGAAGGCGGTGGCATAACGCTCGTTGGCTTCGACCAGGCGATCCGTGACGCCGTCCGTTATGGCGCCTTCGGACCCGGTGGGAACTGCTGCAGAAGTCGTCATACTCATGACGTTACTGGTCACCGGTGGTCCAGTCCTGCTGTGAAGGGGGACAAAGAACGCGGGCGTGGCTTGTTGTGAGCGACTCCACACCCTGGGCAAACCGCATCCGTACGGGTGAATGTTTTCGATTCGCGGTGTCGCGGACACTCCGGCGGGCGACGCGCAGGCCGGTTGATTGACCGGGAGACAGGGTGGACTAAAGTGACGCGAAGCGGGAGGCGCGTGCTCTCCCTGCTGGACTGCAATTTCCGGAGACCCCGGCACGCGCCCGGACGGTCTCCCCACGTGCGCGGCGCGTACGTACGGCTCGGCCTCCTCCCGCTCCCGGTCGGCTGACGCCTCCGGCGCCGGCAGGCCTCCCCTTCACCGGGGACACCTTCGGCGTCAGCCGGGGACGGGCGGGGACCCGGCGGTGCGTACCGCCCGCGCCGGACCTGAGAGGCCCCCTTGAGCCAGAGTCGACACGTCCCGGTGATGCTCCAGCGGTGCCTGGATCTGCTGGCTCCCGCCCTGGAGCGGCCGGGAGCGGTGGTCGTCGACTGCACCCTCGGCCTCGGTGGTCACAGCGAGGCGCTGCTCACCCGCTTCCCCGAGGCGCGGCTCGTCGCCCTGGACCGCGACAAGGAGGCGCTGCGCCTGTCCGGCGAGCGCCTCGCCCCGTTCGGTGAGCGCGCCACCCTGGTGCACGCCGTCTACGACGAGTTGCCCGAGGTGCTCGACAGGCTCGGCACCCCGCGCGTGCGGGGCGTGCTGTTCGACCTGGGCGTCTCCTCCATGCAGCTCGACGAGGCCGACCGCGGCTTCGCCTACGCCCAGGACGCGCCCCTGGACATGCGCATGGACCAGACGACCGGCGTCAGCGCCGCGGAGGTCCTCAACACCTACCCGGCCGGCGAACTCGTCCGGATCCTGAGGCAGTACGGCGAGGAGAAGCAGGCCAAGCGGATCGTGGCCGCGATCGTGCGCGAGCGGGAGAAGGAGCCGTTCAGCAACAGCGCCCGGCTGGTGGAGCTGATCCGGGACGCACTGCCGCAGGCCGCCAAGCGCACCGGCGGCAACCCGGCCAAGCGCACCTTCCAGGCGCTGCGCATCGAGGTCAACGGCGAACTCGCCGTCCTGGAGCGGGCCGTCCCGGCCGCGGTCAAGGCGCTCGACGTGGGCGGGCGGATCGCCGTGCTGTCGTACCACTCGCTGGAAGACCGCCTGGTGAAGCAGGTGTTCGCGGCCGGTGCCACCTCGACCGCGCCGCCCGGGCTGCCGGTTGTCCCCGAGCGCTACCAGCCCCGGCTCAAGCTGCTGACGCGTGGTGCCGAACTTCCCACCGAGGAAGAGGTCGCCGAGAACCGGCGGGCGGCACCGGCCCGGCTGCGCGGGGCCGAGCGCATCAGGGAGGACGTCGAGTGAGGCAGGTGACGGGGCGGCCGTGCGGGTTCGGCGGCGCCGCTCCCGCGCGGTGGGTGAGTGGGAAGAGCGGACTCGGGGGGGATGGGTGAACGGGAAACCCGAACTGAGGGGCCGTGCCGCCCGGCTCGCGCGGCTGCTCCCGGCCGGCCGGGGACAGGCCGCCCGCGCCCCCTTCGTCCTCCTCGTGGTGCTTCTGCTCGGCGGCGGCCTGATCGGGCTGCTGGTGCTGAACTCCGCGCTCAGCGAAGGCGCGTTCCAGCTCGACGACCTGCACAAGGACGCCAAGAACCTCACCGACGAGCAGCAGGCCCTGCAGCGGGACATCGACTCCTACTCCGCCCCGGACGCCCTCCAGCGCCGCGCCCGTGCGCTCGGCATGGTGCCCGGCGGCGACCCGGCCTTCCTCAACCCCGACGGCACCGTCAAGGGCGTCCCCTCGGCCGCCCCCGCCGAGCAGTCCGCCCTGGAGGACGTCCCGGTGTCCCTGCGGCCGCCCGAGGCGCTCGAGACCCCGCCGCCCGCCACGGACGGCACACGCCCGAGCGCGCCGCAGACCACGACGCCGACGTCCCCGCAGACCGCGACACCGACCGCCCCGCAGACCGTGCCCCCGGCCCTTCCCCAGGCCGCGCCGCCGGCTCTCCCGGGGAGTGCTCCACCCCCCTACCCGGCCGCTCCGGCCGCCCCGCTGACGACCCAGCCCGCCACGACCCCGACCCCCGGCAGGTGACGGAAGTGTCCGACAGGGAACCGCCGCGCCGCCGCGTGCCCGGACCCGCCAGGCCCGCACGCCCCGGCAGCCGACAGCGCCCCGGCCCCGGCGCCCGCCCCGCCTACCGGCCGACCCCGCGCCGTCCCCCGCCCCCGCGCGTCATCCGGCTCGGCAGCCCGCGGCCGCGCCTGCGCATGGTCGCCCTCGCGCTGACGCTGGTGCTGCTCGTCTTCGTCGTACGGCTGCTCCAGGTGCAGGCCGTCGACGCGAGCGCGTACGCCGCCAAGGCCGACGAGAACCGCTACGTCGTGCACACCCTCGCCGCCGAGCGGGGCGGGATCACCGACCGCAACGGCGTGGCCCTCGCCACCAGCGTCGACGCAGACGACATCACGGCCGACCCCACCATGTTCACGCGCGAGCAGCTGAAGGTCGGCGACGGGCCGGAACAGGCCGCCGCGCTGCTCGCCCCGATCCTCGGCCAGGACCAGGCCGCGCTCGCCAGGAAGCTGCGGACGCGGAACACCCGGTACGTCCTGCTCGCGCGCCGGCAGACCCCGCAGGTCTGGAAGCAGATCAAGGACCTGAAGGCCGCGCTCGTCAGGAAGGCCCAGACCGACAAGACCACGGTCAACGTCCTGGCCGGTGTCTTCGCCGACCCCAGCAGCAAGCGTGTGTATCCCAACGGCGCCCTCGCCGCCGCGATACTGGGCTGGGTCAACGCCGACGGCCGGGGCGGCGGCGGGATCGAGCAGCAGCTGAACAAACAGCTGTCCGGCAAGCCCGGCAAGATCCGCTACGCGCAGTCCGGCGGACGCGAGGTGCCCACGGCCGGTTCCACGGAGACGCCCGCGGTGCCGGGCTCCGACGTCGAGCTCACCATCGACCGCGACATCCAGTGGGCCGCCCAGAACGCCATCACCGAGCAGGTGGAGAAGTCCGGCGCGGACCGTGGCTACGTGATCGTCCAGGACACCCGGACCGGGGAGATCCTCGCCATGGCGAACGCCCCGGGCTTCGACCCCAACGACCTGGCGCACGCCAATGCGGCGGCGCTGGGCAACGCCGCCGTCCAGGACGCCTACGAGCCCGGCTCCACCGCCAAGGTCATGTCGATGGCCGCCGTCCTGCAGGAGAACGCGGCCACGCCGCTGACACATGTCGTCGTGCCCAACCGGCTGCACCGCGGCGACCGGCTGTTCCACGACGACGTCGACCACGACACCTGGTACCTCACGCTCAACGGCGTGCTCGCCAAGTCGAGCAACATCGGCACCATCATGGCCACCGGCCAGCTCGGCAGGACCCAGGCACAGGCCAACCAGGTCCTCTACTCCTACCTGCGCAAGTTCGGCATCGGCAGTCCCAGTGGACTCGGCTTCCCCGGCGAGACCAGGGGCATTCTCGCGCCCCCCGGCCAGTGGTCCACCTCGCAGCAGTACACGATTCCTTTCGGCCAGGGCGTCTCCATCAACGCCATGCAGGCGGCGTCCGTCTACTCGACGATCGCCAACGGCGGCGTCCGCATCCAGCCGACGCTGGTCCGCGGCACCAAGGGGGCCGACGGCCGCTTCACGCCCGCCGCCAAGCCCGCGAAGACGCGGGTGGTGAGCGCGTCGACGGCGAAGACGCTCGCGCAGATGCTGGAGTCCGTGGTGGACGACGAACAGGGCACCGGCATCAAGGCGCGCATCCCCGGGTACCGGGTGGCGGGCAAGACGGGCACGGCCAACCGCGTGGATCCGGCCACCGGCAGGTACCGCGGCTACACCTCGTCCTTCGCCGGGTTCGCCCCCGCCGACAACCCCCGGATCACCGTCTACTGCGCGATCCAGAACGCCACCAGGGGCAGCTACTTCGGCGGCCAGATCTGCGGCCCGATCTACAAGCAGGTCATGGAATTCGCGCTGAAGACGCTCCAGGTGCCGCCGACCGGGGCGCAGCCGGCGAACCTGCCCGTCGACTACAAGCCGTGACCCACCAGCCCTGACCGGCACCGCGCCCCGCACCGCCGGAAGCACCGACCAGGAACCAGCCAGTGACAACGATCACCCCGGACCCCGGGAACAGCACCCCCCTCCCGGGCTCACTTCGCCCGCAGGCGGGTACGCCCGGTACGCTCACCGCCGTGCCACACGCTGATCAGTCCCAAACCACCCAGAAGGGCGCTTCCGTGACATATCCGGGACCGCCGCGACCGGATCGGGTCTCCGCCACACCCCTCGCGGAGCTCGCCGGTCAGCTGGGCGTGACCGCACCGGAGAGCCCGGAGAACGCCGTCGAGGTCACGGGCATCACCCACGACTCGCGCGCCGTGCGCCCCGGCGACCTGTACGCGGCCCTGCCCGGCGCCCGCGCCCACGGCGCGGACTTCGTCACGCAGGCGGCCGGCCTCGGCGCCGTCGCCGTGCTGACGGATCCCACCGGCGCCGACCGGGCCGCCGCGACCGGCCTGCCGGTCCTGGTCGTCGACGACCCGCGCGGACGGATGGGTGAGCTGGCGGCCACGATCTACGGCCGTCCCGGCCGTGAGCTGCTCCAGATCGGCATCACCGGCACCTCCGGCAAGACCACCACCGCCTACCTGGTCGAGGGCGGCCTGAAGACGGTGCGGCCGACCGGACTGACCGGGCTGATCGGCACCGTCGAGATGCGCATCGGCGAGGAGCGCATCAAGTCCGAGCGCACCACCCCCGAAGCCACCGACCTGCAGGCCCTGTTCGCGGTCATGCGCGAACGCGGTGTCGAGGCGGTCGCCATGGAGGTCTCCAGCCACGCCCTGGTGCTCGGGCGCGTCGACGGCTGCGTCTTCGACATCGGCGTATTCACCAACCTCAGCCCGGAACACATGGAGTTCCACTCCGACATGGAGGACTACTACCGGGCCAAGGCGCAGCTGTTCACGCCGGAACGCAGCAAACTCGGCGTGATCAACCACGACGACGAGTACGGACGCCGGCTGGCCGGCGAGGCCACGGTCCCCGTCGTCACCTTCTCCGCCGGGGGCCACCCCGACGCCGACTGGCGCGCCGAGGACGTCCAGGTCGGGCCGATGGACTCGACGTTCACCGTGCTCGGCCCCGAGGGACAGCGGATCAGCGCCAAGTCGCCGCTGCCGGGTCCCTTCAACGTCGCCAACACGCTCGCCGCGATCGTCGCCCTGGCCGCCGCCGGGCTCGACCCGCAGGCCGCAGCCGACGGCATCGCCGCCGTGCCGGGCGTGCCGGGCCGGCTGGAGCGCGTGGACGCCGGACAGCCGTACCTCGCGGTCGTCGACTACGCCCACAAGACGGACGCCGTCGAGTCGGTGCTCAAGGCGCTGCGCAAGGTCACCAAGGGCCGGCTGCACGTCGTGCTCGGCTGCGGCGGCGACCGCGACAGGACCAAGCGCGCGCCGATGGGCGCCGCCGCGGCCCGGCTCGCCGACACGGCCGTACTGACCTCCGACAACCCCCGCTCCGAGGACCCGCTCGCGATCCTCGCGACCATGCTCCAGGGTGCGGCGTCCGTGCCCGCGCACGAGCGCGGCGAGGTGTTCCTCTTCGAGGACCGGGCCGCCGCGATCGCCGCCGCCGTCGGCCGCGCACACCCCGGGGACACCGTGCTGGTCGCGGGCAAGGGCCACGAGCAGGGCCAGGACATCGCCGGAGTGGTCCGTCCCTTCGACGACCGCCAGGTGCTTCGCGAAGCTATCCAGAAGACCCAGGGATGAACTTGTGATCGCCCTCTCTCTCGCCGAGATCGCAGCAGTCGTCGGCGGGCAGACGCACGACATACCGGATCCGTCCGTCCAGGTCACCGGACCCGTCGTCCGGGACTCCCGCGAGACGGTGCCGGGCAGTCTCTTCGTCGCCTTCGTCGGTGAGCGCGTGGACGGCCACGACTACGCGTCCGCGGTGGTGGAGGCGGGCGCGGTCGCCGTGCTGGCGTCGCGCCCCGTCGGCGTGCCCGCGATCGTCGTCGAGGACGTCCAGTCCGCCCTCGGCGCCCTCGCCCGCCACGTCGTACGACGGCTCGGCGCGACCCTCGTGGCCCTCACCGGCTCGGCCGGCAAGACCAGCACCAAGGACCTCGTCGCCCAGGTGCTGCGGCGCAAGGCGCCGACCGTGTTCACGCCCGGCTCCCTGAACAACGAGATCGGGCTGCCGCTCACCGCGCTCAGCGCCACCGAGGAGACCAGGTTCCTCGTGCTGGAAATGGGCGCCCGCGGCATCGGCCACATCCGCTACCTCACCGAGCTGACCCCGCCGCGGATCGGCCTCGTGCTGAACGTCGGCACCGCGCACATCGGTGAGTTCGGCGGTCGCGAGCAGATCGCGCAGGCGAAGGGCGAGTTGGTCGAGGCGCTGCCTGCCGCGGAGGACGGCGGTGCGGCGATCCTCAACGCCGACGACCCGTTGGTCCGGGCCATGGCCTCCCGAACGAAGGCCAAGGTGATCCTTTTCGGAGAGTCCGGCGAAGCGGACGTACGCGCCGAGAACGTGAGACTCACGGACAGCGGACAGCCCGCATTCAGGCTCCACACACCCTCCGGTGCAAGCGATGTGACCATGCGCCTGTACGGTGAGCACCACGTGTCGAACGCGCTCGCCGCGGCCGCCGTCGCTCATGAGCTGGGCATGTCCGCGGAAGAGATCGCCACCGCGCTCTCCGAGGCGGGCTCCCTCTCCCGCTGGCGGATGGAGGTCACCGAGCGCCCGGACGGCGTGACCATCGTCAACGACGCCTACAACGCCAACCCCGAGTCCATGCGGGCCGCCCTCCGGGCGCTCGCGGCCATGGGCAAGGGGCGCCGCACGTGGGCGGTGCTCGGCAAGATGGCCGAGCTCGGGGACGAGGCGCTCGCCGAGCACGACGCGGTCGGGCGGCTCGCCGTCCGGCTCAACGTCAGCAAGCTCGTCGCGGTCGGGGGGATCGAAGCCTCCTGGCTGCAACTGGGCGCATATAACGAGGGTTCGTGGGGTGAGGAGTCGGTGCACGTGTCCGACGCACAGGCGGCGATCGACCTGTTGCGCAGCGAGTTGCGCCCGGGGGACGTCGTACTCGTGAAGGCGTCCCGTTCGGTCGGCCTGGAAAGCGTCGCCCAGGCGCTCATCGAGACCGGTGCCGAGGGTGAGGTCGCCGCCCGATGATGAACCAGATCCTGTTCTCGGGAGTCATTGGCCTCTTCCTGACGCTGGTCGGCACCCCGCTGCTGATCAAGCTCCTGGCCCGCAAGGGCTACGGCCAGTACATCCGTGACGACGGCCCGCGCGAGCACGCCAGCAAGCGGGGTACGCCGACCATGGGTGGGATCGCCTTCATCCTGGCGACGATCGCCGCCTACTTCCTCAGCAAGGTGATCACCGGCAAGCCGCCGACGTACTCCGGCGTGCTGGTCCTCGGCCTGATGTTCGGTATGGGCCTGGTCGGCTTCCTGGACGACTACATCAAGATCGTCAAGCGCCGGTCACTGGGTCTGCGGGCCAAGGCCAAGATGGCCGGCCAGCTGATCGTCGGTATCGGCTTCGCGGTGCTGTCGCTGATGTTCTCCGACGCGCGCGGCAACACCCCGGCGTCCACGAAGCTGTCGTTCATCACGGACTTCGGCTGGTCGATCGGCCCGGTGCTGTTCGTGCTCTGGGCGCTGTTCATGATCCTCGCGATGTCGAACGGCGTGAACCTGACGGACGGCCTGGACGGTCTGGCCACCGGCGCCTCCGTGCTCGTCTTCGGCGCCTACACCTTCATCGGCGTGTGGCAGTTCCAGGAGTCCTGCGCCAACGCGCAGACCCTGACCAACCCGAACGCCTGCTACGAGGTGCGCGATCCGCTCGACCTCGCCGTCGTCGCCTCCGCGCTGATGGGAGCCTGCCTCGGCTTCCTGTGGTGGAACACCTCACCCGCCAAGATCTTCATGGGTGACACCGGTTCGCTCGCGCTCGGCGGTGTCCTCACGGGCCTGGCCATCCTCTCCCGCACGGAGCTGCTGGTGGCCATCATGGGCGGTCTGTTCGTCCTCATCACCATGTCGGTCGTCATCCAGGTCGGCTCCTTCCGGCTCACCGGAAAGCGGGTCTTCCGGATGGCGCCACTCCAGCACCACTTCGAACTCAAAGGCTGGTCCGAGGTTCTGGTGGTGGTCCGCTTCTGGATCATCCAGGGCATCTGTGTGATTGTCGGACTGGGCCTCTTCTACGCGGGATGGGCAGCGGAAAAATGACCTCCTCGGTGCCTTCCGGGCCTCGTGAGCCCTCCGAGTTCCAGGGCAGGCGCGTCACCGTCGCCGGCCTCGGCGTCTCCGGCGTCCCGGCGGCCAAGGTGCTGCACGGGCTCGGCGCGGCGGTCACCGTCGTCAACGACGGCGACGACGAGCGCGCCCGGGCGCAGGCCGCCGAACTGGAGGCCCTGGGCATCACGGTGCGCCTCGGCGACGGGGACACCCTGCCCGAGTTCACCGAGCTGATCGTCACCGCGCCCGGCTGGAAGCCGGACAAGCCGCTGTTCCACGCCGCCGAGAAGGCCGGCGTGCCGGTCTGGGGCGACGTGGAACTGGCCTGGCGGCTGCGCGGCCCCGACGCCCCGCCGTGGCTGGCCGTCACCGGCACCAACGGCAAGACCACCACCGTGCAGATGCTCGCCTCCATCCTGAGGGCGGCGGGCCTGCGCACGGCGGCGGTCGGCAACATCGGTGTCTCGCTGCTCGACGTGGTGCTCGACGAGGAGCGGTACGGAGAGCTCGACGTACTCGCCGTCGAGCTCTCCAGCTACCAACTGCACTGGGCGCCCTCCCTGCGGGCGCACTCCGCGGCGGTGCTCAACCTGGCCCCCGACCACCTCGACTGGCACGGCTCCATGGAGGCCTACGCCGCCGACAAGGGCCGTGTCTACGAGGGCAATCGGGTCGCCTGCGTCTACAACGTCGCCGACCGGGCCACCGAGGACCTGGTCCGCGAGGCGGACGTCGAGGAGGGCTGCCGGGCCATCGGCTTCACCCTCGGCACCCCCGGCCCCTCCCAACTCGGCGTGGTGGACGGCATCCTGGTCGACCGTGCCTTCGTGGAGAACCGGCAGAAGAACGCCCAGGAGCTCGCCGAGGTCTCCGACGTCAACCCGCCGGCCCCGCACAACATCGCCAACGCCCTCGCCGCGGCCGCCCTCGCCCGGGCCTTCGGCGTCCCGCCGCAGGCCGTACGGGACGGCCTGCGGGCCTTCACCCCGGACGCCCACCGCATCGCGCACGTGGCGGACGTGGACGGCGTCGCGTACGTCGACGACTCCAAGGCCACCAACACGCACGCGACGGAAGCCTCGTTGGCGGCATACGAGTCGATCGTATGGATTGCGGGCGGTCTGGCGAAGGGCGCGACCTTCGACGAGCTGGTCGCCAAGTCGGCGAAGCGACTTCGGGGCGCGGTGCTCATCGGTGCCGATCGAGCGCTGATCCGCGACGCCCTCGCGCGACACGCCCCGGAAGTACCCGTCGTCGACCTCGACCGGACCGACACTGGGGCGATGCTCCAGGCCGTCCAGGAGGCACAGCGGCTCGCACAGCCCGGTGACACCGTGCTGCTGGCCCCGGCCTGCGCCTCCATGGACATGTTCGCCAACTACAACAGGCGCGGTGACGCGTTCGCCCAAGCGGTGCGCGAACTCGGCGCCTGACCCGGCCGCCTGCCGGGCGACCTTGGGAGGGACGCGTGCGACGCGCGAGTGAGCCGGAGGGGCGTGTCTGCGCCGAGAGGGAGAGCGGGCGCAGGCCGCGAAGCGGTCGAGCGCGGTCGGCCGTCTGCGCGGGCCGTCGCGCTCCGGAGGCGGAGCGAGCCGGAAGAGCGCGGCCCCGGCCGGCGTACAGGGGAGGTGCCGATGCCCGGTAGCCGTACCCGCCGGCCGCCCGTCCAGCGGGCCGTCGGGCGGCCCGCGGCTGCCCGGCCGCCCCGGCAGGACTCCGCACGGCGGCTGGTCATCCGGGCGCGCAAGGCCTGGGACCGGCCGCTGACCGCGTACTACCTGGTCCTCGGCGGCAGCCTGCTGATCACCGTGCTGGGCCTGGTGATGGTCTACTCGGCCTCCCAGATCACGGCGCTGCAGATGGCACTGCCGGGCTCGTACTTCTTCCGCAAACAGCTGCTCGCGGCCGTGATCGGCTCGGGGCTGCTGTTCGCCGCGTCCCGCATGCCGGTGAAACTGCACCGGGCCCTCGCCTACCCGATCCTCGCGGGCGCCGTGTTCCTGATGGCACTGGTGCAGGTGCCGGGGATAGGGATGTCGGTCAACGGCAACCAGAACTGGATCTCCGTGGGCGGCTCCTTCCAGATCCAGCCCAGCGAGATCGGCAAGCTGGCGCTGGTGCTGTGGGGCGCCGACCTGCTCGCCCGCAAGCAGGAGCGGAAGCTGCTCACGCAGTGGAAGCACATGCTGGTACCGCTCGTGCCGGCCGCCTTCATACTGCTCGGTCTGATCATGCTCGGCGGCGACATGGGCACGGCGATGATCCTCACCGCGATCCTCTTCGGCCTGCTGTGGCTGGCGGGTGCGCCGACGCGGCTGTTCGTGGGCGTACTGTCGATCGCCTCCGCGATCGGTGCGCTCCTGATCAAGACGAGCCCCAACCGGATGGACCGGCTCGCCTGCATCGGCGCCACCGACCTGGGCCCGGGCGGCACCTGCTGGCAGGCGGTGCACGGCATCTACGCCCTCGCCTCGGGCGGTATCTTCGGCTCCGGGCTCGGCGCCAGTGTGGAAAAATGGGGGCAACTTCCCGAGGCCCACACCGACTTCATCTTCGCCGTCACCGGTGAGGAGCTGGGTCTGGCGGGGACGCTGTCGGTGCTCGCCCTGTTCGCGGCTCTAGGCTATGCGGGCATTCGCGTGGCCGGTCGCACGGAGGACCCCTTCGTGAGGTATGCCGCGGGAGGTGTGACCACCTGGATCACCGCGCAGGCGGTGATCAACATCGGTGCGGTGCTCGGTCTGCTGCCGATCGCCGGCGTCCCGCTCCCGCTGTTCTCCTACGGGGGCTCCGCCCTGCTGCCGACCATGTTCGCCATCGGGCTGCTGATCGCCTTCGCGCGCGACGAGCCCGGTGCGCGGGCGGCGCTTGCCATGCGGCAACCTCGCTTTGGTAGAAAGCGGGCAGGAGGTTCTGCGTCCGGTCGGGGTTCCGACCGAGGGCCTCGGAGATGGAACACGATGCGACGGCGTGCCTCAGCGGCGCGTTCGTCCGGAGAGCGGTGAATTTCGGTGCATGTCGTACTCGCCGGCGGGGGCACCGCGGGCCACATCGAGCCCGCGCTCGCCCTCGCGGACGCCCTGCGCAGGCAGGACCCGACCGTGGGGATCACGGCCCTGGGCACGGAGCGCGGCCTGGAGACCAAGCTGGTACCGCAGCGGGGCTACGAGCTCGCGCTGATCCCGGCGGTGCCGCTGCCGCGCAGGCCCACCCCCGAGCTGATCACCGTCCCGGGTCGGCTGCGCGGCACCATCAAGGCCGCCGAGCAGATCCTGGAGCGGACCAAGGCGGACGCCGTCGTCGGCTTCGGCGGCTATGTGGCCCTGCCCGGCTACCTGGCCGCCAAGCGGCTCGGGGTCCCGATCGTGATCCACGAGGCGAACGCCCGACCGGGCCTGGCCAACAAGATCGGTTCGCGCTACGCGGCCCAGGTCGCCGTCTCCACCCCCGACAGCAAGCTCCGGGGCGCCCGCTACATCGGCATCCCGCTGCGCCGCTCGATCGCCACCCTGGACCGGGCGGCCGCGCGGCCCGAGGCCCGTGCGCTGTTCGGGCTCGACCCCAACCTGCCGACGCTGCTGGTCTCCGGCGGCTCGCAGGGCGCCCGCCGCCTCAACGAGGTGGTCCAGCAGGTCGCTCCCTACCTCCAGCAGGCGGGGATCCAGATCCTGCACGCGGTCGGCCCGAAGAACGAATTGCCGCAGGTGCACCAGATGCCGGGCATGCCCCCCTACATCCCGGTAAGTTACCTGGACCGGATGGATCTCGCGTACGCCGCGGCCGACATGATGCTCTGCCGCGCGGGCGCGATGACCGTCGCCGAACTCTCCGCCGTCGGGCTCCCGGCCGCCTATGTCCCGCTGCCCATCGGCAACGGCGAACAGCGACTGAACGCCCAGCCGGTGGTCAAGGCCGGCGGCGGACTGCTGGTCGACGACGCGGAACTGACCCCGGACTGGGTGCAGCAGAACGTTCTGCCCGTGCTCGCCGACCCGCACCGGTTGTACCAGATGTCCCGTTCCGCCAGCGAGTTCGGGCGCCGGGACGCCGACGAACTGCTCGTCGGCATGGTGTACGAGGCGATCGCCTCGCACCGTTAGGACCGTATGCACGGAGGGCAGAGAGCGTGGCCGGACCGACGACCGCCGAGCGCGGTGAACGCCAGCAGCAGAGGTCCGGCCCGCCCCTGATCCGCCGGTTGAGACACCGCCGCTTTCGTGTGATCGTCATTTTGGCGGTTGTCGTACTACTTCTCGCTGCCGGCTCCCTCTGGTTGCTGTACGGCTCGTCGTGGACGCGGGTGGAGCGGGTGTCGGTCTCCGGCACCCGGGTTCTGACGCCCGCGCAGGTGCGTCAGGCCGCCGCGGTGCCGGTCGGGACGCCGCTGATTTCCGTGGACACCGATGCGATCGCGGCCCGGCTGCGACGTGAATTGCCCCGAATTGACTCGGTTGACGTCGTTCGCTCATGGCCCCGCGAAATCGGACTGAAAGTGGTTGAGCGCACTCCGGTCCTGGTGGAGGAAAAGGGCGGAAACTTCATCGAAGTGGACGCTCGAGGTGTCCGATTCGCCACGGTTTCGCAGGCACCGAAAGGCGTACCGGCCCTGGAATTGTCCCTTTCCCGCTCCAGCTCCGCGGCCGCGAGTCTGCGGCGCTTCGGCGAGGACGGGCTGGTGCGGGAGGCGGTCGGGGTCGCCGGGCGGATTCCCGCCGCGATCGCGCGCGACACCCGTGCCGTCAAGGTCCGCACCTTCGACGACATCTCGCTGGAGTTGGACGGCGGCCGCACCGTCGAGTGGGGAAGCGGCGAGAAGAGCTCGCAGAAGGCCCGTGTACTCCTCGCCCTGATGAAAGCGGCGCCGGGTGCGCGGCACTTCGACGTCAGTGTCCCCACCGCCCCGGTGTCATCAGGGAGTTGACGCACATCCGCGCAGGCCAGCACCCTGGTTGGGCACCGCTATGCCTGATCACATAGGGTGAAAAGAAAAACGGGAGGTTCGGCGTGTTCGTTGAACGGGCGCCACTTGTCGACTTAGTGTCCTGTTTCGAAGACTTCAGGGAACAGACACACTGGTAACCCTAAACTTCAGGGTTAGGGTTCGGGTCGGCGTTCGGACCGTCCCATTCGGCATCAGTCGTCGGATCGCGGAGTGCAAGGCACTCCGGGACCCGGCGACACGTAACTCGAGGCGAGAGGCCTTCGACGTGGCAGCACCGCAGAACTACCTCGCAGTCATCAAAGTCATCGGTGTCGGCGGCGGTGGTGTCAATGCCATCAACCGGATGATCGAGGTCGGTCTCAAGGGCGTCGAGTTCATCGCCATCAACACCGACGCGCAGGCGCTGTTGATGAGCGACGCCGACGTCAAACTCGACGTCGGCCGCGAACTCACCCGCGGACTCGGCGCCGGAGCCAACCCGGCCGTCGGCCGCAAGGCCGCCGAGGACCACCGCGAGGAGATCGAGGAAGTCCTCAAGGGGGCCGACATGGTCTTCGTGACGGCCGGTGAAGGCGGCGGCACCGGCACCGGCGGCGCGCCCGTCGTGGCCAACATCGCCCGCTCGCTGGGCGCCCTCACCATCGGCGTGGTCACGCGCCCGTTCACCTTCGAGGGACGGCGCCGCGCCAACCAGGCCGAGGACGGCATCGCCGAGCTCCGCGAGGAGGTCGACACCCTCATCGTGATCCCCAACGACCGGCTGCTGTCCATCTCGGACCGCCAGGTCAGCGTGCTCGACGCGTTCAAGTCCGCGGACCAGGTGCTGCTGTCCGGTGTGCAGGGCATCACCGACCTCATCACCACCCCCGGCCTGATCAACCTCGACTTCGCCGACGTGAAGTCGGTCATGTCCGAGGCCGGCTCGGCCCTCATGGGCATCGGCTCGGCCCGCGGCGACGACCGCGCGGTGGCCGCGGCGGAGATGGCGATCTCCTCGCCGCTGCTCGAAGCCTCCATCGACGGCGCCCGCGGCGTTCTGCTCTCCATCTCCGGCGGCTCCGACCTCGGACTGTTCGAGATCAACGAGGCCGCCCAGCTGGTCAGCGAGGCCGCCCACCCCGAGGCCAACATCATCTTCGGCGCGGTCATCGACGACGCCCTCGGCGACGAGGTCCGGGTCACCGTGATCGCGGCCGGCTTCGACGGTGGCCAGCCCCCGGCCCGGCGGGACAACGTTCTCGGCTCGGCCTCGTCCCCGGCCCGGCGCGAGGAGCCGGTCCCGGCACGCCAGGCCGAGAGCCGCCCGACCTTCGGCTCGCTGGGCAGCGTGACGCCGAAGGAGGAGCCGGAGCCCGCCGCGCCGGAGCCGGTGAACGACATCCCGGCCGCCGCCCCGCCGGTGACGCCCTCGCCGCGGACCTACACGGACAGCGGCGCCGAGGAACTGGACGTTCCGGACTTCCTCAAGTGATAGGACAGCGCGACACCGTGAACGGCGCGCACTTCGCCTTCACCGACCGGTGGGGCGGGGTGAGCGCCGTTCCGTACGAGGAGCTCAACCTCGGTGGGGCGGTCGGCGACGACCCAGCCGCCGTACGGACCAACCGTGAACTGTCCGCCGCTTCGCTCGGGCTCGACCCCGCCCGGGTGGTCTGGATGAAGCAGGTGCACGGGGCGGACGTGGCGGTCGTCGACGGGCCGTGGGGATCCGCGGCCGACATCCCGTCCGTCGACGCCATCGTCACCGCGCGGCGCGGCCTGCCGCTCGCCGTGCTCACCGCCGACTGCACTCCGGTGCTGCTCGCCGACCCGGTCGCCGGGGTCGCCGCCGCGGCCCACGCGGGCCGGCCCGGCATGGTCGCCGGAATCGTCCCGGCCGCCGTACGGGCCATGGTGGAACTCGGCGCCGATCCGGCCCGGATCCTCGCCCGCACCGGGCCCGCCGTCTGCGGGCGGTGCTACGAGGTGCCGGAGGCGATGCGCGCCGAGGTGGCCGCCGTCGAGCCGGCGGCGCACGCCGAGACGAGTTGGGGCACACCGGCAGTCGATGTGAGCGCCGGGGTGCACGCTCAGCTGGAGCGCCTGGGGGTGCACGACCGGGAGCAGTCGCCGGTGTGCACGCTGGAGTCGGGCGACCACTTCTCGTACCGCCGTGACCGCACCACCGGGCGGCTCGCGGGCTATGTGTGGCTGGACTGATGGGGCATGAAGGACCGTAAGGACGAACTCGCCGGAAACCTGGCGAAGGTGGAGCAGCGCATCGCCGCCGCGTGCGCGGCCGCGGGCCGCCGGCGGGAGGAGGTGACCCTCATCGTGGTCACCAAGACCTATTCCGCGGCGGATGTGCGGATCCTGTCGGAACTCGGCGTGCGCCACGTCGCCGAGAACCGCGACCAGGAGGCGGCCCCCAAGGCCGCCGCATGTGCGGATCTGCCCCTTACTTGGCATTTTGTTGGTCAACTTCAGACCAACAAGGTGCGGTCGGTGGTCGGTTATGCGGACGTCGTGCAGTCCGTGGACCGCTCCCGGCTCGTTGCGGCCCTGTCGAAGGAGGCTGTGCGCGCGGAGCGCGAACTCGGCTGCCTCCTCCAGGTCGCGCTCGACGCGGGCGAGCGCGCGCGGGGGGAGCGGGGAGGCGTGGCGCCCGGTGGAATCGAAGAGTTGGCCGCCCTTGTCGCCCGGGCCCCGGGGCTGCGGCTCGACGGACTGATGACCGTCGCCCCGCTCACCGGGGAGTACGCCGGGCGTCAACAGGCGGCGTTCGAGCGGCTCATGGATTTGTCGACCGACCTGCGCAGGGCCCATCCGGCTGCCACCATGGTCTCTGCAGGGATGAGCGCGGATCTCGAACAGGCCGTGGCCGCCGGGGCGACACATGTGCGCGTCGGCACCGCGGTACTCGGAGTCCGCCCCAGGCTCGGGTAACGTCGCCAGGAAGTCGGACCACAGCAGAAAATATGGTCAGTACCGCCGAACGCGGCGCAACGACCTCGTGGATCGCGGGACTTGGCAGTCGTCAGCCGATCCACCACAGAGCGGAGGACTCAGAGCATGGCCGGCGCGATGCGCAAGATGGCGGTCTACCTCGGCCTCGTGGAGGACGATGGGTACGACGGCCGGGGATTCGACCCCGATGACGACTTCGAACCCGAACTTGACCCGGAGCCCGAGCGGGACCGCCGACGGCACGAGCCGTCGCACCAGCCGCACGGAACACATCAGCCTCAAAGGGATGAACCGGTACGAGTGGTGCAGCCTCCGGCACCTCGTGAGCCGGTCTCCCACTCCGCTTCGCTCCCGGCGGAATCGGGCCGCCCGGCGCGCATCGCGCCCGTGGCATCCATCACACAAGAACGCCAGTCCCTGGAGAAGAACGCACCGGTGATCATGCCCAAGGTCGTGTCGGAACGAGAGCCGTACCGGATCACCACGCTGCACCCCCGGACCTACAACGAGGCCCGTACCATCGGGGAACACTTCCGTGAAGGTACCCCGGTGATCATGAATCTGACTGAGATGGACGACACAGACGCCAAGCGACTTGTCGACTTTGCGGCCGGTTTGGTGTTTGGTCTTCACGGCAGCATCGAGCGGGTGACGCAGAAGGTGTTCCTGTTGTCGCCTGCTAACGTCGATGTCACGGCGGAGGACAAGGCCCGCATCGCAGAGGGCGGGTTCTTCAACCAGAGCTGAGACGCACCACCGGACGACGCACGGAACAGGGGAGAGGGAAGCACGGATCATGAGCGTGTTCCTGGACGTGATCTACATCGCGTTGATGTGCTTCCTCATCGTGCTCATCTTTCGGTTGGTCATGGACTACGTCTTCCAGTTCGCCCGCTCGTGGCAACCCGGCAAGGCGATGGTGGTCCTACTGGAGGCCACCTACACTGTCACCGATCCACCGCTCAAGCTTCTGCGGCGGTTCATTCCGCCGCTGCGTCTCGGAGGCGTGGCGCTCGACCTGTCCTTCTTCGTGCTGATGATCATCGTCTACATCCTGATCTCGATCGTGAGCCGGCTGTGAGCGATGTGAACTACCGTCTTGCCGAACGCCGACGACTACGTTGAGGTGAAGAGATGCCGTTGACCCCCGAGGACGTGCGGAACAAGCAGTTCACGACCGTCCGCCTCCGAGAAGGCTATGACGAGGACGAGGTCGATGCCTTCCTCGACGAGGTCGAAGCCGAGCTGACCCGCTTGCTCCGCGAGAACGAGGACCTGCGCGCCAAGCTGGCCGCGGCCACGCGTGCCGCTGCCCAGAACCAGCAGAACATGCGCAAGCCTCCGGAGCAGCAGGACCAGCCTCAGGGCATGCCGCAGCAGGGCATGCGAGGTCCCGGCGCTCCGGTACCCGCCGGCATATCGGGCCCGCCGCAGCAGCAGATGGGTGGCCCCATGGGTGGTCCGCCCCAGCTGCCGAGCGGTGCCCCGCAGCTGCCCGCCGGCCCCGGCGGTCAGGGTCCCCAGGGTCCGGGCCCGATGGGTCCCGGTCCGATGGGGCAGGGCCCGATGCAGGGCCAGATGGGGCAGGGCCCGATGCAGGGCCAGATGGGGCCGGGCCCGATGGGCGGCCCGATGGGTCCCGGTCCGATGGGCCAGGGTCCCGGCGGCGACAGCGCCGCGCGTGTGCTGTCGCTGGCTCAGCAGACCGCCGACCAGGCGATCGCCGAGGCACGTTCCGAGGCCAACAAGATCGTCGGCGAGGCCCGCAGCCGTGCCGAGGGTCTGGAGCGGGACGCCCGCGCCAAGGCCGACGCCCTGGAGCGGGACGCGCAGGAGAAGCACCGGGTCGCGATGGGCTCCCTGGAGTCCGCCCGCGCCACGCTGGAGCGCAAGGTCGAGGACCTGCGCGGCTTCGAGCGCGAGTACCGCACGCGGCTGAAGTCGTACCTGGAGTCGCAGCTGCGCCAGCTGGAGACCCAGGCCGACGACTCGCTGGCTCCGCCGCGCACCCCGGCGACCGCGTCCCTCCCGCCGTCCCCGGCGCCTTCCATGGCCCCGGCCGGTGCGAGTGCCCCGTCGTACGGCGGCAACCAGACGATGGGTGGCGGCCCCGGCCCGTCCGCCCCGTCCTACGGCGGTCAGCAGCAGATGTCGCCGGCGATGACCCAGCCGATGGCACCGGTGCGTCCGCAGGGTCCGTCCCCGATGGGCCAGGCTCCCTCGCCGATGCGTGGGTTCCTGATCGACGAGGACGACAACTGACGGCCGCCACGGCCGGTAGTACGCGGTAGGCGTCGGCAGCGTTCAAGGGCGGGACCCCGGATCACGTATCCGGGGTCCCGCCCTTTTTACGCGTGTTGACGAACGGGTCTTCGCGGCCGGGCGCTGCCGGGTGAAAAAGGAGTGGGACCGCGGGCGCCGGTTCGGACAGCGTTCCGGCAGCGCCGGGGCGCGTAGCGCAGTTGGTCGTCGCGCCTCGACAGCATCTGGCAGGACGCCGGTTCGAATCCGGCCCGCTCCGGCGCATCCGTCGCCCTTCCGTGACGCCGAAGGCCCGGCCCCGCTGCGGGGACCGGGCCTTCGGGCTGCTCGGCGGCTACGCCTTGCGCAGGCGGAAGCTCAGCGACAGTCCCTCGTCGGTGAACGGCGCGCCATATGTGTCGTCCGCCTCCCCCTGGGCGAAGTCCGTGGCGAGCACCTCGTCGGCGATGAGCGCGGCATGCTCGGTCAGCGCGGCGATCACCGCCGGGTCCGTCGAGGTCCAGCGCAGCGCGATGCGGTCGGCGACGTCGAGGCCGCTGTTCTTGCGGGCCTCCTGGATCAGGCGGATCGCGTCCCGGGCCAGGCCCGCACGGCGCAGGTCCTCCGTGATCTCCAGGTCCAGTGCCACCGTCGCGCCCGCGTCGGAGGCCACCGACCAGCCCTCGCGCGGGGTCTCCGTGATGATCACCTCGTCCGCCGCGAGGGCGACCGTCTCGCCGTCGACCTCGACCGACGCCGTGCCCTCGCGCAGCGCCAGGGACAGTGCGGCCGCGTCCGCGTTCGCGATGGCCCTGGCGACGTCCTGGACCCGCTTGCCGAACCGCTTGCCCAGGGCGCGGAAGTTGGCCTTGGCGGTCGTGTCCACCAGGGACCCGCCGACCTCGCTCAGCGACGCCAGGGAGGAGACGTTCAGCTCCTCCGTGATCTGCGCATGCAGCTCCGTGTCCAGGTACTCGAAGCCCGCGGCCGCGACCAGCGCGCGGGACAGCGGCTGGCGTGTCTTGACGCCCGACTCCGCGCGCGTGGCACGGCCCAGCTCCACGAGCCGGCGCACCAGCACCATCTGCTGCGACAGTTCAGGATCGATGGCGGAGAGGTCCGCCTCCGGCCAGGACGCCAGGTGCACCGACTCCGGCGCGCCCGGGGTCACCGGCACGACGAGGTCCTGCCAGACCCGCTCGGTGATGAACGGGGTGATCGGCGCCATCAGCCGGGTGACCGTCTCCAGCACCTCGTGCAGCGTGCGCAGCGCCGCCTTGTCGCCCTGCCAGAAGCGGCGGCGCGAGCGGCGGACGTACCAGTTCGACAGGTCGTCGACGAACGCCGACAGCAGCTTGCCGGCGCGCTGGGTGTCGTACGCCTCCAGCGCCTGCGTCACCTGGTCGGTCAGCGCGTGCAGCTCGGACAGCAGCCAGCGGTCCAGCAGCGGACGGTCGGCCGGGGCCGGGTCGGCCTCGCTCGGCGCCCAGTCCGACGTACGGGCGTACAGCGCCTGGAAGGCGACCGTGTTCCAGTACGTCAGGAGCGTCTTGCGGACGACCTCCTGGATCGTGCCGTGGCCCACGCGGCGGGCCGCCCACGGGGAGCCGCCGGCCGCCATGAACCAGCGGACCGCGTCCGCGCCGTGCTGGTCCATGAGCGGGATCGGCTGGAGGATGTTGCCCAGGTGCTTGGACATCTTCCGGCCGTCCTCGGCGAGGATGTGGCCCAGGCACACGACGTTCTCGTACGACGACTTGTCGAAGACCAGCGTGCCGACGGCCATCAGGGTGTAGAACCACCCGCGCGTCTGGTCGATGGCCTCGGAGATGAACTGTGCCGGGTAGCGGGACTCGAACAGTTCCTTGTTCTTGTACGGGTAGCCCCACTGCGCGAACGGCATCGAGCCCGAGTCGTACCAGGCGTCGATGACCTCCGGCACGCGCGTGGCCGTCTTGCCGCACTGCGGGCAGCCGAAGGTGACCTCGTCGATGAACGGACGGTGCGGGTCGAGCTCCGACTGGTCGCTGCCGGTCAGGCCGGTCAGCTCGGCCCGGGAGCCGACGACGGTGAGGTGGTCGTCCTCGCAGCGCCAGATCGGCAGCGGGGTGCCCCAGTAGCGGTTGCGGGACAGCGCCCAGTCGATGTTGTTGTTCAGCCAGTCGCCGTACCGGCCGTGCTTGACGGTCTCCGGGAACCAGTTGGTCCGCTCGTTCTCCTCCAGCAGCCGGTCCTTGATCGCCGTGGTGCGGATGTACCAGGACGGCTGCGCGTAGTAGAGGAGCGCGGTGTGGCAGCGCCAGCAGTGCGGGTAGCTGTGCTCGTACGGCAGGTGCTTGAAGAGCAGCCCGCGGGTGTGGAGGTCCTCGGTGAGCCTTTCGTCGGCCTTCTTGAAGAAGACGCCGCCGACCAGGCGGACGCTCTCCTCGAAGGTGCCGTCCGGGCGGACGGGGTTCACGACCGGCAGGCCGTAGGCGCGGCAGACCTTCAGGTCGTCCTCACCGAAGGCGGGGGACTGGTGGACCAGACCCGTACCGTCCTCGGTGGTGACGTACTCGGCGTTCACGACGTAGTGGGTACCGCCCGGGGTGTCCGGGAACTCCACCAGTTCGAACGGACGTTGGTACGACCAGCGCTCCATCTCGGCGCCGGTGAAGGTCTGGCCCGTCGTCTCCCAGCCCTCGCCCAGGGCCTTGCCGACGAGCGGCTCGGCGACGACGAGCTGCTCCTCGCCGTTCGTGGCGACGACGTAGGTGACCTCCGGATGCGCGGCGACCGCCGTGTTCGACACCAGGGTCCAGGGAGTCGTCGTCCACACCAGGAGCGCGGCCCGGCCGGCGAGCGGACCGGAGGTGAGCGGGAAACGGACGTACACGGACGGGTCGACGACCGTCTCGTAGCCCTGGGCCAGCTCGTGGTCCGACAGGCCGGTGCCGCAGCGCGGACACCACGGCGCGACGCGGTGGTCCTGGACCAGCAGGCCCTTGTTGAAGATCTCCTTCAGCGACCACCAGACGGACTCGATGTACTCGGGCTCCATCGTGACGTACGCCTCGTCGAGATCGACCCAGTAGCCCATGCGGGTCGTCAGCTCGGAGAACGCGTCGGTGTGGCGGAGCACGGACTCCCGGCACTTGGCGTTGAACTCGGCGATGCCGTACGCCTCGATGTCCTTCTTGCCGCTGAAGCCGAGCTCCTTCTCCACCGCCAGCTCCACCGGGAGGCCGTGGCAGTCCCAGCCGGCCTTGCGCGCCACGTGATAGCCGCGCATGGTGCGGAAGCGGGGGAAGACGTCCTTGAAGACGCGCGCCTCGATGTGGTGGGCGCCCGGCATGCCGTTGGCCGTGGGCGGGCCCTCGTAGAACACCCACTCGGGGCGGCCCTCGGACTGCTCCAGGCTCTTGGCAAAGATCTTCTGCTCGCGCCAGAAGTCGAGCACCGAGTGCTCAAGCGCGGGCAGGTCGACCTGGGCGGGCACCTGGCGGTACTGCGTCATCGATCTTCCTCCGGCGGACGTGCTGCCTTCCGTCGGAGGGACGAGAGCCTTCGTGCTGCCTACGCCGTGTGCGGCGCGCTCCCGCGGTACCACCCTCCTTGGCTCCCCGGTACGCCGTACGCGCCGGTGAGCCCCCTCATTGGGGTCGCGATGCCGGTTCTACTGGCCCCTGATCCTGCGCTGGGGCGTTCTTCCGGCGGCTCCGGGGTGATCTTCACGTCGCGCTCGCCCCCGGGCTCACACCGTCCCCGGGTCGCTCTGGGCTGCCTACGCCGCTACTCGTCCCCATCCACGCTTCTCGCTCCGCCCAGTGTACGGCGCCAGGGGGACAGTGGCCGACCGGTTTCCGGACCGCACGGTCCGGGGACCCGGCGGGGCGCACGGTGAACCGGCGGGGCGCACGGTGACCCGAACGGTGAGGTACGGGTGTTCGGATCGCGGGACGGCGGCTGGTCGGATTACCTGGCGAAGAGCTGGGCACAACGCATGCATGCCGGCCGAGCGGGAGTCGCGAGCCGGGCGAATCGGGCGGCGTGCCCCGTTGCCGCGGGACTCAAGTCGATTTATCGTCCCAGCACGATTCGCGCGCAAGATCACAAAATGTGAAGGGGCCGCGGCCATGGTGGCGAAGAAGACCGCCGAGCAGTCGGCGCCCGGCAGGCCCACAAGGACCTCCGGCGGCGCGGCCAAGGACGTGAACGGGAAGAAGAGAACCCTGGGAGGGGGCGCGGTCCGTGCCTCGGAACCGGCGAAGCCGGTGAGGACGGTGCGGTCGTCGGCGGCGGGTGCCAAGGAGAAGGCGAAGGGGACGGCGGGGACCGAGCGGTCGACGGCCGGGGCGCCGACCGGGAACACGGCCGCGAAACCGGCCACGCGGTCGGCTGCGCAGACTGCGGCACGCGGGAAGACGGCCACTTCCGTGAATGCGGCCGCGAAGGAGGCGGCCATGAAGAAGGCGGCCACGACGAGGACGGCGGGGGAGCCGGACGGCGGGAGGCAGCGGGCGAAGAGCCCGGACGGCGGGAAGAAGCCGGCGAAGCCGTCGGCCACCGCCCGCGCCCCGAAGGAGAAGGCCGAGGTCACGGCCGCGGCCGGCCGGCGAAGGGCGACCCCGGCGAAAGCGGCCGGCTCGAAGAAGTCCGCAACGGCGAAGCCGGCGGTGACCGCCGGGGCAGACGCACCCGCCAGGCCGGCCGCCGCCGCGAAGCCCGCCGCCGAGAAGAAGACGGTGACGAGGGCGAACGCGAAGAAGCCCGCGGTTCAGGAGACGGCTGCCAGGGGGAAGGCCGCGGAGACGGGAGCGAAGGAAAGGGCTGCGGAGGCGGCGGCGAGGGGGAAGACCGCGGAGACGGCGGGGAAGGGGAAGGGGAGGGCTACGGAGACGGAGACTGCGGCGAAGGGAAGGGCTGCGGAGACGGGGACCGTGGTGAAGGGAGAGGCCGCGGAGAGGGCGGCGGGGAAGAAGACGGCGCAGACGGCCGTGAAGGGGAGGGTCACGGAGACGGCGGCGAGGGGCCCCGCAGCAAGGGAGAAGGCGGTGGACAAGGCTGCTGTCGGCAAGGCCGGGCCCGGAGGGACTACGGCGAAGGAGAGCGCGTCGCGGAAGACCGTGGTGAAGGAGAAGAGGGGCCGGAACACCGCGGCGAAGACCAGCGCGGCTCAGGCCGACGCGGTCAGGAGCAGCGCGGCTCAGGCCGGCGTGGCCGAGGACATCGCCATGGGCACGGCAGCTCGGCGATACCCCGGTCGGGAAGCCGCGGGTCAGCGGGCCGCCGGTCAGGAGCCCGCCGGTCACGCAGTCGCCGAGGTCGGGGCTGCCGGGGCCAAGGCTGCCCATCACGGGGCTGCCGGGGCCAAGGCTGTCCATCACGGTGCTGCCGGGGCCGAGGCCACCGGTCAGGAACCCCCCGGTCAGGAGCCCGCCGGTCAGGAACCCCCCGGTCACGTAGTCGCCGGTCAGGAGCCCGCCGGGACCAAGGCCGCCGATCACCAGCCCGCCAAGTCCAAGGCCGCCGGAGTCAAGGCCACCGGGACCAAGGCCGACCGGCCCAAGGGCGCCGGGGCCAAGTCCGTCGGTAAGAAAGTGGCGGATGGTGGGAAGACCGCTGTTGGCGAGGGCGCCGCAGGTGAGGGTGGCGTCGGTGGGGGACGTGCCTCCTCCAAGAGGGCCGCCAAGAAGAGCACGGCCAAGAAGGTGGGCGCGGCGCAGGCCGCGAAGCAGACGGGAGCCACGACAGTGGTTGCGAAGAAGACTCCTGGCCCGGCCACGGCGGCGCAGACGGCCGTCCCCAAGGCACGGATCGCAGCGGCGGAGCCCGGCGACCTCGCGGTGCGCCCGGGCGAGGACCCCTGGACCCCGGAAGAGGTCGCCGAGGCCCGCGCGGAGCTGCAGTCCGAGCTGGAGCGGCTGCGCGCCGAGATCGTCTCGTCGGAGGAGTCACTGGCGGGCCTGATGCGGGACTCGGGAGACGGCGCGGGCGACGACCAGGCCGACACCGGCACCAAGAACATCGTCCGCGAACACGAGATGGCGCTCACCGCCAACGCGCGCGAGATGCTCATCCAGAGCGAGCGCGCCCTGGACCGGCTCGACGCGGGCACCTACGGGCTGTGCGAGAACTGCGGCAAGCCCATCGGCAAGGCCCGCATGCAGGCCTTCCCGCGGGCCACACTGTGCGTGGAGTGCAAGCAGAAGCAGGAGCGCCGGTACTGACCGGCACCACCGCCGGCGCCGGACGGTTCCGCCCGGCGCCGCCCGAACGCCGTAAGCCTCCTGAGCACCTGGGTTCGGGGAGGCGTGCCGTAGTCTCGTCCTCAGTCAGGCACCTAGGTTGAGGGACTCACGTGGCAGAGGCGGAGCGCATCATCGGTACGCCGGGCACCCCGGACGCGGCGCGGGCCGAGCAGGAGGGACCGGGCCGGAGCGCGGCCCCGGGCGGGGGGTCCGGTGCCGAAGGGGCGCAGGCCCCGGTCGGCGGGCCCGGCACGGAAGGGACGACCGGGCCGGCGTCGGCGCCCGGAGACAGCGGCGTGCCAGGGGGTTCCGGGGCGTCCGGTGCGCCTCGCGCGGGCGACCAGGAGGTTCCGGCGGACCGGGCCCGGGGCAGGCGCCGGATCGCCGTGCTGTTCGTGGTCGCGGCCATCGCGTACGCCCTCGACCTGGTCAGCAAGATGATCGTGGTCGCCCACCTGGAGCACCACGCGCCGATCCAGATCGTCGGGGACTGGCTGAAGTTCGAGGCGATCCGCAACGCGGGCGCGGCCTTCGGCTTCGGCGAGGCCTTCACCGTGATCTTCACGATGATCGCGGCCGCGGTGATCCTGGTGATCGCCCGGCTCGCCCGCAAGCTCTACAGCCTGCCCTGGGCGATCGCGCTCGGACTGCTCCTCGGCGGCGCCTTCGGCAACCTCACCGACCGGATCTTCCGCTCCCCGGGTGTCTTCGAGGGCGCGGTCGTCGACTTCATCGCGCCCAAGCACTTCGCCGTGTTCAACCTCGCCGACTCGGCGATCGTCTGCGGCGGCATCCTGATCGTGCTGCTGTCCTTCCGGGGCCTCGACCCGGACGGCACCGTCCACAAGGACTGAGCCCACCGGCCAAGTCCGCAAGGACTGAACCCACCGGCCACGGCCCACGAGGACTGAACCCACCGGCCACGGCCCACGAGGACTGAACCCACGGTCCACGAGGGCTGGAACCCGGAGCTCATCCACAGGCTCGTTCGGTGCCGTCGGACCCGTCCGGCATACTCGACGGGTGAGCACGATTCCCGAGATCCGTACCCTGCCCGTGCCCGACGGCCTGGAGGGCGAGCGCGTCGACGCCGCCATCTCCCGCATGTTCGGCTTCTCCCGTACGAAGGCGGCGGAGCTGGCCGCCGCGGGCAAGGTGCTGGTGGACGGCACGGTGGTCGGCAAGTCCGAGCGGGTGAGCGGCGGCGCCTGGCTGGAGGTCGAGATGCCGCAGGCGGCCGCCCCGGTGCAGGTGGTCGCCGAGCCCGTCGAGGGCATGGAGATCGTGCACGACGACGAGGACGTGGTCGTGATCGTCAAGCCGGTCGGCGTGGCCGCGCACCCGTCGCCGGGCTGGACCGGCCCCACCGTCATCGGAGGTCTCGCGGCCGCCGGCTACCGGATCTCCACCTCCGGCGCCGCCGAGCGGCAGGGCATCGTGCACCGCCTCGACGTCGGCACCTCCGGCCTGATGGTGGTCGCCAAGTCGGAGCGCGCGTACACGTCGCTGAAGCGCCAGTTCAAGGAGCGCACGGTCGACAAGCGCTACCACGCCCTCGTCCAGGGCCACCCCGACCCCACCAGCGGCACCATCGACGCCCCCATCGGCCGCCACCCCACCCATGACTACAAGTGGGCGGTCACGGCGGACGGCAAGCCCTCCGTGACCCACTACGACCTGATCGAGGCCTTCCGCGCCGCCTCCCTCCTCGACGTCAAGCTGGAGACCGGGCGCACCCACCAGATCCGCGTCCACATGGCCGCCCACCGGCACCCGTGCGTCGGCGACCTGACCTACGGCGCCGACCCGACGCTCGCCCGGCGCCTCGGTGTGAACCGCCAGTGGCTGCACGCGGTCCGGCTCGGCTTCGAGCACCCGGGCGACGGTCGGTGGGTGGAGTTCACCTGCGACTACCCCGAGGACCTGCAGAAGGCCCTGGACCAGGTCCGCGAGGAGACGTACGGATGAGCCGGTCCGCCGTGGCGTACGACGTGCGCGTCGCCGAGGACCCGGCCGACCGCGAGGCGTGCTTCGCGGTGCGCAAGCAGGTCTTCGTCGTCGAGCAGGGCGTCCCCGAGGACATCGAGTACGACGCCTACGACGCCGTTGCCGTGCATGTGCTCGCCGTCCGGGACGACGGGGTGCCGCTCGGCGCCGGACGGCTGCTGTACGGCGAGGCGGCCGCGGGCAGGACGGGCGGCGACCCCACCGTGGGCGCGCTGGGGCGGCTCGCCGTGGGCAGGCAGGCCCGCGGGCTGGGCATCGGCGTGGCCCTGGTCCGGGCCATCGAGGACGCGGCACGCGCGCTTGGTCTGGCGGCCGTGGACCTGCATGCGCAGACGCACGCCCTGGGCTTCTACGAGCGGCTGGGCTACGCGGCGTACGGGCCCGAGTTCCCGGACGCGGGCATCCCGCACCGGTCCATGCGGCGCTCGCTGTAGTCGGCCACGCCGATCACCCCGCACGCCGATCCCGCCCTTGCACGCCGGTGCCCCCTCGGCTCGCCGCGGGCTCGTACACGTCGTGGGTGCGCCGTGGCCGAGCGGGGCGGACACCACCGCCGGTGTCGTGCCCACGCACGTGGGGCGGGTGACGTGGCAGGCTTGAGGTCTGCCGTGAGTACGTCTGGACCACCGGAGCGCTGACCGTGGATCAGTTGGCCCTGTTGTTCGTGTTGTTGCTCGGGGCCGTGGTGAGCGTCCCCGTCGGCGACCGGTTCGGGTTGCCGGCGCCGGTGCTGATGACGCTGCTCGGGATCGTGCTCGCGCTGCTCGACTTCGTACCGAACGTCGACATCCCGCCCGACCTGATCCTGCCCGCGCTGCTGCCCCCGCTGCTCTACGCCGCCGTACGGCGTACGTCGTGGCGGCAGTTCGCGGCCAACAGACGGCCGATCTTCCTGCTGGCCGTGGCGCTGGTGTTCGTCACCATGGTGTGCGTCGCCGCCGTCGCCCACGCGATCGTGCCCGGACTGCCCGTCGCCGCCGCCCTGGCCCTCGGCGCGCTGGTCGCCCCGCCCGACCCCGTGGCCGCCACCGCGGTCGCCGGGCAGCTGGGCCTGCCGCGCCGTCTGGTGTCGATCCTGGAGGGCGAGGGGCTGTTCAACGACGTCACGGCCATCGTGCTCTACCACGTCGCCATCGCCGCCGCCGTCAGCGGGAAGTTCTCCCCGTGGAAGGCGGGGCTCGACCTGGTGCTGTCCGCGGTCGTGGCGGTCGCCGTCGGGCTGGTGCTCGGCTGGGGCGCCACCAAGCTGATGGACCTGCTGGAGGACGCCACCCTGCAGATCGGGCTGTCGCTGCTCGTGCCGTACGCGTCCTACGTACTCGCCGAGGAACTGCACGGCTCCGGCGTCCTCGCCGTGCTCACCACCGCGCTGTTCCTCGCCGAGTACGGCGTCGGCGCGGACGACGTGATGAGGCGGCTGGCCGGGCACACCGTCTGGGACGTCGTCGACACCCTGGTCACCGGGGTCGCCTTCGGACTGGTCGGGCTCGAACTGCACAACGCCGTCCGCACGGCGTCCGGGCGGTGGGGCGAACTGCTCGGATGGGCGGCGGCGGTGGTGGCCGTGGTGGTGCTGGTACGGCTGCTGTGGCTGCTGCCCGCGACCTGGCTCACCAAGCGGCTGCACGCACGGCGGGACCTCGACGAGGAGATCCCGCTGAGCTGGCGGGAGACCGTGGTCATGTGGTGGTCGGGGATGCGCGGGGTGGCTTCCGTGGCGCTCGCGCTGGCCATTCCGTTGAAGACGGACACCGGGGCGCCGTTCCCGAGCCGGAGCGAGATCATCTTCATCGCGTTCGGGGTGATCATGGCGACGCTGGTGCTGCAGGGGCTGACCCTGCCGGGGCTGGTGAAACGGCTCGGAGTGCGGGCCGACACGGAGCGGGAGAAGGAGTTCGAGAAGCACCTGGCGGTGCGAGCGGCGAAGGCGGCCAAGCGGCGGCTGAAGGAGATCGAACAGGTCGAGGACCTGCCCGAGGATCTCTACGAGCAGATGCAGCGGCGGGCCTACGACATCGGGGTGCGGATCAGCCCCGACATCGGGGACGAGGAGCGGCGCGAGGCGCACGAGCACCGGGTGAGGCGGCTGAAACGGGTGCGGCGGATCCAGAACGAGATGCTGAGCGCGGCCCGCCACGAGGTGCTGGCGGCACGGAACGAACCGGGCGCCGATCCGGAGATCGTGGACCGGGTGCTCCGGCACCTGGACGTCCGCAGCATGCGATGACCTGCCGCCCGCGGTACCGGACCGGGCGGGACCGTCTCGGTACGCTCGGATCATGACTCGCAACGTCGTGATCAGTGGTGGCGGTACGGGAATCGGGCTTGCCGCGGCGCAGGCCTTCGCGGCCGACGGCGATCAGGTCCTGCTGATCGGGCGGCGGGGCGACGTGCTGGAGAAGGCGGGCGTGCCGGGCGCGCTCACGTACGCCGCCGACGTCGGGGACGTCGCGGGCGTGCGGGGAGTGGCCCGGTACGTGGCCGACGAGATCGGCGCCGTGGACGTGCTCGTGCACAGTGCCGGAGGCTCCAGACAGCTGGAACCGCGGGTGGAGCGGGACGACCCGCTCGACCTCGTCGCCGACAACTGGATCGTCAACTTCCGGCTCAACACCCTGACCGCCGTGCTGCTCACGGAGGCCCTGAAGGACCGGCTCGCCCAGCCGGGCGGCAGGGTGCTGTTCCTCGGCTCGATCGCCGCCTACCGGGGATCCGGCAGCGGTGCCTACGCCGCGTCCAAGGCCGCCCTGCACCCGTACGCCCACGACCTGGCCCGGCAGCTGGGGCCGCGCGGCATCACGGTGAACGTGGTCGCTCCCGGTTACGTCGAGGACACCGACTTCTTCGGGAACGCGATGGACGAGGCACGGCACCGTCGGCTCGTCGCGGAGACCTCCACCGGGCGTGCCGCAACGCCCGGCGATGTCGCCGCCACGCTGCACTGGCTGGCCTCCCCGGCCGCCGGTCACATCACCTCGCAGATCATCCAGGTCAACGGCGGCGCCGAACGCGGTCATTGAGGCATCCGCGACACCAGGAGGTGCCGCGGCACACGCGGGGAGTCACCCGCGGCCCGTGGCGGGCTTGTCGAAGGTGTGCCACGCGACGCCGTCCCGCGTGCCGCGGTGGCCGTCGGCGCGGCCGGGCGGCGGCACCGCGTCCGCAGTGTTGACCCGCGGCAGCGCGTACGGGTACTTCTCGCCCAGCCAGCGGATCATCTCCTCGCGCACCGTGACCCGCACCGTCCAGATGTCGTCCGAGTCCTTCGCCGTCGCCAGCGCCCGCACCAGGATGGTGTTCGGCGTCGAGTCCGTGACCTGGAGACCGTAGGCGCGGCCGTCCCAGGCCGGGCACTCGCGCAGGATGTCGCGCAGCTTTTCGCGCATCGCCTCGACGGGGGCGCTGTGGTCGAGGTGCCAGAAGACGACGCCGGTCATCTGCGGGGTGCCGCGGGACCAGTTCTCGAACGGCTTGGACGTGAAGTACGACACCGGCATGGTGATCCGGCGCTCGTCCCAGGTCCGCACGGTCAGGAACGTCAGGGTGATCTCCTCGACCGTCCCCCACTCGCCGTTCACGACCACCGTGTCACCGATGCGCACCATGTCGCCGAAAGCGATCTGCAGCCCGGCGAACATGTTGCTCAGTGTCGACTGCGCGGCGACACCGGCGACGATGCCGAGGATGCCGGCCGAGGCCAGCAGCGAGGCGCCGGCCGCGCGCATCGCCGGGAACGTGAGCAGCATCGAGGCGGCCGCGACCACGATGACCACCGCCGAGACCACCCGCATGATCAGCTCGACCTGTGTGCGCACCCGGCGCACCCGGGCCGGATCCCGCTGGGCGCGGGCGTTGGCGTAACGCGTGTACGACATCTCGACTATCGCGGCGGCGATCCGGATCACCAGCCAGGCCGCCGACCCGAGCAGCACCAGGGTGAGCGTCCGGCCGATGCCGACGCGGTGTTCCCCCAGCACCTTGGCCTGGTCGTAGGAGCCTCTGAGCAGGGCGGCGCACAGCACCAGTTGGTAGGGGACGCGGGCGCGGCGCAGCAGCCCCCACAGCGGCGTCTCGTGGTGCCGCTCGTCGGCCTTGCGGAGCAGAAGATCGGAGACCCAGCCGACGGCCAACGTGAGCACGACCGAGCCGCCGATCACGATCAGCGGGCGGAGTACGTTCTCCATGCCTGCGAACCTAACCGGCGGCGGGCGCGCATGAACATGTGTCTTCCCGGCGATCGTGGGTAGGGCCCGGGCGGTGTGGCGAGGCTCTCGTGGCTCGGCTGGCACCATGGCCCTCATGCACATCATGCTCTTTCACTCGACCTACGGCCTCAGACGCGCCGTGCGCCAGGCCGCCGACCGGCTGCGTGCCGCCGGGCACGAGGTGTGGACGCCGGATCTCTTCGAGGGCCGCACGTTCGACACGGTCGAGGAGGGCATGGCCTACTACGACGAGGTCGGCAAGGACGAACTGCTCCGGCGGGCCGTGCTGGCCGCCGCTCCCTACTCGGAGCGCGGGCTCGTGTACGCGGGGTTCTCGCTCGGCGCCTCGATCGCGCAGACCCTGGCCCTGGGCGACGACAGGGCCCGCGGCCTGCTGCTCCTGCACGGGACGTCCGACATCGCGCCCACCGCCACGGTGGACGACCTGCCCGTCCAGCTGCACGTGGCCGAGCCCGACCCCTTCGAGACCGACGACTGGCTGAACGCGTGGTACCTGCAGATGGGCCGGGCCGGCGCGGACGTCGAGGTCCACCGGTACGCCGGGGCGGGTCACCTGTACACCGACCCCGACCTGCCGGACTACGACGAGGAGGCCGCCGAGGCCACCTGGCGGGTGGCGCTCGGCTTCCTCGGCACCCTGTGACCGGCGGCTACACCGGGTCGTACGTCCGCTCGACCTTCTGCGTGCCGCTGCGCGTGCGGTAGGAACGGGTCCAGGTGGAGCCCGCGTTCGGGTCCGTGCGGTCGGACAGGACGTAGTAGTCCATCTGGGCCCGGTCGGCGGTGATGTCCAGGACGCCGTAGCCGTGGCGGTCGGTGTCGACCCAGTGGACGTGCCGGTTGGCGGCCCGGATCACCGGCGAGGCGATCGCGCAGACCGTGCCCTCCGGAACCTTGACGATGTCGTCGAGGTTGTCGGAGGTCACCGAGGTGACCACGAACTCTGTTGCGGCCGACGCCGACAGCGGATAGGTACCGGCGTCCACCGGCACGTCGTTCGCCCACGCCATGTGGATGTCACCGGTCAGGAAGACGGTGTTGCCGATCCGGTTCGAGCGCAGGTGGGCGAGGAGTTCCCGGCGGTCGTCGGTGTAGCCGTCCCACTGGTCGGTGTTGGCGGCGATGCCTTCCTGCGGCAGCCCGAGCAGCTTGGCCAGCGGCTTGAACAGATCCGCGGGCAGGGAGCCGAAGGAGAACGGCGAGATCATCACCGAGTTGCCGACCAGCCGCCAGGTGGTGTCGGACGCCCTCAGCCCGGCCTTGAGCCAGTCGAGTTGGGCGCGCCCGGTGATCGTACGGTTCGGGTCGTCGACCGAGCCGCTGCCCGGGGACGCCTGCTGGGAGCGGAAGGAGCGCAGGTCGAGCAGGGAGAGGTCGGCGAGCCTGCCGAAGCGCAGCCGCCGGTAGGTGGTGCCCTCGATGGCCGGCCGCACCGGCATCCACTCGAAGTAGGCCTGCTTGGCGGCCGCCTTGCGGGCGGTCCAGGTGCCCTCGGCGCCCTCGGTGTGGTTGACCGCGCCGCCCGACCAGGCGTTGTCGGCGAACTCGTGGTCGTCCCAGATCGCGATGACCGGCGCCTTCGCGTGCAGGGCCTGCAGGTCCGGGTCGGTCTTGTACTTCGCGTGCCGGGTGCGGTAGTCGGTGAGCGTGATGATCTCGTTGGCCGGCGCGTGCGGCCGTACGACCGTGCCGCGGGCCGCGTACTCGCCGGACTTGTACTCGTAGATGTAGTCGCCCAGGTGCAGCCAGGCGTCCAGGTCGCCCCGGGCCGCCAGATGGCGGTAGGCCGCGAAGTAGCCGGCCTCCCAGTTGGCGCACGAGACCACGCCGAAGCGGAGATTGGCCAGGGCCGCGTCGCCCGCGGGCGCGGTGCGGGTGCGGGCGGCGGGCGAGTCGGTGCCGCCGGCCGAGAAGCGGAACCAGTAGTCGGTGGCCGGCTGCAGGCCGCGGACGTCGGCCTTGACGGTGTGGTCGGAGGCGGCGGTCGCGGTGGTGGAGCCCTTGGCGACCACGTTCGTGAACGCCTTGTCCTTCGCCACCACCCAGCTCACCTCGGTGTCCGGGCCGAGCCCGGAGCCGGGTATCGCCTCGGAGGTGGGCGTCACGCGGGTCCACAGCAGGATGCCGTCCGGCAGCGGATCGCCGGAGGCGACGCCGTGCAGGAAGGCGGGAGCGCCGGCGGCGGCGCGGGCGGGCAGCGCCGCCACGAGGGGTCCCGCCAGGACAGCAGTGGCCGCCGCGGCCTTGACGACCGTACGGCGGCGCGGGGCAAGCGAGTTGGAGGCGTCCGAAGGGGTCTGCGCGCCCTTGGGGAGTCTGTGTCGACTGGTCACGGGCGGTCAGATTACTGGCCAGTACGCACGAAGAGCAGGCGAACCGCCAAAAGTTCGCCCGCTCTTCAGCGCCAGTACGTCCGGCGGCTGCCGGAGGGGATCAGCCGGTTGCCGGAGGGGGTCAGCCCTTGAGCGCCGCGCCCACCACGGAGTTGAACTGATCCACCGTCATCGGCGGGTTCTGGGTGCCGGGGGCGGTGAGCATCTTGCCGTCCATGACGAAGCTCGGAGTGCCCTTCACGCCGTCCTTGTTGTCGTCGAAGGTCTTCGACATCGCCATCGCCCAGGCGTCGTAGGTGCCGTTCTTCACCGCGGCCTGGAACTTGGCGTTGTTCTTCAGCGCCGGGACGGTGTTCGCGATCTGGATGAGGTAGTCGTCGCTCTTGAACTTGTCGGTCGTCTCGTCCGGGTGCCACTTCGTCGAGTACAGCGCCGTCTTGTACTCGAGGAACGCCTCCGGGCCGACGTTGAGCGCCGCGCCCAGGGCGCTCAGGGCGTTCTTGGAGCCCTCGCCGTTGTCGTGGGCGTCGATGAACGTGGCACCGATGTACTGGATCTTGAACTTGCCGTCGTCGAGGTCCTTCTTCACGGTCGAGCCGACGACCTGCTCGAACTGGGCGCAGACCGGGCAGCGCGGGTCCTCGTAGACCTTCAGGGTCTTCGGGGCGGTGCTCTTGCCGAGGGTCACGGTCGTGCCGTCGGTGCCCGTGGTGTTGGCCGGGGCGACGACCTTCTCGTCCTTCACGGCCTCCCAGTGGCCGGGCTTGTTGGCCTGGACGACGGCGTAACCGATGCCGCCCGCCGCCGCCAGCACGGCGACGACCGAGCAGGCGACGATGATCTGCCGCCTGGTCTTGGCCCGCTTGGCCTCGCGCTCGCGTTCGGCGCGCAGCCGCTCCCGGGCCGCCGTCTTCGCGGACTGGCTGTTGCGCTTGCTCATGATGGTGTTCTCCTGTGGGACGCGCAGCTGTCGTGCGCGGGGTACGTGTGTGGGACTGCGGACTGGTCGTGCTCAGCGGGTCGCTCGCGCGAGTGACACGATGCCGCTCGGACGGGGCCGGTGGACGGACCGCTCGGACGTTTCCGACGGACGGACCGCTCGGACGTTTCCGGCGGACGCCCGCCGGGACCGGGGCCGGTGGACGGGCCGCTTCGGGTCGGGGCAGCGGGATGTCGCTCAGGCGAGGGCGGCCGGGCACGGCGGTCCGCGCCGTCCCAGGGCGTGCACGAGGAGGCGGGAGCGCAGGACGAGGGGCCGTGGCGCGGGCCGCGTCGGCCGGCTGACCGCCGGTGCCGTGCGCACCTCGACCGCCGCGACCGCGAGCAGCAGAGGCCGGACCGCTGTCGCGGCCGTCGCGGCCACCGCGCGCAGCAGCTGGGTCAGGGCCCGCTCGCCGCGGCGCAGCCAGCAGGCCGCGAGGAGGCCGATGCCGACGTGCGCGGCGAGCAGCAGCCAGGTCGCCGCCGGGTCGACGTGGGCGAGCAGGGCCGCGAGCCGGTCGGTTCCCGTCCCGGTCATGTGGGCGAGCGGAGTGCCGAGGTCGGTGCCGCCGCCGCACAGCACGTCGAAGCCGACGGAGCGCAGCGGGCCGGTCACCGGGCCGCCCGCGGGCCCGTAGCAGACGTGCTGGCCGGTGGTGAACACGGTGTCGGCGGCCAGCTCCAGCGGGACCAGCAGGGCCGCGATCCCAACGAAGCCGCGTTCGCGCCCGGCCAGCGCGTAGGCGAGCA
The DNA here is from genome assembly GCF_040646295.1 of Streptomyces sp. NPDC046197. NCBI lineage: Bacteria > Bacillati > Actinomycetota > Actinomycetes > Kitasatosporales > Streptomycetaceae > Streptomyces > Streptomyces sp. NPDC046197. The sequence goes on along the minus strand of NZ_JBEYZY010000003.1, from coordinate 330,690 downwards.
GGAACACGGCGACCGCGACCGCGGCCACGGTGTTCAGCGGCAGCGGGACCCGCGACAGCAGGACGTGCGACGCGGTGCTGAGCGTCACGACCACGGCCGTGAACAGCGCCGCGCGTACGGCTCTGAGCTGGGTCCCGGATATGTCCATAGTGAAAGGAAAGTGTGTCACGCCGCCCCGTAAGGGACCCTTAAAGGGTCCCTGTGTGCGGCCCTTCCGTCACAGACCCGGAATCCGGCCGTTGCGGAACAGGTCCAGGAAGATCTGGTGGTCGCCGCGCGCGCGTGCCCCGTAGTCGTGGGCGAAGTCCACGAGCAGGGGCGCGAAGCCCTCCTCGTCGGCCGCGATCGCCGCGTCGATGGCGCGCTCGGTGGAGAACGGCACCAGGGACTCGCCGGACTGGTCGTCGGCCGCCGCGTGCATCGTCGCCGTGGCCCGGCCCAGGTCGGCGACGACCTGGGCGATCTCCTCCGGGTCGTCGATGTCGCCCCAGTCCAGGTCGACGGCGTACGGCGAGACCTCGGCGACGAGCTGGCCCGCGCCGTCCAGCTCGGTCCAGCCCAGCCACGGGTCGGCGTGCGCCTGCAGGGCGCGCTGGGAGATCACCGTGCGGTGGCCCTCGTGCTGGAAGTAGTCACGGATCGACGGGTCGGTGATGTGCCGGGAGACGGCCGGGGTCTGGGCCTGCTTGATGTAGATCACGACGTCGTTCTCCAGGGCGTCGCTGTGACCCTCCAGCAGGATGTTGTACGACGGCAGCCCGGCCGAGCCGATGCCGATGCCGCGGCGGCCGACGACGTCCTTGACCCGGTAGGAGTCCGGACGGGCCAGGGAGGTCTCCGGCAGAGTCTCCAGGTAGCCGTCGAAGGCGGCCAGTACCTTGTAGCGGGTGGCCGCGTCCAGCTCGATGGAGCCGCCGCCGGGAGCGAAGCGGCGCTCGAAGTCCCGGATCTCGGTCATCGAGTCCAGCAGCTCGAAGCGGGTCAGGGAGCGGGCGTCGCGCAGGGCGTCGAGGAGGGGGCCCTGGGCGGAGTCCAGGGTGAAGGGCGGTACCTCGTCGCTCTTGGCGCCGGTGGCCAGGGCGTGGATCCGTTCGCGGTAGGCGGCCGCGTAGATGGTCACCAACTCGGTGATCTGGTCGTCGCTGAGCGCCTTGGCGTACCCGACGAGCGCGACGGAGGCGGCGAAGCGCTTCAGGTCCCAGGTGAAGGGGCCGACGTAGGCCTCGTCGAAGTCGTTGACGTTGAAGACCAGGCGGCCGTTGGAGTCCATGTACGTGCCGAAGTTCTCCGCGTGCAGGTCGCCGTGGATCCACACGCGCGAGGTGCGCTCGTCCAGGTAGGGTCCGCCGCGCTTCTCGGCGTCGAGGTCGTGGTAGAAGAGGCAGGCCGTACCCCGGTAGAACGCGAAGGCCGAGGCCGCCATCTTCCGGAACTTCACGCGGAACGCGGCCGGGTCGGCGGCCAGGAGCTCGCCGAAGGCGGTGTCGAAGACGGCGAGGATCTCCGCGCCGCGCTGCTCCTCGTTGAGCTGGGGGACCGACATCGCTGGGTGCCTCCTGGTACAGGTGGTGCGTGACGTGTGGGACGGATTCCTCCGCGGATCTTCCCTCACACCAACGTCCGACGGTGCGGGGGAGTGCCCGCATTCTCTTCGCATGAAGGTACGCGGGGAATCCCGCCGAGTGTCAGTGCCGGGGCATAGACTTCGACGCTGTCCCCCAGACTGTCCGCAGCCCGTCGCCCACTGTTCCTCCCGGAGGCCGCACCGTGTCAAAGCCGCCGTTCACGCACCTGCACGTCCACACCCAGTACTCGCTGCTGGACGGTGCCGCGCGGCTGAAGGACATGTTCAACGCGTGCAACGAGATGGGCATGACGCACATCGCCATGTCCGACCACGGCAACCTCCACGGGGCGTACGACTTCTTCCACACCGCGCAGAAGGCCGGAATCACCCCGATCATCGGCATCGAGGCCTATGTCGCCCCCGAGTCCCGGCGCAACAAGCGCAAGATCCTCTGGGGCCAGCCGCACCAGAAGCGGGACGACGTCTCGGGCTCCGGCGGTTACACCCACAAGACGATGTGGGCGGTGAACAAGACGGGCCTGCACAACATCTTCCGCCTGTCCTCGGACGCGTACGCGGAGGGCTGGCTGCAGAAGTGGCCCCGCATGGACAAGGAGACCATCGCGCAGTGGTCCGAGGGGATCGTCGCCTCCACCGGCTGCCCCTCCGGCGAGGTGCAGACCAGGCTGCGCCTCGGCCACTTCGACGAGGCCCTGAAGGCGGCCGCCGACTACCAGGACATCTTCGGCAAGGACAAGTACTTCCTGGAGCTGATGGACCATGGCATCGACATCGAGCGCCGGGTCCGCGACGGCCTGCTGGAGATCGGCAGGAAGCTCGGCATCCCCCCGCTGGTCACCAACGACTCGCACTACACGTACGCGCACGAGGCGGGTGCCCACGACGCCCTGCTGTGCATCCAGACCGGCAAGAACCTCTCCGACCCGGACCGCTTCAAGTTCGACGGCACCGGCTACTACCTGAAGTCCACGGACGAGATGTACGCCATCGACTCCTCGGACGCCTGGCAGGAGGGCTGCGCCAACACGCTCCTGGTCGCCGAGATGGTCGACACCACCGGCATGTTCGAGAAGCGCGACCTCATGCCCAGGTTCGACATCCCCGAGGGCTACACCGAGGTCACCTGGTTCAAGGAGGAGGTCCGCCGCGGCATGGAGCGCCGCTTCCCCGGCGGCATCCCCGAGGACCGCCAGAAGCAGGCCGACTACGAGATGGACGTCATCATCTCGATGGGCTTCCCGGGCTACTTCCTCGTGGTCGCCGACTTCATCATGTGGGCCAAGAACAACGGCATCGCGGTCGGCCCCGGCCGAGGCTCCGCGGCGGGCTCCATCGTCGCCTACGCCATGGGCATCACCGACCTCGACCCGATCCCGCACGGCCTGATCTTCGAGCGGTTCCTCAACCCCGAGCGCATCTCGATGCCCGATGTCGACATCGACTTCGACGAGCGCCGGCGCGTCGAGGTGATCCGGTACGTGACGGAGAAGTACGGCGCCGACAAGGTCGCCATGATCGGCACCTACGGCACCATCAAGGCCAAGAACGCGATCAAGGACTCCGCGCGCGTGCTGGGCTACCCGTACGCGATGGGCGACCGCATCACCAAGGCCATGCCCGCCGACGTGCTCGGCAAGGGCATCCCGCTGTCCGGCATCACCGACCCCCAGCACCCGCGTTACTCGGAGGCGGGCGAAGTCCGCGCGATGTACGAGAACGAGCCGGACGTGAAGAAGGTCATCGACACCGCGCGCGGTGTGGAGGGCCTGGTCCGGCAGATGGGTGTGCACGCCGCCGGCGTGATCATGTCCAGCGAGACCATCACCGAGCACGTACCGGTCTGGGTCCGGCACACCGACGGCGTGACCATCACACAGTGGGACTACCCGAGCTGTGAGTCGCTCGGCCTGCTGAAGATGGACTTCCTCGGCCTGCGGAACCTCACGATCATGGACGACGCCGTGAAGATGGTGAAGTCCAACAAGGGGATCGACATCGATCTCCTCAGCCTCCCGCTGGACGACCCCAAGACCTTCGAACTGCTCCAGCGCGGCGACACCCTGGGCGTCTTCCAGTTCGACGGCGGCCCCATGCGCTCGCTGCTGCGCCTGATGAAGCCCGACAACTTCGAAGACATCTCCGCCGTGTCGGCTCTGTACCGCCCGGGCCCCATGGGCATGAACTCCCACACGAACTACGCGCTGCGCAAGAACGGGCAGCAGGAGATCACGCCCATCCACCCCGAGCTGGAGGAGCCGCTCAAGGAGGTCCTGGACGTCACCTACGGCCTGATCGTCTATCAGGAGCAGGTGCAGAAGGCCGCCCAGATCATCGCGGGCTACTCGCTCGGCGAGGCCGACATCCTCCGCCGCGTCATGGGCAAGAAGAAGCCCGAGGAACTGGCGAAGAACTTCGTCCTGTTCCAGGAGGGCGCCCGGAAGAAGGGCTTCAGCGACGAGGCCATCCAGGCCCTGTGGGACGTGCTGGTCCCCTTCGCCGGCTACGCCTTCAACAAGGCCCACTCCGCCGCGTACGGCCTGGTCTCCTACTGGACCGCCTACCTCAAGGCGAACCACCCCGCCGAGTACATGGCCGCGCTGTTGACGTCCGTCAAGGACGACAAGGACAAGTCGGCCGTCTACCTGAACGAGTGCCGCCGCATGGGCATCCGGGTGCTCCCGCCGAACGTCAACGAGTCCGAGTCGAACTTCGCCGCCCAGGGCGACGAAGTGATCCTCTTCGGCCTGTCCGCCGTGCGCAACGTCGGCACCAACGTGGTCGAGTCGATCATCCGGTGCCGCAAGGCCAAGGGGAAGTACGCCTCATTCCCGGACTACCTCGACAAGGTCGAGGCGGTGGTCTGCAACAAGCGCACCACGGAATCGCTGATCAAGGCCGGCGCGTTCGACACCATGGGCCACACCCGCAAGGGCCTGATGGCGCAGTACGAGCCGATGATCGACAACGTGGTCGCGGTCAAGCGCAAGGAGGCCGAGGGCCAGTTCGACCTCTTCGGCGGCATGGGCGAGGAGCAGAGCAGCGAGCCCGGCTTCGGCCTCGACGTGGTCTTCGGCGAGGACGAGTGGGAGAAGACCTATCTGCTCGCCCAGGAGCGGGAGATGCTCGGTCTGTACGTCTCCGACCACCCGCTCTTCGGCCTGGAGCACGTGCTCGCCGACAAGGCCGACGCGGGCATCGCCCAGCTCACCGGCGGGGAGCACGCGGACGGCGCGGTCGTCACCATCGGTGGCATCATCTCGGGCCTGCAGCGCAAGATGACCAAGCAGGGCAACGCCTGGGCCATCGCCACCGTCGAGGACCTCGCCGGCTCCATCGAGTGCATGTTCTTCCCGGCGACGTACCAGCTGGTCTCCACCCAACTCGTCGAGGACGCCGTGGTCTTCGTCAAGGGACGCCTCGACAAGCGCGAGGACGTGCCGCGCCTGGTCGCGATGGAGCTGATGGTCCCCGACCTGTCCAACGCGGGCACCAACGCGCCGGTGATCCTCACCATCCCGGCCGTGAAGGTCACCCCGCCCATGGTCAGCCGCCTCGGCGAGATCCTCAGCCACCACAAGGGCGACAGCGAGGTCCGGATCAAGCTCCAGGGGCCGCGCAAGACGACGGTGCTGCGCCTGGACCGGCACCGGGTGAAGCCGGATCCCGCACTCTTCGGCGACCTGAAGGTGCTCCTCGGCCCGTCCTGCCTGGCGGGCTGAGCCGGCCGGGGAATTGAACGAGGGACGTACCCGCAAGCGGTACGCCCCTCGTCCGTGCCTGGGCTCAACTGCCCGCGCGCCGACCTCAGTTGTGGCCGAAGCGCTTCTGCCGGCCCTTGCGGGCCATATCAGTGGGAGTCACCTGCGGCGCGTGGTGCTCGGGCTGGTGCTCCACCAGGGACCGCTGCTCCTGCGGGCGCTCGGCCACCGCGGTCTTCTGCTGGCTGCGGTCCTGCTTCCGGTTCTTGGCCATGGTGATCTGCCTCCTGTGGGGGATCTAGGGGCCAGGGCCGGGATCAGATTCACATACGCTGATAATGAACGCATGTCGGATAATTACCGTACGTAACAGGGAAGGTCGGGGCGCGCGGCCCCGAAACGCCACGCCGAAGATCGAGTTCGGGCCGTTAACCCCCGCGAGGTCGGGCAGACTCGAAGCAAGCCCGAAGCAAACCTCCCGGAAAGAGGGTGGATCGCGTGGACCGCTGCATCGTCCTGGTGGACGCCGGGTATCTGCTGGGGGCCGCCGCCAGTCTCCTCGCCGGGGAGCCGTCGCGGTCCCGCATCACGGTCGACCACACCGCCCTCGTCCAGGGTCTGCGTGAGCAGGCCGAGTCCGACACGCAACGGCCTCTGCTGCGCATCTACTGGTTCGACGGCGCCCCCGACCGCGTGCCGCAACCCGAGCACCGGCGACTGCGCGTGATGCCCCGGGTCACGGTCCGGCTCGGCGCGCTGACCCGCAGCGACGGCCGCTGGGCGCAGAAGGGCGTGGACGCCGCCATGCACGCCGAACTGACCGAGCTGGCCCGCAACCGCGCCTGCTCCGACGTCGTACTCGTCACCGGCGACGGCGATCTGCTGCCGGGCATGATGGCCGCCAAGGAGCACGGCGTCGCCGTCCACCTGTGGGCCGTGCAGGCCGCCGACGGCGACTACAACCAGTCCGAGGACCTGGTCGCCGAGGCCGACGAGCGACGCGTCCTGGACCGCACCTGGATCACCAAGGCGGTCCGGGCCAAGGAGCTGAAGGAGCTCACCGGCATCTGCGCGCCGCCCTCCGTGCCCCGCCCCGAGATCGCCGCGATCCTGTCCGCACCGCTGCCCGAATCCGCCCTCACGGCGGCCGAGCGCGCCGCCGACGAGCGGCAGCACCGGGCGGCCGCCGCGCGCAACGGCGCCGAGGAGCGTGGGCCGGCCGGCAAGGGCGTGCCCACCCCGAAGGACCTCGCCGCCCTGCGCGCCCCCGGCGCTCAGCCCGTCCAGCCCCCCGCCACGGCGACCCTGCGCTGGTCCTCCGACAAGGGCTGGGTGGACCGCCCGGGCGTCGCCGCCGAGCCCTCCGAGGCCGCCTCCATGCCGACCCTCGCCCAGCTCACCACGGCCGAGCAGCGCTGGGCCGACCGGGAGGAGGACATCACCACCGTCGGCGGCGACCCGTTCGAGGTGGGGCAGGTCTTCGCCCGGCGGTGGGTGGAGCGGCTCGGTGACCAGCCCCACCTGCAGAAGCTGTCGTCGATGTATCCGCGGATCCCGCACCGCATCGACGGGGAACTGCTGCGTTACGCCGCCCGCTTCGGGCTGCTCGCACACAAGGACGACCAGATCGACGAGCACGACCGCTATGCCATCCGGGCCGGGTTCTGGCGGGAGATCGACGTACGGACGGCGGCGGAGCAAGCGCCGGCCGGCGACTGAGCCCGCGCGGACGCCCTGGTACCGGCGGCGCATGCCGCCCCAAGGACGAGTAAAGGCCCCGGACCCCGTACTCTCGTCCTTTGTGAGTACGCGCGCGGCACAGGCACTTCGGCACGGGGGCGACGTCGTGTGCGCGGTGCGCGGACTGACCAAGACCTATCCCGCGACGCGCGGTCGGCGGGGCGCCCCCGGCAGCCCCGAGGTGCGGGCCACCGACGAGGTGGAGCTCGACGTGCGGCGCGGTGAGATCTTCGGACTGCTCGGGCCGAACGGCGCCGGCAAGTCCACCCTGGTACGCCAGCTCACCGGTCTGATGCGGCCGGACCACGGCACGGTGGAGATCCTCGGCCACGACATCGTGGCCCACCCCGAACGGGCCGCGCGCATCCTCGCCTACCTCGGGCAGGAGTCCAGCGCCCTGGACGAGCTGACCGTCTCGCTCGCCGTCGAGACCACCGGGCGGCTGCGCGGACTGGACGCCCGGCAGGCGCGGGCCGAACGGGACGCGGTCCTCGACGAACTGGGTCTCACGCCGATCGCCGGGCGCCCGCTGAAGAAACTGTCCGGCGGTCAGCGGCGCCTGGCCTGTTTCGCCGCCGCCCTGGTCGGCGAACGTCCGCTGCTCGTGCTCGACGAGCCGACCACCGGCATGGACCCGGTGGCGCGGCGCGCGGTGTGGTCCGCGGTCGACCGGCGGCGCGCCGAGCGGGGCACCACCGTGCTGCTGGTCACCCACAACGTCATCGAGGCCGAGACCGTCCTGGACCGGGTCGCCGTCCTCGACCGGGGCCGGGTGATCGCCTGCGACACCCCGGCCGGCCTCAAGGAGCGGGTCTCCGGCGAGGTGCGGGTCGAACTGGTGTGGCGGGACCGGCCGCCGCTGGAGGTCACGGAGGTCGCCGCGCTCAGGGAACGGGCCCTGGAGGCGGGCCGCCGGTGGACGCTGCGGCTCGCGCCCGACGAGGCCCGCGCGGCCGTGGCCACAGTGACCGGCGGGGCCGCCTTCGCCGCCCTGGACGACTTCACCCTCGCCACGCCCAGCCTGGAGGACGTCTACCTGTCCCTGGGCGGCGCGACCCGGCAGGGACTGGTGAAGACATGACACCGCGAGCGGAGGGCCGGAGCCTGAGCGTGCGGGCCGGTCGTCCCGGCCTGAGCACGGCAGCTGGTCTCCTCGGCCTGAGCGTGCGGGCCGGTCGTCCCGGCCTGAGCACGGCAGCTGGTCTCCTCGGCC
>NZ_JBEYZY010000003.1:236284-322353 GCF_040646295.1 Streptomyces sp. NPDC046197 | reverse complement strand
CCTGAGCGTGCGGGCTGTCCGTCCCGGTTTGGGCGTGCGGGCTGTCCGTCCCGGCTCGGGCGCGGGGGCTGGTCGTCTCGGCCTGAGCGTGCGGGCCGGTCGTCCCGGCCTGAGTACGGCAGCTGGTCTCCTCGGCCTGAGCGTGCGGGCTGTCCGTCCCGGTTTGGGCGTGCGGGCTGTCCGTCCCGGCTCGGGCGCGGGGGCTGGTCGTCTCGGCCTGAGCGTGCGGGCTGTCCGTCCCGGTTTGGGCGTGCGGGCTGTCCGTCCCGGTTTGGGCGTGCGGGCTGTCCGTCCCGGTTTGGGCGTGCGGGCTGTCCGTCCCGGCTCGGGCGCGGGGGCTGGTCGTCTCGGCCTGAGCGTGCGGGCCGACCGTCCCGGCCCGAGCACGCGGGCCGGCCGTCCCGGCCCGACCTCGCGAGTCGACCGACCCCGCGCGAGCACGCGGGCCGACCGACCCGGCCCGAGCACGCGGGCCGACCGTCCGGGCCCGAGTACGCGAGTCGGCCGGCCCGGTCTGAGTGAGTGGGCCGGGGGATCCGTATGGGAGCACGCGGGTGTCGGGGGGAACCTGTTTGGCGCGGTGTGCGCGGGCGATGTGCGGGTCGCGTGTGCCGCAGGGAAGAGGAGCAGTTCGACGTGAGTGTCGTACCCGCAGGCGTCCTGCCCGGCGCCGCGGCCTTGGACGACGGCGGCGCCGGGGACGCGGCAGCCGTCCTCGGGCCGCGGGCGCGGCTGTGGCCGTCCCTCGTGGCCGTCTACCGGGCGCAGCTGTCCCGGGCCCGGGTGGCGCGGATCCCGCTGCTGTTCGTGGCGACCTTCCAGTCCGTCGGCATCATGATCATGATGCGTGGCGTGGTGAGCGGCGGCGGCGAGGCCGAGTCCGTGGTGGCCGGGGCGTCGATCGTGGTCGTCGCCTACGTCGCCCTGAACCTGCTGGCGCAGTACTTCGGCCAGCTGCGGGCCACCGGCGGGCTCGACCACTACGCGACCCTGCCGGTGCCGCCCGCGGCCGTGGTCCTCGGCGCGGCAGGCGCGTACGCGTCCTTCACGGTGCCGGGCACGATCGTGACGGCCGTGTTCGGGTGCACCCTGTTCGGGCTGCCGCTGGCGAACCTCTGGGTGCTCCTGGCCGTGATCCCGCTCGCCGGTGCCGCGCTCTCCGGCCTCGGCGCCGCCTGCGGACTGCTCGCGCCGCGACCGGAACTGGCCACCCTGCTGGGCCAGTTGGGCATGTCGGCGGCGCTGCTGCTCGGCGTGCTGCCGGCCGGCCGGATGCCGGAGCCGGTGCGCCTGGCCCGCGACCTGCTGCCGTCCACGTACGGTGTGGAGGCCTACGCCCGTACCTTCGCCACGCATCCCGACTGGGCCTTCGTCGCCGGTGACCTGACCGTCTGCGCCGGGGTCGGCGTGGTCTCGCTGGCCCTCGCCACCTGGGCGTACCGGCGGGCTGCCGTCCGGTGACGCGACCGACCGACTCAACTGGCACGATGACAGGGTGACCGCTCCGTTGACTCCACCTCCGCCGCCGCACCAGCGGCCCCATCAGCCCTCCCAGTCCCCCGGGACCGCGCAGGCCCCGCACGGACAGGCCTGGCAGGTGCCGCCTGCCGGGACCGGAGCCGCCGTGGGCACCGCCTACGAACAGGACGGACCGGGGATGAAGACCGAGGTCCGGGAGGCGGCCGTGATCACGGTGGCCGTGGCGCTGGGCGGGGTCCTGCTGGGGCTGCTGTGGTGGTGGCTGGCGCCGCACGTGCCGCTGGTCGGGGACGTGGTCGGCAACAACTGGGTCGTCTACCTCAAGGACACCGAGGGCGAGCAGGCCATCGGCGTCGACGGCACGTTCACGCTGCTGGCCCTGGCGTTCGGCGTGGTGAGCGCGGTGGCCGTCTTTCTGCTGCGGCGGCGCGGGGGTGTGCCGCTGGTGGTGGCGCTGTGTGTCGGCGGGCTGCTCGGGTCACTGCTGGCCTGGCGGCTCGGGGTGTGGCTCGGGCCGGAGCACGACGTGATCGCGCACGCCAGGGCCGCGGGCAAAGGCGTGACGTTCTCGGCACCGCTCAAGCTGGCGGCGAAGGGGGCGCTGCTCGCCTGGCCGCTGGCCGCCCTGGTGGTGCACCTCGGGGTCACCGCGCTGTTCGGGCCCCGGGACCCCGAGCCGTACGACGAAGGGCCCTACGGGCCGGCCGCGCCGCCCGCGTAGGGCCCCTCCTTCGGCCCTTCCTTCCCGGGGATCTCTCGAAGCGCCGGAGCAGCCCGCGCGGGGCCGCTCCGGCGCGGGGATGACGGGCGTGGTTACGCCGGACGGTGGCCGTGGTTCGCGTGGCCCTTCTTCATGCGCCATTTGCGTTTGCGTGTTCGCTTCGACATATGTCCGTACTGCCGAAGAGGCGTCGTTCGTCGAGCGCTCACGCACGGGCGATCGGGGCCAGGGTCGCACCCGTGAGTCTGGCCAGGTCCTCGGGAGACAGCTCCACCTCCAGGCCCCTGCGGCCCGCCGAGACGCAGATCGTGCCGTGGGCAGTCGCCGAGTCGTCCACAACCGTGGGGAGCTTCTTGCGCTGGCCCAGCGGGGAGATGCCGCCGCGCACGTATCCGGTGGTGCGTTCGGCCAGCGTGGGGTCGGCCATCGCCGCGCGCTTGCCGCCGACCGCCGCCGCCAGCGCCTTCAGGTCCAGGGAGCCGGCCACCGGCACCACGGCCACCGTCAGCGTGCCGTCGACGTCCGCCACGAGCGTCTTGAAGACGCGGTCCGGGGAGACGCCCATCGCCTCGGCCGCCTCCTCGCCGTAGGAGGGGTGCGAGGGGTCGTGGTCGTAGGCGTGGATCGTGTGGTCCACGCCCGCCGAGGTCAGAGCCACCGTCGCGGGCGTTCCCCCCGCCTGCTGCTGCTTCTTCGCCTTCTTCGCCATCCCGGAGCTTTCCGCCTGTTCACCTGAGACGCCGCACGTCGGTCGTGCGACGGTCGTACGGCCGTTGGGCGTCAGTTGAGACTTGTCGGGCCGCGCGTCAGGTCCGACGCCGGCAACGACGGCAGACTACGGATGATCGCCGTCTCCGCGCGAAGCAGTTTCAGCTCGTCCCGCAGCCGGGAGGAGGTGTCCGGGGCCTGCAGCAGGCGCTGCTTGGTCGGGGTGTCCAGCATCATCGCCGCCGCCACCAGGTACGACACCACGGTCGGCTCGTCCGGCAGCTCCGCGCCGGTCGACAGCGACCGCTCCCGGGCTCCCGCCAGCCGCTTCTGGTACTGGCGGAAGGCCCGCAGCACACCCTCGGCGAGAGCGCCCGCCTCGTCCCCGGGCTCCTCCGGCAGCTCCTGCAGCTCGGCGGTCAGGAACGGGCCGCTCGCGTCGACCGACAGCAGCCGCATCCGGGTGGTACCCGTCGCCAGCACCTCGAAGGTGCCGTCGGCGCGCTCCCGGATCGTCGCCGCGTCGGCCACGCAGGCCACGCCGTGGAACGCCCGGGTCGGGTCGGTGCCGAAGCCGGCCGCGGCGCCGCGCTCGGGCAGCGCCGTCGGATCGGGCATGCCGGGGGCGCTCGGCGCCACCTCGTGCCCGTCGCGGATCGCGACGACGGCGAACCGGCGCGGTTCGTCCTCGGGGGTCTTCGCCAGGGTGCGCATCATGGCGCGATAGCGCTCCTCGAAGACGTTCAACGGGAGCACCAGCCCCGGGAACAGCACGGCGTTCAGGGGGAAGAGCGGGAGCCGGACGGTGGTCACGGCGCAAAAGCCTAATGGTCGCCGGAGCGGGCGCGTCCGGCGCGCTCACTGTGTGGATGCCTGGGGGGCCCTGTGAGGGGCGCCGCCCGGACGTCCGCGCGCAGTGTCAGGAAGAGCCCGAGGGGGTCGTCCGACACCCGGTCCCAGGGGAACGATGTGGCGCACGGGCCGATGAGCCGCAGCTGCAGGAGCGCGTCCTCCCGGCGGTCGAGCCGCACCAGGACGTACGTCAGCAGGTTGCGGACCTCGGCCGGCCAGGGGTCGGCCACCGGGAACCGGGCGGAGAGCTCGATGGCCCGGTCGGCCGCCGCGTCCAGCCGCTCATGCGGCACCTCGGGCCCGCAGCCGTCGGTCAGGTAGGCGAAGGCCGCCCGGACCGGCAGGGCCTGTACCAGCGAGCCGGCCGGGGCGTCCTGGGCCGCGAGGTCGGCGAAGTCGAAGCACTCGCGGTGGGAGCCGTGCCAGGAGGAGGCCAGGTAGCGCAGGGCCGCCACATGGCAGCCGTAGTGGTGCGGGGCGCGGCGGACCGCTGCCTGCCACAGTTCCTCGAAGTACTTGTGCCCCGCCCGCGAACCGCGTGCGTGGTCCAGCGCCACTCGCCACGGCACGGGGTCCCGGTCGTCACCGCGCGCGGCAGCCGTGATCAGGGGACTGACCTCGCGCAGCAGCTCGGCCCGCGCGGGCGAGGGCCAGGCACGGTCCACGGCGAGCTGGGCAGCGACCAGCAGGGCGTCCGGGTCGCGCGGCGCGGCGGCGCGCCAGGCCTCGAGCCACTGGGCGCGCGACCGCGCGAACGCGGCCAGCCTCGTCACGTACCGGTCGCGGTCCTCCCACTCGGCCCGCCGCCGGGTGGTGGCGAGCAGCTCGGCGGCAGCGCCGTACGCGCCCTGCGCGGCCGCGACCAGCGCCGGTCCCAGGCGTTCGTCGGGCGCGTCGAGCAGCACCTCGTCTTCGACGGCGGGCGCCGCGACGGGGTGGGACGCGATTCTTGTCATCCGGGTCACGCGGATGAACGGGGGCAGCAGAGCCATGGTGCCGACCATTGAAAGACCGCAGGTCGCGGACACGCCAGGGGGTGGGCGGAACCGGCGGAAAGTTGTACGCAGGTGGGTCAAGGACCAGTAAAGCTTGACACTTCAACAACTATGGGACATGTGGTGGCTCTGTACGGCAGCTGTGGAAGTTGTGGAACTCGTGGAAGTTGTGGAACTTGTGGAACTTGTCGATCCCGGTTCCGCCGCAGCAACCGTGCTCAGTTCCGCCGCAGCAACCGTGCTCAGTTCCGCCGCAGCAGGCGTGTCGCCCCCGCCGCCACCGTCGTCGCCAGGATCCAGCCCAGCAGGATCATCGCCGCCGCCAGCCACTGCCAGCCCCCGCGCAGCTCCCACTGGCCCGTCTGGCCCAGGTCCACGACCGGGAGAAGCAGGTCGAGGGTGAAGAGGGCGGGGTTCCACGGCGGATGTTCTCCGGGGTTGACCGCGAGATGCCCGGCGTGGGCGAACGCCAGCGAGCCGGCCGCCCACAGCACCGCCATCCACACGGCGGCCCGGCCGGGCCGGTAGCCGTAGGCGACGGTCCAGTCCTGCACGTACCCCCACAGCTGGGCGGCCGGCGGCAGGGTCTCGCGGCGGCGGCGCTGCTTGGCCAGCAGCACCTCGCGCGCGTCCTCGTCCTCGCCCGCCCCCCGCAGCACGGTCGCCAGGCGCTCGTACGGCTCCGGGTTGTACTCGGCGGTCGCCGCCGCCACCCACCCCAGGCGCTCGGTCAGCGGGAAGGGTCCCTGCGGCACGAGGTTCTCGTAGGTGAAGCCGCCCATGTGCAGACGGCCCGGGCCCGGCCAGCTGGCCGCCCGGTCGACGAGGTTGACGACCCGCGCCCCGGACAGCACGACCTTGCCGCGCTGCGGCCGCTCCCCGAGGAAGCGCAGCTCGGGCGTCTGCACCCGGCGCATCGACAGCTCCTGGTCGTCGGTGAAGGTGAACCGGGCGCGCTCGAAGTCCACCGCGTCCCCGAACCGGCCGTCGTCCAGCCGCGCTCCGCCCTGGCAGTCGAACTGCTGGATCCGTGTCCCACGCGCCGGGGTCACCCCGCTCACCAGCGGGCCGCCGACGCCCGCCGGGGTCAGGTAGAGGGTGCGCCCGACGGTCAGCTGGGGCGCGTTCAGGGCGAGCCGCGCGCCGGGATTGGCGAGCTTCGCGCCGCGCAGGCTCAGGGAGGCGCCGATCTTGGCGGTGCGCAGGCTCATCTCCCCGTGCGACTCCAGAAGATCCGCCTGGAGGTCCTGGCCGACCGTCATGCCGTCGGCGGCGATCGACCGGCCGCCGCGGTCCCGGTGCACGATCGCCTGGTTGAGCAGCAGGTCCGTCCCGATGTGCGCGTCCGTCAGCCGCACGCCGCCCGGGAAGCGGGACCGCGGCAGGTGCAGATCGCCCTCGGTGCGCACGCGGGCCGCCTCCAGCCGCGGCACCGCGCAGTCCACCAGGCGGACGGTCGTGAAGTGCGCCTCCGGTAACACGACCTCCTGCTCGAACCGGCAGCCGGTCATCTCCATGTACGGCACCACCGTGCCGCCCGCGAGGTCCAGGGCACCCGAGATCCGCAACCCGACCAGCTTCAGCGACGACACCCGCCCCGCCAGCGCGGGCGGTCCGTCGAGCAGCAGCCAGCAGACGATGCGGGCCCGCACGGTCCGCTCGGGCCCCCAGGGATGCCCGCCGTGCGGATCGTCGACCACCGCGTCGCCGCTGCGCAGGTCGTACACGCTGCCGTTGCGGAAGGCCTGCCGCATGCCGGCCTCGACGGCGGTCAGGTCGTCCGGCAGGTCCCCGTTGCGGATGCCGGCCCCCTCGGTCACGGCTCTTCCTTCCTCCCCGCTACTCGCGAGTTTCGTACAACCGTTCATGCCCGGTGGGTGACGCTCTGAACACAAGACGTGAAGCGGATCTTCCGGGTTGCAGCGCGGACCTGTCCCGGCGGCCGGCTGGGTTCTGTATCAGCCATTGATACGGGCCAACAGCGCCGGACGGCGGTCTGAGAGAATTGACACCGTGATCTCCCGAATCGATCTGCGCGGCGACGCCCTTCCCGAGGGCCCCGCCCTGCGTGACCTGCTGCCCCGAGCCGACTTCGACGTAGCGGCCGCCCTGGAGAAGGTGCGTCCGATCTGCGAGGCCGTGCATCATCGTGGCGACGCGGCGCTGATCGACTTCGCCGAGAAGTTCGACGGCGTACGTCTGGAGTCGGTCCGGGTCCCGGCCCGGGCCCTCGAGGACGCGCTGGAGCAGCTCGACCCGGACGTGCGCGCGGCCCTGGAGGAGTCCATCCGGCGGGCCCGGCTCGTGCACCGCGAGCAGCGCCGCGCCACGCACACCACGCAGGTCGTTCCCGGTGGCTCGGTGACCGAGAAGTGGGTACCGGTCGAGCGCGTCGGCCTGTACGCGCCCGGCGGCCGGTCGGTCTACCCGTCGTCCGTGGTCATGAACGCCGTGCCCGCCCAGGAGGCCGGCGTCGAGTCGATCGCGCTCGCCTCCCCGCCCCAGGCCGAGTTCGGCGGCCTGCCGCACCCGACGATCCTCGCCGCCTGCGCCCTGCTCGGCGTCGACGAGGTGTACGCGGCCGGTGGCGCCACCGCCGTGGCGATGTTCGCGCACGGCACCGAGTCCTGCCCGCCCGCCGCCATGGTCACCGGGCCCGGCAACATCTGGGTCGCCGCCGCCAAGCGCTACTTCACCGGCAGGATCGGCATCGACGCCGAGGCGGGCCCGACCGAGATCGCGGTCCTCGCCGACTCCACCGCCGACCCGGTGCACGTCGCCGCCGACCTGATCAGCCAGGCCGAGCACGACCCGCTGGCCGCCGCGGTGCTGGTCACCGACTCCGTCGAGCTGGCGGACGCGGTGGAGAAGGAGCTGGAGCCGCAGATCGCCGCCACCAAGCACGTCGAGGACCGGATCCGGCCGGCCCTGTCCGGCAGGCAGTCCGCGATCGTGCTGGTCGACGGCCTCGACGAGGGCCTCAGGGTGGTCGACGCCTACGGCGCCGAGCACCTGGAGATCCAGACGGCCGACGCGGCCGCGGTCGCCGGCCGGGTGAAGAACGCCGGCGCGATCTTCGTCGGCCCCTGGGCGCCCGTCTCCCTCGGCGACTACGCGGCTGGTTCCAACCACGTGCTGCCGACCGGCGGCTGCGCCTGCCACTCCTCGGGTCT
Organism: Streptomyces sp. NPDC046197; assembly: GCF_040646295.1. Classification (NCBI taxonomy): domain Bacteria; kingdom Bacillati; phylum Actinomycetota; class Actinomycetes; order Kitasatosporales; family Streptomycetaceae; genus Streptomyces; species Streptomyces sp. NPDC046197. Next base: position 314,425 of record NZ_JBEYZY010000003.1, on the reverse strand, counting down.
GTCCGTCCAGTCCTTCCTGCGCGGCATCCACATCGTCGACTACACGAAGGACGCCCTCGCCGAGGTCGCCCACCACGTGGTGACGCTGGCGGAGGCGGAGGACCTGCCGGCGCACGGCGCGGCGGTCAAGGCCCGTTTCGCCTCGGGCGGGCAGATTGGGCAGAGCGGTGGGAAGGTGCCTGAGAGCAAGTGAGCTTCGGAATCGACGACCTTCCCGTACGGGACGAGCTGCGCGGCAAGTCCCCCTACGGCGCGCCCCAGCTGGACGTCCCCGTACGGCTGAACACCAACGAGAACCCCTACCCGCTGCCCGAGCCGCTGGTCGAGCGGATCGCCGAGCGGGTGCGTGAGGCGGCCCGGAACCTCAACCGCTACCCGGACCGGGACGCGGTCGAGCTGCGCACCGAGCTCGCCAAGTACCTGACCAGGACGGGCGGCCACCCGGTCGGCCTGGAGAACGTCTGGGCGGCCAACGGCTCCAACGAGGTCATCCAGCAACTGCTGCAGACCTTCGGCGGACCGGGCCGCACCGCGATCGGCTTCGAGCCGTCGTACTCCATGCACGCGCTCATCGCGCGCGGCACGGGGACGGGCTGGATCTCCGGGCCGCGCAACGACGACTTCACCATCGACCTCGCCGCCGCCGAGCAGGCGATCGCCGCGCACCGGCCGGACGTCGTCTTCGTCACCACCCCCAACAACCCCACCGGCAACGCGGTGGCGCCCGAGACGGTCCTCGCGCTGTACGACGCCGCGCAGGCGGCCAAGCCGTCCATGGTGATCCTGGACGAGGCGTACATCGAGTTCAGCCACGGCCGCTCGCTGCTGCCGCTGCTGGCGGGCCGGCCGCACCTGGTCGTCTCCCGCACGATGTCCAAGGCCTTCGGCGCCGCCGGGCTGCGCCTGGGCTACCTCGCCGCGCACCCGGCGGTGGTGGACGCCGTCCAGCTGGTCCGGCTGCCCTACCACCTGTCCGCGGTCACGCAGGCGACCGCGCTGGCCGCCCTCGAACACACCGACACGCTGCTGAAGTACGTCGAGCAGCTGAAGTCCGAGCGGGACCGCCTGGTCGGCGAACTGCGCGCGATCGGCTACGACGTCACCGAGTCGGACGCCAACTTCATCCAGTTCGGGCGGTTCGCCGACGCCCGCGCGGCCTGGCAGAAGATCCTCGACCGGGGCGTCCTGGTACGCGACAACGGCGTACCGGGATGGCTGCGGGTCACCGCCGGGACCCCGGCCGAGAACGACGCGTTCCTCGATGCGGTACGCGACCTCAGCAAGGAACAGGAGCAGAGCGGATGAGCCGCGTCGGGCGCGTGGAGCGCACCACCAAGGAGACCTCGGTCGTCGTCGAGATCGACCTCGACGGCACCGGACGGACCGACATCGCCACCGGTGTCGGCTTCTACGACCACATGCTCGACCAACTCGGCCGGCACGGTCTGTTCGACCTGACCGTGAAGACCGAGGGCGACCTGCACATCGACTCGCACCACACCATCGAGGACACCGCCCTCGCCCTCGGCGCCGCCTTCCGGCAGGCGCTCGGCGACAAGGTGGGGATCTACCGCTTCGGCAACTGCACGGTGCCCCTGGACGAGTCGCTCGCCCAGGTCACCGTCGACCTCTCGGGCCGCCCGTACCTCGTGCACACCGAGCCCGAGAACATGGCGCCGATGATCGGCGAGTACGACACCACGATGACCCGGCACATACTGGAGTCCTTCGTCGCCCAGGCCCAGATCGCGCTGCACGTGCACGTGCCCTACGGGCGCAACGCGCACCACATCGTCGAGTGCCAGTTCAAGGCGCTGGCCCGGGCCCTGCGCTACGCCAGCGAGCGCGACCCGCGCGCCGCCGGCATCCTGCCTTCCACGAAGGGCGCCCTGTAGACATGAACGGTCTGTCCACGGTTCTGATCGTCGTCGGCCTCTTTCTGGTCGGCGGCATCATCTCCTTCGTCAAGCAGAAGATGCCCAGGAGCCTGATCGTGCTGCTCTCCATCGGGGCGGCCATGTGTCTCGTCGCGGGCGTCATGCGGCTGGAGGTGTGGAATTGAGCGCCCCTGGAGCCGGCAAGAAGGTCGTGGTCTTCGACTACGGCTTCGGCAACGTGCGGTCCGCCGAGCGTGCCCTGGCGCGCGCGGGCGCCGACGTCGAGATAACCCGTGACTTCGACAGGGCCATGAACGCGGACGGTTTGCTGGTGCCCGGCGTCGGCGCCTTCGCCGCCTGCATGAAGGGCCTGAAGGACGCGCGCGGGGACTGGGTCATCGACCGCCGGCTGTCCGGCGGGCGCCCGGTGATGGGCATCTGCGTCGGTATGCAGATCCTGTTCGCGCGCGGCATCGAGCACGGCGTCGAGGCCGAGGGCCTCGACGAGTGGCCCGGCACGGTCGAGCCGCTCCAGGCCGACGTCGTGCCCCACATGGGCTGGAACACCGTCGAAGCCCCGGCCGACTCAGAGCTGTTCGCCGGCCTCGACGCCGACGCGCGGTTCTACTTCGTGCACTCCTACGCCGTCCACGACTGGAACCTCGAAGTCCAGAGCCCGGCCATGCACCCCCCGAAGGTCACCTGGGCGACACACGGCAAGCCCTTCGTGGCCGCCGTGGAGAACGGCGCCCTGTGGGCCACGCAGTTCCACCCCGAGAAGTCCGGCGACGCCGGAGCGCAGCTGCTCACCAACTGGATCGGAACCCTGTAGACCATGGCCAAGCTCGAACTCCTCCCCGCCGTCGACGTCCGCGACGGCCAGGCCGTCCGCCTCGTGCACGGCGAGTCCGGGACCGAGACGTCCTACGGCTCCCCGCTGGATGCCGCCCTGGCCTGGCAGCGCTCGGGCGCCGAGTGGCTGCACCTGGTCGACCTGGACGCCGCGTTCGGCACCGGCGACAACCGGGAGCTGATCGCCGAGGTCGCCGGGGCGATGGACATCAAGGTGGAGCTGTCCGGCGGCATCCGCGACGACGCCTCGCTCGCCGCCGCCCTCGCCACCGGCTGCACCCGCGTGAACCTCGGCACGGCCGCCCTGGAGACCCCGGACTGGGTCGCCGAGGTCATCGCCGAGCACGGCGACAAGATCGCCGTCGGCCTCGACGTCCGCGGCACGACCCTGCGCGGCCGCGGCTGGACCCGGGACGGCGGCGACCTGTACGAGACGCTGGAGCGCCTCGACAAGGAGGGCTGCGCCCGCTACGTGGTCACCGACATCGCCAAGGACGGCACGCTTCAGGGCCCCAACCTGGAGCTGCTGCGCAACGTGTGCGCGGCCACCGACCGCCCGGTGGTCGCCTCCGGCGGGGTGTCCTCCCTGGACGACCTGCGGGCCATCGCCGGGCTCGTGCCGCTCGGTGTCGAGGGCGCCATCGTCGGGAAGGCCCTGTACGCGAAGGCGTTCACTCTGGAAGAGGCCCTGGAGGCTGTGTCGTCATGACGTCGGATGCCGTACGGCGCGTGCAGAGCGGAAATCCCTGGGAAGAGAGTTTCGGTTTCGCGCGCGCCGTCGCGGCGGGCGACCGGGTGCTGGTGGCGGGCACGACGGCCTTCCGGGGCGATGTGCTCTACGGGGAGGGCGACCCCTACGAACAGGCCAAGGTGGCCTTCGCCGGTGCCCTCGAGGCGATCGCCGAGTTCGGGCTCGGGCCCGAGTCGGTGATCAGGACCCGCATGTACCTGACGCATCAGCGGGACGTCGACGAGGTGGGCCGGGCCCACCGGGAACTCTTCGACGCGGTGCGCCCGGCCGCGACGTTGCTGGTCGTGGAGGGCTTCGTCGACCCGCGCACGCTGGTGTCGGTGGAGCTGGAGGCCTACAGGGGTCAGAGCCTGTGAGGCAGCAGGAATCACTTTCGTAAGGAGCCGTGGATTCATGACCCTGGCGGTCCGAGTCATCCCCTGCCTGGACGTGGACAACGGCCGGGTCGTCAAGGGCGTCAACTTCCAGAACCTGCGCGACGCGGGCGACCCCGTCGAGATGGCCAAGGTGTACGACGCCGAGGGCGCCGACGAGCTGACGTTCCTGGACATCACCGCGTCCTCGGGCAACCGTGAGACGACGTACGACGTGGTGCGCCGCACCGCCGAGCAGGTGTTCATCCCGCTGACGGTCGGCGGCGGGGTCCGCACGGCCGAGGACGTGGACCGGCTGCTGCGGGCGGGCGCCGACAAGGTGGGCGTGAACACCGCGGCGATCGCCCGGCCCGAGCTGATCCGGGAGATCGCCGAGCGCTTCGGCCGCCAGGTGCTGGTCCTCTCGGTGGACGCCCGGCGTACGGAGTCGGGTTCGTTCGAGGTGACCACCCACGGCGGCCGCCGCGGCACCGGCATCGACGCGGTGGAGTGGGCGCACCGGGCGGCCGAACTGGGCGCGGGGGAGATCCTGCTCAACTCCATGGACGCCGACGGCACCAAGGACGGCTACGACCTGGAGATGATCGCGGCCGTGCGCAAGCACGTGTCCGTCCCGGTGATCGCCTCCGGCGGCGCCGGCCGGCTGGCCGACTTCCCGCCGGCCGTCGCCGCGGGCGCCGACGCGGTCCTGGCGGCGTCCGTCTTCCACTTCGGCGACCTGCGGATCGGCCAGGTGAAGCAGACCCTTCGCGAGGCGGGACACCCCGTGCGCTGACGCCGTACCGGGCCGGGGCCCCGGTCGCCTTCGGGCGGCCGGGGCCTTTTCGCGGGCAGCTGCGACAGTGTTGCGAAAGAGAAGTTGCGCAAATTCAATTGCGCAGTTTTTCTTTCCTATCTAGCTTGGGTGTCATGGGCAACAAGGAGCGGGACCGCCGCATCACCGACCTGGGCACGCTCAAGGCGCTGGCCCACCCGCTGCGGATGAAGCTGTACCGGGGGCTGATCGTCGCGCGCGCGGCGACCGCCTCACAGCTCGCCGAACAGGTCGACGAGGCCGTCTCCCTGGTCAGCTACCACCTGCGCAAGCTCGCCGAGTACGGGCTGATCGAGGAAGCCGAACCCCGCAGCACGGACAGCCGGGAACGCTGGTGGGAGCCCGCGTCCGACGGAGTCAGCATCCGCGACGAGGACTTCCGCGACGCGCCCGAGAAGGCGGCCGCCCACACGGCGGCCAGTCGCCTCTTCTTCGAGCAACGGGCCGAGATGTACCGGCGCTACCTGGACGAACGGGTGCATTGGGGCCCCGAGTGGAACCGCGCCGCCGAATCCGCGGAATCCCTGCTGCGGCTGACCCCCCGGGAACTGCTGGAGCTGGTCAGGGATTTGCAGGCCCTGCTGCGCAGGTACGAGGAGCGCGGCCGGTCCGCCGACGGGGCCGCGCACACCGAGGGCCGGGAGAACGTCGCCGTGCACCTGAACGCCTTCCCCTTCCGTGTCTGAACACCGGCCCGGGCCTCGCCCGGTCCGCGGTATGCGCCCCGAGAGGACCCGCCGCATGACCGTCACCGCCGTACGCCCGGCCCGCGCCGCGGATCGGCCCGCCCACCGCGATCCGAACGTGTTGCGCTGGCTGGGCGCCTACACCTCGTCCGCGATGGGCGACAGCGTCTACTTCATCGCACTGTCCTGGGCCGCCGTACGAGCCGGGACGCCCGCCGAGGCGGGGCTCGTGACGGCCGTCGGCGCAGTGCCGAGGGCCCTGCTGATGCTCGGCGGCGGAGTGGTCGCGGACCGGTACGGTCCGCGCCGGGTGGTCATCGGCAGCAGCACGGTGCGCTGCGCCCTCGTGGTCGCCGCGGCCCTGCTGCTCCTTTGCGCGAGTCCGGGGCTGTGGGTGCTGGCCGTGGTGGCGGTCCTCTTCGGCGTCGTCGACGCCGTCTTCCTGCCCGCCGCGGGTGCCCTCCCCGCCCGGATCACCACACCGGCCCAACTCGCCCGGGTCCAGGGCATGCGGGGCCTTGCCACCCGGCTCGCCACCGTCCTCGGCGGGCCGCTCGGTGGGCTCGGTGTCGCGCTCGGCGGCACCGCGGGCGCTTTCGGGCTCGCCGCACTGCTGATCGGTCTCTCCCTGCCGGTTCTGCCGACCCTCCGCGTCGCGGCACTGCCCGAGGACGCCCGAAGGGCGCGGAACGGCGCCCTGGTGGAGTTGCGCGACGGCTTCCGCCAGATACGCCGCAAGCCCGTCCTGCGCGTGCTGGTGCTCGTCATCGCCCTGAGTGACCTCGGCTTCGTGGGTCCGATGAACCTCGGGCTGACCCTGCTGTCGCAGCAGCGCGGCTGGGGGTCGTCCGGTATGGGCTGGGTGCTTGCCGGGTTCGGGATCGGTGCCGGAACCGCCTCACTGCTGCTCGCCGTGCGCGGCCGGCTGCCCCACGCCGGGGCGGCCCTGGCGGCGTCGGAGATCGCGGGCGCGGTGGCGATCGGCGGATTCGGCCAGGTGCCGACCGTGGCCGCGGGAACCGGCGTGGCCCTGCTGATCGGCCTGCTGGCCGGGCTGGGCGGGGCCCTGAGCGGGGCACTGGTGCAGGCCACGGCGGACCCCGCCTACGTGGGGCGGGTCACCGCCGTCTCCACCCTCGTCAGCTTCGGTGTCGCGCCTCTGACGTTCCCGCTGATCGGCGCGGCCGTGGAGCGGTGGGGGACCGGCCCCGTCTTCGCGGGCTGCGCCGGCGTGTGCGCCCTCGGCGGGCTTCTCGCCCTCGGTTCCGCCCCACTCCGCCAGGCAGAACTCCCGCACTGAGCCCCACCGGCCCAGGCCGGGCCGGTCGCCGCGGGATGGTCAGATTCCGAGTTGCTTGGCCTGCTGCAGGGTCGTGATCGCGTCCTTGTCGCCGTCCAGTTCGACGTGCGCCGCGCTCTGCCGGCCGAAGGCGAACAGCAGCAGTTCCGACGGCTCGCCGGTGACCGTGACCACCGGTGCGCCCCGGTGTGCCACGGCGGTCTGGCCGTCGGGGCGGCGCAGGACCAGGCCGGTCGGAATGCCCCGGCCCAGCAGCCGGGCGGTGCGCTCCAGGCGGGACCACAGGGTCTCCTGGAAGACCGGGTCGAGCTCACGCGGCGACCAGTCCGGCTGGGCACGCCGGACGTCCTCCGTGTGGACGAAGAACTCGACGGTGTTGGCCGCCTCGTCGATCTGCTTGAGCTGGAAGGGTGAGAAGCGCGGCGGTCCGGTACGGATCAGCCGGATCAGCTCCTCGTACGGCTTCACCGCGTACTCCGCCATGACCTTTTCCAGACGGGGCGCCAGCTGCTTGATCAGCTGGCCCCCGGCCGCGTCGGGGCGGCGCTCGCGCACCACCACGTGCGCGGCGAGATCGCGGGTGCGCCAGCCCTCGCAGAGGGTCGGAGCATCCGGACCGGCGGTTTCCAAGAGGTCCGCGAGCAGAAGCCGTTCACGCTTGGCGAAGGTCGACATGGAGTCAGCCTACGACCGCGTACCGGCTCCGCCCACCCGTCAGCGGCCGCCGCGCCCCGTACCGCGCGGCACAATGGCCCCATGACCAGTACGCCCCTGCCCAGCAGTCTCGCCCCCGAGATCGCCGCCCGCCTCAAGCGCAGCGCCGACGGTCTCCTGCCCGCCATCGCCCAGCAGTACGACACCGGTGAGGTGCTGATGCTCGGCTGGATGGATGACGAGGCGCTGCACCGCACGCTGACGACCGGCCGCTGCACGTACTGGTCGCGCAGCCGCCAGGAATACTGGGTCAAGGGCGACACCTCCGGGCACCTGCAGTACGTCAAGTCCGTCGCCCTCGACTGCGACGCCGACACCGTCCTCGTCCAGGTCGACCAGGTCGGCGCCGCCTGCCACACCGGTGCCCGCACCTGCTTCGACGCCGACGTCCTGCTGACGGACGCCGATTCCGGCGCCCCGGGGGCGAGCTCGGAAGACCGGGATCAGTAGGGTCGGCCGCCATGGACCTCGAGACGTTCCGCAAACTGGCCACCGACCGCCGCGTCATCCCGGTCACGCGCAAGCTCCTCGCCGACGGCGACACCCCGGTCGCGCTCTACCGCAAGCTCGCCGCCGAACGCCCCGGCACGTTCCTGCTGGAGTCCGCGGAGAACGGCCGATCGTGGTCCCGGTACTCCTTCGTCGGCGTGCGCAGCACCGGCACGCTCACCGAGCGGGACGGCCAGGCCCACTGGCTCGGCACCCCGCCGGCCGGCGTCCCCGCCGAGGGCGACCCGCTGGCCGCCCTGCGGGCCACCGTCGAAGCCCTGCACACGCCGCGCGACCTCGCCCACGACCTGGGCCTGCCGCCCTTCACCGGCGGCATGGTCGGCTACCTGGGCTACGACATCGTGCGCCGCCTGGAGAAGATCGGCCCCGGCGAGCGGGACGACCTGAAGCTGCCCGAGCTGACCATGCTGCTCACCTCCGACCTCGCCGTACTCGACCACTGGGACGGCACGGTCCTGCTGATCGCCAACGCGATCAACCACAACGACCTCGACACCGGCGTCGACGAGGCCCACGCCGACGCCGTGGCCCGCCTGGACGCCATGGAGGCGGACCTGTCCCGTCCGGTCGCCCAGCCGCCGGCCGTCCTGCCGCCCTCCGAACTGCCCGAGTACACCGCCCGGTGGGGAGGCAAGGACTTCCAGGAGGCCGTCGAGGACGTCAAGGAACGCATCCGCGCGGGCGAGGCCTTCCAGGTCGTCCCTTCGCAGCGTTTCGAAACACCCTGCACGGCAAGCGCGTTGGACGTCTACCGGGTGCTGAGGGCGACCAACCCCTCCCCGTACATGTACCTCTTCCGCTTCGACGGCTTCGACGTCGTCGGCTCGTCCCCCGAGGCGCTGGTGAAGGTCGAGGACGGGCAGGCCATGGTGCACCCCATCGCCGGCACCCGGCCCCGGGGCACCACGCCCCAGGAGGACCAGGCCCTCGCCGAGGAACTGCTGGCCGACCCCAAGGAGCGGGCCGAGCACCTCATGCTCGTCGACCTGGGCCGCAACGACCTGGGCCGGGTCTGCGAGCCGGGGTCCGTCGAGGTCGTCGACTTCATGTCCATCGAGCGGTACTCGCACGTCATGCACATCGTCTCGACGGTGACCGGGCGAGTCGCCCAGGACCGCACCGCCTTCGACGTGCTGACGGCCTGTTTCCCGGCCGGCACCCTGTCCGGCGCGCCGAAGCCGCGCGCGATGCAGATCATCGACGAACTGGAGCCGTCCCGGCGGGGGCTGTACGGCGGCTGCGTCGGCTACCTCGACTTCGCCGGCGACTCCGACACCGCCATCGCCATCCGCACGGCCCTGCTGCGCGATGGCACGGCCCACGTCCAGGCGGGGGCCGGCATCGTGGCCGACTCCGACCCGGTCGCGGAGGACACCGAGTGCCGCAACAAGGCGGCGGCCGTCCTCCGCGCGGTGCACACCGCGAACCGCCTGAGCCAGTAGGGCGCTTCTCACGTGAACCCCGGGTGACGGTTCGCCCGGGGTTCAGGCGATAGTGGTGTACGTGACTGCTGTACCTCACCCCCGTTCCGAAGCCGCCCCCGGTCGGTCCGGCCGACGGAGCCTCGCCGTCGCTCTGCTGTGCGGTGCGCTCGGCGCGGCCGTGGCGCTGCTGGCCACCCGGCAGCGCTGGGCGGCGGGCACCGCGACGGTCGCCGGCGGCGCCTTCCCCCTCACCGCCAAGGGCAGCGACGTCACGGGCGTACCCGCGGCGCTCGCCATAGTGGGCCTCGCCGCACTCGTCGCCGTGTTCGCCGTCCGCCGGGCCGGCCGCCTCGCGGTCGCCGTCCTGCTCGCGCTCTCCGGCGCCGGCGTCATCGCCGCGGCCCTGGTCGGCGCCCACGACAGCTCCGCGCTCGACGACAAGGCCGCCCAGGCCTCCGGCGACACCGCCGCCACCGCCGCCGCGCTCACCCACACCGGCTGGCCCTACGTCGCGGCCGTGGGCGGCGCGCTGCTCCTGCTCGCCGGGCTGCTCGCCCTGCGCTACGGACGCCTGTGGCCCGCGATGTCCGGTCGCTACGAACGTTCCGGAGCACCCCGCTCCCGCCCGGCCCGCCCCGTCGACCCGGACCGCCCGGAGGACCTCTGGAAGGCCCTCGACCGCGGCGAGGACCCCACCGGCACCGAACCGGCCTGACCGTGCGACCGTGCGCCGCCGTCCCGTTGCGGTGAAACGGGTGCACGAGGAGCCACCCCCGCTCACGCGCCGCGGCCGGGTACGGGACAATGGACCACGAGCGTCCGGCTCAGACACGTACACAGCAACGAGGAGCAAGTCATGGCGGGCAGCAGCCACGGTCACACCCCGGCCGCCTGGACCGGTGTCATCATCGCCTTCATCGGTTTCTGCGTCGCGGGCGCCTTCATGGTGATGGCCCAGCCCGTCGGCTTCTGGGCCGGTATCGCGATCGTGCTGCTCGGCGGTGTGGTCGGCGGCATCATGCGCATGATGGGCCTGGGACAGAAGGGCGAGCACCCGGTGCACCAGCTCGCCAAGAACGAGGATCACGCGCCGGTCCGCGCCCAGAGCTGACCTGTGTGACGTCGTGACGTCCGTGACCTGAGTTGACCTGCATTGACCTGGGTGGACCCTGAGTTCGGTCCGTGACGTCATGACACCGCCACGCACGACTTCGTTGGAGGGGCGGCCCGCGCCAGTGCGGCGTGGCCGCCCCTCACGCGCGCGTGCGGCGCGGGCGGGGCAGAATGCGAGGCGTGAACGCCGACAGCCACAGGGTGACGCACCACCGGGCAGCGATTCCCCGTCCGAGGGGAACCCATGACGACCGGCTGCCCATGCACGCCCGAGCCGTCCTGGGCCGGATCGCCGTGCCCGCCGGGCTCCTGGCCGCGGTCGCCGGGGCGTTCGCCTACGTCGGGACCGTGGACCCCAACGAGCCCGGTCACTATCCCGTCTGCCCCCTCCTGCGCTACGCCGGTGTCTACTGCCCCGGCTGCGGCGGACTGCGCAGCGCCCACGCCTTCGTCCACGGGGACCTCCTCACGGCCCTGCACGACAACGCGCTCGCCGTGGCCGGCTACCTGGTCTTCGCCGTCCTGTGGACCGCCTGGGTGGCCCGTGCGGTGCGCGGACGGCCGCTGCGCCTCCCCCTCGGCCCGGTGCACCTGTGGAGCCTGGGCGCCCTGCTCCTGGCCTTCACCGTGGTCCGCAACCTGCCGTTCGGGAGCTGGCTGCATCCTTGACCACCTGACCACCTGACCACCGGCAGCCCGCGGATGTCCCGGATGTCCAGGTAGTGGGACCGCCGTCCACCGGATGCGAGGCCTGCGCCCCGGGCCGGATACCATCGCAGTGACCACCGGATTCGTCTGCTCGATCGTCTCGGGCAGGCCGCCGGCGGCAGCTCCACCCGCTGGAACAGTCAACCGTCTGGAAGGGGGCCGCTCGCGTGAGTGTGCTCGACGAGATCATCGACGGAGTCCGTGCCGACCTCGCGGAGCGGCAGGCACGCGTCAGCCTCGACGAGCTCAAGGAGCGCGCGGCCAAGGCACCCGCCGCCAAGGACGGGGTGGCCGCGCTGCGTGGCGACGGCGTCAAGGTGATCTGCGAGGTCAAGCGCTCCAGCCCGTCCAAGGGTGCGCTGGCCGCGATCGCCGACCCGGCCGCGCTCGCCGCGGACTACGAGGCGGGCGGCGCCTCCGTCATCTCGGTGCTGACCGAGGAGCGGCGCTTCGGCGGCTCGCTCGCCGACCTGGAAGCCGTCCGCGCCCGCGTGGACATCCCCGTCCTGCGCAAGGACTTCATCGTCACGTCGTACCAGCTCTGGGAGGCCCGTGCCTACGGCGCCGACCTCGCCCTGCTGATCGTCGCGGCCCTCGAACAGCCGGCGCTGGAGTCGCTGATCGAGCGCGCGGTGTCGATCGGGCTCACCCCGCTCGTGGAGGTGCACGACGAGGACGAGGTGGAACGCGCGGTGGACGCGGGCGCCAAGGTCATCGGCGTCAACGCGCGCAACCTGAAGACGCTGGAGGTCGACCGCAACACCTTCGAGAGGGTCGCCCCGGAGATCCCCGACACGGTCGTCAAGGTCGCCGAGTCCGGCGTCCGCGGCCCGCACGACCTCATCGCCTACGCCAACGCGGGCGCCGACGCGATCCTGGTCGGCGAGTCCCTCGTCACCGGCAAGGACCCGAAGACGGCGGTCGCCGACCTGGTGGCGGCCGGTGCCCACCCGGCGCTGCGGCACGGGCGGGACTGACCCGCGCCGGTCACACGAGTGGCCGTACGCGGGTAGAGTTTCCGTGATGACGCTGCCGATCACCGAGCCGACCAGGGACCCGTACGCCCGCCTCGCGCGTGGCTGCCGGCCCCGGGGCTGCCGTGCGCCCGCACGGCGCGTGCACGGTCGCCGGGTGCGGTACGTCATCGGCGACGAGCCGGGCCAGGTCAACGGGATGCGATGGCGTCACCCGCGTGCGCGCCACCCGCGGTGAGCCGACCGCTCCCCGCATGAACACCGGGTGCCCTCCGCCCGGCATCGCCCTACGCCGTCGTACCTGATCGCCCTCTCGGCGGTCCACCGGCCACGAGCGGCGGGCAGATCCGCGGGACAGCGCGCGCATGCGACCGACGTGACCCCTGTCAGACCAGCCCGGGGCTTCGCCCCTGCGAGGTAACCGCATGCCCAGCGAGTTCTTCATCCCCGACCCGGAAGGCCGGGTCCCCAGCGCCGAGGGCTACTTCGGCGCGTTCGGCGGCAAGTTCATCCCGGAGGCGCTCGTCGCCGCCGTGGACGAGGTGGCCGTCGAGTACGACAAGGCGAAGGCGGACCCCGAGTTCGCCCGCGAACTGGACGACCTGCTCGTCCACTACACCGGACGTCCCAGCGCGCTCACCGAGGTCTCCCGGTTCGCCGAGCACGCCGGCGGGGCCCGGGTGTTCCTCAAGCGCGAGGACCTCAACCACACCGGCTCCCACAAGATCAACAACGTACTCGGCCAGGCGCTGCTCACCAAGCGCATGGGCAAGACCCGCGTGATCGCGGAGACCGGCGCCGGCCAGCACGGCGTGGCGACCGCGACCGCCTGCGCGCTGTTCGGCCTCGAATGCACCATCTACATGGGCGAGATCGACACCAGGCGACAGGCCCTCAACGTGGCCCGCATGCGCATGCTCGGCGCCGAGGTCGTCGCCGTGAAGTCCGGCAGCCGCACGCTGAAGGACGCCATCAACGAGGCCTTCCGCGACTGGGTCGCCAACGTCGACCACACCCACTACCTGTTCGGTACCGTGGCCGGCCCCCACCCCTTCCCGGCCATGGTGCGCGACTTCCACCGGGTGATCGGGGTGGAGGCCCGCCGGCAGCTTCTGGAGCGCGCCGGACGCCTGCCCGACGCCGCCATCGCCTGCGTCGGCGGCGGCTCCAACGCCATCGGTCTCTTCCACGCCTTCATCCCCGACCCGGACGTGCGCCTCATCGGCTGCGAGCCCGCCGGGCACGGCATCGAGACCGGCGAGCACGCGGCCACCCTGACCGCGGGCGAGCCCGGCATCCTGCACGGCTCCCGGTCCTACGTCCTGCAGGACGAGGAGGGCCAGATCACCGAGCCGTACTCCATCTCGGCGGGTCTGGACTACCCGGGCATCGGCCCCGAGCACTCCTACCTCAAGGACTCCGGCCGCGGTGAGTACCGCGCGATCACCGACGACGCGGCGATGCAGGCCCTGCGCCTGCTGTCGCAGACCGAGGGCATCATCCCGGCCATCGAGAGCGCCCACGCGCTGGCCGGCGCCCTGGAGGTGGGCCGGGAACTGGGCAGGGACGGGCTGATCTTGGTCAACCTCTCCGGCCGCGGCGACAAGGACATGGACACCGCCGCCCGCTACTTCGGTCTGTACGACACCGACGCCGCCGTCGCGGCGGACGCCGACGCCGAGGCCGCCGAGATCGAGGGAGACGCCAAGTGAGCGGGAACATCGCGCTGTTGACCGACACCCTGGCGGCCGCCAAGGCGGAGGGGCGGTCCGCCCTCATCGCCTACCTCCCGGCCGGCTTCCCGACCGTGGACGGCGGCATCGAGGCGATCAAGGCCGTGTTCGACGGCGGCGCGGACGTCGTCGAGGTCGGGCTGCCGCACAGCGACCCCGTCCTCGACGGTCCCGTCATCCAGACCGCCGACGACATCGCCCTGCGCGGCGGTGTCAAGATCGCGGACGTGATGCGCACGGTCCGCCAGGCCCACGAGGCCACCGGGAAGCCGGTGCTCGTCATGACGTACTGGAACCCGATCGACCGCTACGGCGTCGAGCGGTTCACCGCGGAGCTCGCGGAGGCGGGCGGCGCCGGGTGCATCCTGCCGGACCTGCCGGTCCAGGAGTCCGCGCTGTGGCGGGAGCACGCCGAGAAGCACGGTCTGGCGACGGTCTTCGTGGTGGCGCCCAGCAGCAAGGACGAGCGGCTCGCCGAGATCACCGCGGCGGGTTCCGGATTCGTCTACGCCGCCTCGCTGATGGGTGTCACCGGTACCCGGGAGTCGGTCGGCGCGCAGGCCAAGGACCTGGTGCGGCGCACCCGGGCCGCCGGTACGGACCTGCCGGTCTGTGTCGGCCTCGGCGTCTCCAACCGCGCCCAGGCGGCCGAGGTGGCCGGCTTCGCCGACGGCGTGATCGTCGGGTCGGCCTTCGTCAAGCGGATGCTGGACGCCCCCGACGACGCGGCCGGCGTCGAGGCCGTCCGCAGCCTCGCGGGCGAGCTGGCGAAGGGCGTGCGCGGCCAGGCGTAACGGAAAATTCGGTCACTCGAACGGGTGGACCTGGGACCGGGGAGGCGCAATGCGTCTCCCCGGTTCGTTCTGGGGGTGTGAGCGAGAAGAACGATGACGGAAAGCGCACCGCCCGGGAGCGGCTGGCGGTCGAACGCGAGAAGCAGAAGACGGCGGAGAAGCGACGGCGCACGCTGATCGTGGCCGCCAGCGTCGTCTGCGTCCTGGGCCTGGCGACGGTGATCGGCGTGGTCGCCGCGAACTCCGGCAAGAACAAGAGCAGCGGCGCGGGCCCGGTCGTGGCGCCCTCGGGCGCGCAGGGCAAGGACAGTCTCGCGATCCCGGTCGGCAAGGACGGCGCCAGGTCGACGCTCACCGTCTGGGAGGACTTCCGCTGCCCCGCCTGCCAGGCCTTCGAGGCGGCGTACCGTCCGACGATCCACGAGCTGACCGACTCCGGCAAGCTGCGGGTCGAGTACCACCTGGTCAGGCTGATCGACGGCAACCTCGGCGGCACCGGCTCCCTGCGGGCGGCCAACGCGGCGGCCTGCGCCCAGGACGCCGGGAAGTTCTCCGCATACCACGACGTGCTGTACCAGAACCAGCCAAAGGAGACCGAGGACGCCTACGCGAGCAACGCCAGACTCATCGAGCTGGCGAACAAGGTGAGCGGTCTGAACACACCGGCCTTCCAGAAGTGCGTCAACAACGGCACGCACGACAGCTGGGTCGACAAGTCCCACCAGGCGTTCCAGGCCGGCCGCTTCTCGGGCACCCCGACCGTGCTGCTGAACGGCCAGAACATCCTGCAGGACCAGACGATGACCCCGCAGAAGCTGAAGCAGACGGTGGAGGGAGCGAACAAGGGGTGAGTGCGCCGTTCGGGGGCTGCCGTGCCGGGCGGCATCCTGTCGCAGCCGCCTGTTATGGACCCGTAGCCGGGCCGCCCGACGTGGGCCCGCTCCGGCTGCGGTAGCGTCGACCCTGCCATGGAACTTGCCTACATTCCCAGCCCGTCGCACGGGGTGCTGTACCTCGGCCCCATTCCGCTGCGCGGCTACGCGTTCTGCATCATCATCGGCGTCTTCGTTGCCGTCTGGCTCGGCAACAAGCGCTGGATCGCCCGCGGCGGGCGGCCCGGCACGGTGGCCGACATCGCGGTCTGGGCCGTACCGTTCGGCCTGGTCGGCGGTCGTCTCTACCACGTGATCACGGACTACGAGCTGTACTTCAGCGACGGCCGTAACTGGGTGGACGCCTTCAAGGTGTGGGAGGGCGGCCTCGGCATCTGGGGCGCGATCGCGCTCGGGGCGCTGGGCGCGTGGATCGGGGCGCGGCGCCGGGGCATCCCGATGCCCGCGTACGCCGACGCCGTCGCGCCGGGCATCGCCTTCGCCCAGGCGATCGGCCGCTGGGGCAACTGGTTCAACCAGGAGCTGTACGGGCGGGAGACGCACGTTCCCTGGGCGCTGCACATCACCTCGTCGGCGGACGGCCGGATCCCGGGGTACTACCACCCCACGTTCCTGTACGAGTCCCTCTGGTGCGTGGGAGTCGGCTTCCTGGTCATCTGGGCCGACCGCCGCTTCAAGCTGGGCCACGGCCGGGCGTTCGCGCTGTACGTCGCCGCGTACTGCGTGGGCCGCGGCTGGATCGAGTACATGCGCGTCGACGACGCCCACCACATCCTCGGCCTCCGGCTGAACGACTGGACCGCGCTGGTCGTGTTCCTGCTCGCGGTGACCTACATCGTGGTGTCGGCGAAGAAGCGGCCCGGCCGGGAGACCGAGGTCGAACCGGGCGCGGCCGCCTCCGGCGGCGAGACAGGGGCCGACACCGAGGCCGGCACCGGGGCCGAGGACACGGCCGGCGCCGGGTCTGCCGACACCGAGGACACGGCCGGCGCCGGCTCTGCCGACGCCAAGGCCGCGGCCGAGTCACCGGGCCTGAAGGACGAGGCCGAATCGGCGAAACAGAGCTGACGGCCGGCCGTACGAGCATGAGGGCGCCCCGGGTCCCGGGGCGCCCTCATTGATGTTGCCGAACTCCCGATCCCCGGCCGGGGTCAGCACCTGCGGGCCAGTGACAGGGTCCGCTGGGCCGCCGCCACCACCGCCGCGTCGATGAAGCGGCCGTCCGGGAGGGCCTGGGCGCCCGGTTCCGTGGTCGCCGCCTTGACGATCGTCTCGGCCTCCTCGAGCTCCCGGTCGGTCGGGAGGTAGGCGCGTTCGATGATCGGCAGTTGGCGGGGGTGGATGGCCGCACGGCCGAGGAAGCCCAGGGCGCGGCCGTGCGCGCAGGAGGACGCCAGGCCCTCCAGGTCCCGGATGTCGGGGTGGACCGACTGGGCCGGCGGCGCCAGGCCCGCCGCCCGCGCGGCGACCACCACGCGGGCGCGCGACCAGTCGAGGCCCACGTCGTTGCGTACCCCCAGGTCGGCCCGTAGATCCGCCTCACCGATCGAGATGCCCCGCAGGGACTCGTGTGCGGCGGCGATGGCGTAGGCGTGCTCGACGGCGAGGGCGGTCTCCAGAAGCGCGTACAGCGGCGGCCCTCCGCCCTCGGCCTGCGATGGGCCGACCGCGGCCTCGGTCCCTTCCGCGATCCGCACCACCTGCTCGGCGGACGTCACCTTGGGCAGCCGCAGGCCGGCGAGCCCGGGCAGGGCTGCCACCGCCGCGAGGTCCGCGGCGGCCAGCGGTCCCTGCACGGCGTTGACGCGGACGTGGACCGGGACCGGCGGCGGTTCGGTGAGCAGCTCGGCGGTGGCGGCGCGGGCGTACTCCTTGCGGTCCGGGGCGACCGCGTCCTCCAGGTCGACGACGACGACGTCGGCGCCGGCGGTCAGTGCCTTGGTGACGCGGTGCGGGCGGTCGCCGGGGACGTACAGCCAGGTGAGCGGGAAGGGCGCGGTGGCCGTCACAGGGCGCCCTCCGCACGCAGCGCGGACAGCTCGGCCGGGGTCAGGCCAAGCTCGGTCAGGACCGCGTCGGTGTCGGCGCCGTGCGGCCGGCCCGCCCAGCGGATCTCGCCGGGGGTGGCGGAGAGCCGGAACAGGACGTTCTGCATGCGGAGCCGGCCCAGGTCGGGGTCGTCGAGCGCGGCGATGGTGCCGAGGGCCCGGTACTGAGGGTCCGCCATCACGTCCCGGACGTCCTGGACCGGCGCGATCGCCGCCTCGGCCTTCTCGAAGGCGGCCAGGACCTCGGTGCGGGTGTGCCGTGCGATCCAGCCGCCCACCGCCTCGTCGAGCACGTCGGCGTGGCGGGCCCGGCCCTCGCCCGTCGCGAACCAGGGCTGGTCGATCAGCTCGGGACGGCCCACCAGGCGCATCACACGCTCCGCCACCGACTGGGCCGACGTCGAGACGGCGACCCAGGTGCCGTCGGCGGTGCGGTAGGTGTTGCGCGGGGCGTTGTTCTGGGTGCGGTTGCCGGTGCGGGGCTGGATGTAGCCGAGCTGGTCGTACCAGATCGGCTGCGGACCGAGGACGGTCAGGATCGGCTCGATGATCGCCATGTCGACGATCTGGCCCTCGCCCGTGCGCTCCCGCGCCGCCAGCGCGGTCATCACCGCGTACGCCGTCACCAGGCCCGCGACGGAGTCGGCCAGGCCGAACGGCGGCAGCGTCGGGGGCGCGTCCGGTTCGCCGGTGATGGCGGCGAAGCCGCTCATCGCCTCGGCGAGGGTGCCGAAGCCGGGCCGGGGCGCGTACGGGCCGAACTGGCCGAAGCCGGTGACCCGGGCGAGGACCAGCCGCGGGTTGGCAGCCGACAGCTCAGGCCAGCCGAGGTCCCACTTCTCCAGGGTGCCGGGGCGGAAGTTCTCGACGATCACATCTGCGGTCGCGGCGAGGCGCAGCAGGGTGGCGCGGCCGCCGGGCTTGGACAGGTCCAGCGTGATCGTGCGCTTGTTGCGGCCCAGCAGTTTCCACCACAGGCCCACGCCGTTCTTGGACGGGCCGTGCCCGCGCGAGGGGTCGGGCTTGGCGGGGTGCTCGACCTTGATGACCTCGGCGCCGAAGTCCCCGAGCATGGTGGCGGCGATCGGACCGGCGAAGAGGGTGGCGAGGTCCAGAACACGGAGGCCGGCGAGCGGCGGGGCGGGCCGGGGGCCGCCCGTGGGAGACGTGGTCATGAGGCGAACTGCGCCTCGATCTCCGGACGGTAGGGCATCGAGGCGGAGGCCCCGGCCCGCTGCACCGACAGCGCGGCAGCGGCGGCCGCCCAGGCCAGTGCCTCCCGCATGGGTCGGCCCTCGCCCAGCGCCACCGCGAGCGCGCCCACGAAGGTGTCGCCCGCACCGGTCGAGTCCACGGCGGTGACCCGGGGCGCGGGGACGGTGACGGGTTCGGCTTCCCGGGCCGCGTACAGGCTGCCCGCCGAGCCGAGCGTGACCACCACCTCGGGGACCTGGTCGAGCAGGGCCCGGGCCGCGTCGCGTGGGTCGGTGCGGCCGGTGAGGGCGGCCGCCTCGTGCTCGTTGGGCACCAACAGGTCCACGGCGCCCAGGAGTTCGCCGGGCAGCGGCCCTGCGGGGGCCGGGGTGAGGATGGTCCGCACGCCGTGCCGGCGGGCCGCCTGGGCCGCGGCCAGGACCACCGTGAGCGGTACCTCCAGCTGGAGGAGCAGCGCGTCGGCGGAGGCGATGTGGGCCTCGTCGCCCGGCCCGAGGCGGTCGACGGTGCCGTTGGCGCCGGGGACGACCACGATCGCGTTGCCGCCCTCGTCGTCCACGACGATGTGCGCGGTGCCGGAGGGGCCCTCGACGGTGCGCAGGTGGTCGGTGTTCACGCCCGAGTGTTCGAGGGTGGAGCGCAGGCGGCCGCCGAAGGCGTCGTTGCCGACCGCGCCGATCATCGACACCGTGCCGCCGGCCCGGGCCGCGGCGATCGCCTGGTTGGCGCCCTTGCCGCCGGGGATCGTGCGGAACTCCCGTCCCGTCACGGTCTCGCCGCGCTGTGGGGCCTTCTCGACGTAGGCGACGAGGTCCATGTTCGTGCTGCCGAGGACGACGATGTCGGTCATGGGCGGACCGCCTCCAGGTGCGTGAGCTGGGCCAGGGTGTCGAAGCCGACGCCGTTGAAGTCACCGACGGAGGTGGTCAGCCGGTTCTTCAGCGGGGCCGTCCAGCGGTCGGGGAGGGCGGCGGGATGGCCGGCGAGGAGGGCGGCGATGCCACCGGCCGTGGCGCCGTTGGAGTCGGTGTCCCAGCCGCCGGACACCGTACGGCAGATGGAGGCCGTGAAGTCGCCGTTCGCGTGGGTGAGGGCGGCGGCGATCAGAGCGGTGTTGGGGATCGCGTGGACCCAGTGGTAGGTGGGGGAGTGGATGGCGTGCAACTCGTCCACGACCGTGTCGAAGTCCTCGTGCGCGCGGACCAGTTGGATGGCGTGCCGGACCGCGCCGGCGAGCCGGGAGCCGGGTGGGACGACGGCCAGCCCGGCGGCCAGACAGGCGTGCACGTCGTTGCCGCCGGCCGTTGCGGTCGCGATGGTGGCGGCGGCGAACATCGCCGCGTAGACGCCGTTGGCGGTGTGGGACAAGGTGGCGTCCCGATGGGCCTGTTCGGCGGCCGCGGCCGGGTCGCCGGGGTTGGTCCAGCCGTGCATGTCGGCCCGGATGAGGGCGCCGATCCACTCGCGGAAGGGGTTGCGGTGGCGGGCGGTGTGCGGGGGTTCGATGCCGAGGAGCAGGTTGCGGTGGGCGATGCGTTCGGCGGTGAAGGCGCGTCCGGCGGGGACCTCCTCCAGCCACAGCCGGGCCACGTCGGCGGTGGTGAAGGCCCTGCCGTGGCGCTGCAGCAGCAGGAGGTTGAGCAGGGGGTAGTCGAGGTCGTCGTCCTCGGGCATGCCGTCGATGTTCTCGGCCAGGGAGGTGGTGGCGGAGCGGCGGTTCCAGGGGTGTTCGGCCGCCAGGTCCTCGGGGACGCCGCGTGCCGTGAACCAGTTGTCCAGGGGCCAGTTGCCGGTGGAACGGGCGAGACGGCGGATGCCGTCCACAGGCAGCTTCTCGACGGGTTTGCCGAGCAGACAGCCCGCGGCCCGCCCGAGCCAGGCGGCTTCCAGGCGGCCCGCGGCGGGGCCGGCCCCGGGTCGCCGGTCGTTCGCCCGTGCCGCCGGGGTGTCGTCCTGGGCCGGACGCGACGCAATGTCGTCCTGGGGCGCACGCGCCGGGATGTCGTCCTGGGGCGCACGCGCCGGGATGTCGTCCTGGGGCAGACGTGAAGGGGCGTCGTCCTGGGCCGGACGCGCCGGGATGTCGTCCTGGGCCGGACGCGGCGGGCGGCGCTCGCACGGGTTGGGCCGTCCGTCCCGCGTCGGCCAGTCCGGGCACAGGGCTCTGATCCTGTCCAGGTCCGTCGGCTCCGCGTCCGCCAGCCGGCCCGGCAGCTCGGCCAGTTCGTCCAGCAGGTCCTCCGCCAGCAGGCGCAGGTAGCGCGAGGCACGGCCCGGGGACGCGCCCGACCGTGCCGGGGCGTCGGGGCCGCCCGCGGCGCGCCAGCGGGCCGCGACCGCCGAGGGCTCGCGGCCGTCCTGCACCGCCTGGCGCAGTTCGTGCCCCAGCAGGTCCTCCGGCTGGACCCAGGTCACTCGGAGCATCCCGGGCCCCCGATCTCGGCGAACGCCTGCTCGTGGGCGCGGCGCCGCCGTACGTCGCGGGCGAAGATCTCCCGGGTCACCCCGGCCAGCGTCCGGGCCGGCTCCCACAGGTCCAGACGGCTGGCCTCCGCCACCGTCTTGGCCCACTCCTGCGGAACCGGTGATCCGAGCGCTCCCGTCAGCGCCCCCGCCATCGTCGCGATGGAGTCGCAGTCACGGCCGTAGTTCACCGCGCCGAGGACCGCCTGGCGGCAGTCGCCGCGCGCCACCACCATCATGCCCAGCGCGACGGGGAGTTCCTCGATCGCGTGCAGGCGGGACGGGCGGCGGGCGCCCAGCGACGGGTTCCGGTAGTCCGGGCCCACCGTGTCGAAGGGCGCCACCGCCTCCCGCAGCGGGCCCAGTGCCGACTCGAAGTCCGTGTACCGTACGGCCACTTCGCAGACCTTCTCGATCGCCGCCCGCGTGCCGTCCTTCGCCAGCGACAGGCAGGCCGCCACCACCGAGCCCGGTGTCGCGCCCGGCGCGCACGCCGCGGCCACCGCGGCCGCCAGGACGCCCGCCGCCTCACGCCCGTACGACGACTGGTGGGCACCGGCGACCTCCAGCGCCTCGGCGTACGCGGCCGCCGGGTTGGCCGCGTTGACCAGGCCGACCGGCGCCATGTACATCGCGGCACCGCAGTTGACGATGTTGCCGACGCCGGCCTCTCGCGGGTCCACGTGGCCGTGGTGCAGCCGGGCCACCAGCCACTTCTCCGCCAGGAAGATCCGGTGCAGCGGCAGTGCCTCCGCCTCCAGTTCGGGGATCCAGCGCGGGTTCGTCATCAGGTCCGGGACCAGGTGGTCGGCGACCGCGTAGGCGTCCAGGTGGTCGCGGACCCGCGCGTACACCCGTACCAGCGCGTGCGTCATCAACGTGTCGTCGGTGACGTGGCCGTCTCCCTTGTGGTACGGCGCTACGGGACGGGCGGTGCGCCAGGCGTCGCCGTGCCAGGGGCCGACGACGCCGTGGACACGGCCGCCGTGGCGTTCGAGGATCTGGTCGGGGGTGTAGCCCTCGACGGGGCCTCCCAGGGCGTCGCCGACCGCCGCGCCGACCAGGGCACCGGTGATCCGCTCGTCCAGCAGCGCGCCCCGGCTCACTCCTCGGCCCGCTCCCTGGCTCTCATCTCCTTTGGGCGTCATGACCCGAATCATCCTCCTGGAGAGGCCGGTTGTGCCGCTTCCAGGAGTTCGGCGAGTTCCACCAGATCCGTACCGGTGAGCCGGGGCAGTGCGCAGCCGGACAGGGTGCGGCAGGCCTCCCGCCAGGACGCCGGGATCGCCTCGCCGCCGCTCAGCGCGCCGGTCAGGGCGCCCGCCAGGGCCGGGGCCGAGTCGGCGACCCGGGACAGGCAGGCCGTGGCCGGGACCGCCTCCGCGATCCGGCCGCCCGCCGCCGTGACCAGGGCCAGGGCGACCGGGACGGTCTCGGCGGCGGCGATGCCGTAGCTGTAGACGTGGTCGACGATCTGGTGTTCCAGCAGGGGGACCAGCGCGAACGCCCCCGCGCTGTCCGCGGCCAGCGTCAGCGCGTGACGGGCGTTGCGGCCGATCTCCGTCTCCCGCGGCAGTTCGGCCAGCGCGGCCCCGACGCAGACGCCGACCTCCGCTCCGGCCAGCGCCATCGCGAGTGCCGCCGCCATCGCGCGCGCCCCGTGCACCCCGTCGCCGTCCTGGGTGTAGCGGGCGTCGAACTCGGCGAGGTCGGCGGCGCGTCGGGCGTCGCCGGCGTGCGCCACGGCCAGGACGCAGGCCCGTACGCAGGCCGCGTCGTCGAAGTAGTGCGGATTGTCGTGGCCGGTGGCGGGCGGGCGCAGCCCGGTGGCGAGGTTGCCGAGGCCGGCCCGGACGGAGATGCGGGCCCGCAGCGGCAGCACGGCCGACTCCACCTCGGGCGCACGGTCGGCCGCCGCGGCGACCTCACTCGCCACGGCGTTCCAGGTGAGGTCGATCGCGGCCCGGGTCCGCCGCTCCCGGCCGAGGTCGGCGAGCACGGCGTCGTCCCCGGCCCGCAGCAGCGCCTCCGCCGCGAACGCCGCCCACTCGGCGTCGTCGGAGGGCCCCAGACGCAGCGGTCCGGGGGGCTGGTTGAGGGCGATCGGGACGGGGAGTGTCGTCGTCGCGTTCTGCTCGGCGAAGGTGTCCAGCTCACGGGTGAGGCGACGGGTCCACTCGGGCATCCGGGCGGCCCGGTGCCGGGCGGCGGGCCACCCGGCGGCGTCTCCCGCGGCCAGCCCGAGCAGCAGCCCCTCGACCCGGCGTGTCATGGCCTGGCCTCGCCTTCGTCGGTGGTGAGGGCGTAGGTGGTGGGGTGGGGGGTGGGGTCCTGTGGTGCGGGGTGGGGGTCGGCGTCTGTGGGGTGGGTCCTGGCGGCCGGTCCGGGCAGGGGCCTCTCGGTGTGGCGTGTCATGGCCTGGCCTCGCCTTCGTCGGTGGTGAGGGCGTAGGCGGCGGGGTGGGGGGCGGGGGCGCCGTCCCGCCGTACGAGGCCTGCGTCCAAGCCCGCGGGGAGGGTCCTGGCGGCCTGTGCCACCAGCAGGTCCGCCACCTCCAGGACATGCTGCCCCGCCATTGACGGCAGGCAACTGCCCCGCGCCGGGCCGACGGCCGCCGCCCACTCCGTGGGAATGGCCGACACCCCCTGTGCGGCGCCCGCCAGGGCACCCGCCACCGCCGCCGTGGTGTCGGCGTCGCGGCCCATGTTCACGGCGGTGAGGACCGCGTGCCGGAAGTCGCCGTCGGCGGCCGCGTACGCGCCGAAGGCCAGGGCGACCGCCTCGGGGGCCAGGTCCGTCCAGGGATAGCCGCCGATGACCACGGCGGAGCGCACGGCGCGTTCGCCGCGGTGGGCGACGGCCGTGGCGCGGCGCAGGGAGCGGGCCGTCCAGGAGTCGTCGGGTACGACGGCGAGGGCGGCGGCCACCACGGCGACCGCCGGAGCGCCCGCCATCGCCGCCGCGACCCCGGCCGCCACCGCCTGGCCCCCGTAGATGCCCTCGCCCTCGTGGCTGACCGAACCGTCGATCGCCACGAGACGGGCGGCTTCGGCGGGGCGCCCTGCCGCGAAGACCCCGAACGGCGCGGCCCGCATCGCGAGGCCGTCGCTCCAGGCGTGCCGGTGCTGGGCCGAGATGGGGGCGGCCAGTCCCCGGCGCAGGTTCTCCAGCGTGCCCCGCTCACTGAAGCCGGCGCCGCGGAAGGGGCCCTCGGCACGGTCGGCGATCCACTCGTGCCAGGCCGCCTCCACATGGGCCGGGGTGAGCGCGGAGCCGTGCCGGGCCAGCAGGAGTCCGGAGAAGATGGCGTACTCGGTGTCGTCCGTGCCGGCCGGGTGCCTGACCACGTAGCCGGTGATACGGCCCCAGCGGGCCCGGATCTCGGACGGTTTCAGGTTCTCCGCGGGCGCTCCCAGGGCGTCTCCGACGGCGAGGCCGAGCAGTGCGCCGCGCGCCCGCTCGCGGAGCACGTCCGGGGGGACACCGGCGGTCGATCCCATCGCGGGCTCTCCTCTCGGGGGCGCCGTGCCGGGCGCGGAACCCTTTGCGGAACTCTCCCCGATGTGCGGTTGCGCGCAGCCTCGGGAGGCGCAGCATCACCCGGACGACATCTGTGCGAGCTTCCGCACTAATGAGCACCAAGGGTCAAAGGTGCAGGTAAGCCCAGCCTTTCCTTGCTGGCGAGGGTGAAATTTACGGCGTAGATTCTGTGTTGTCGAAAAGTAGAACAAGTCCAAAAGCAAGCCTTACCTAAGCCCCCGGGGATCACTCATGGCCATCATCGACACCGAAGCGACACTTCACGAGGCGCACCGCGACAACCACACGCACCGTGACGTGAACGGCGGCTGGCTGCGTCCCGCGGTCTTCGGTGCGATGGACGGCCTGGTCTCCAACCTGGCCCTGATGACCGGTGTCGCGGGCGGTTCGGTCGGCCAGCAGACCATCATCCTCACCGGTCTCGCGGGCCTCGCCGCCGGGGCGTTCTCCATGGCGGCCGGCGAGTACACCTCGGTCGCCTCGCAGCGCGAGCTGGTCGAGGCCGAGCTCGACGTGGAGCGCCGCGAGCTGCGCAAGCACCCGCAGGACGAGGAGGACGAGCTCGCCGCCCTGTATGTCTCGCGGGGTGTCGAGCCCGGGCTGGCCCGCGAGGTGGCCCGGCAGTTGTCGAAGGACCCCGAGCAGGCGCTGGAGATACACGCCCGCGAGGAGCTGGGCATCGACCCCGGTGACCTGCCCTCGCCGCTGGTCGCGGCGGTGTCGTCCTTCGGTTCGTTCGCGCTGGGCGCCCTGCTGCCCGTGCTGCCCTACCTGCTGGGTGCCACCGTGCTGTGGCCGGCCGTCCTGCTCGCTCTCGTCGGCCTGTTCGGCTGTGGTGCGGTGGTGGCCAAGGTGACCGCGCGCACCTGGTGGTTCAGCGGTCTGCGGCAGCTTGCCCTGGGTGGCGCCGCGGCCGGTGTGACGTACGCCCTGGGTACCCTGTTCGGAACGGCCGTAGGATAACGGGACCGGGACTTATGCGATGGGCCGCATAAGTAGCCGTTACATGCTGGTTTCGACTGCTTAACCAGCGGGCATGAGCCGTAAGCGCTGCGGGCAATGACGCCTGCAGTGCACCCGCGGGGAGGGCGACGACGCTTCCCCGCCCTCTCGGGCCGACGGACCTCGATCCGACCGATCTTGTCCTCATCGGCCCCCACAGCTTCCACCGCCGGGCGCGGGACCCCCGCCGCAGACCCGCGGCGTCCGCATGTTGGAACGGAGTATCCGGTTCCCGGAGCTCACCCCATCATGTAATCTGCACGAAATTTTGCACTCACGCAGAGGGCCAACGTCGTCCCTCGGTACCTGCTCCGACCAGGGCCAAAGACGGCCTGGGAGCAACCCCCAGCCACTGACGACGACGGGAGAGCCGATGCGTACGCCGCGCCAGCCGTCCCAGCACTCCGCGAATGGCCAGAACTGGTCCTTCATGGATGCTCGCCCTGCTGCGCAGGGTATGTACGACCCCCGCAACGAGCACGACGCCTGCGGCGTCGGCTTCGTGGCAACCCTCACGGGTGAGGCGAGCCATGCGCTGGTCGAGCAGGCGCTCACCGTGCTGCGCAACCTGGAGCACCGCGGGGCCACCGGCTCCGAGCCCGACTCCGGCGACGGTGCGGGCCTGCTGTCCCAGGTGCCCGACGCCTTCCTGCGTGAGGTGGCCGGATTCGACCTCCCCGAGGCCGGTGGATACGCCGTCGGCATCGCCTTCCTGCCGGAGGACGGCACCGAGGACGCCGTCTCACGTATCGAGACGATCGCGGCCGACGAGGGCCTGACCGTCCTCGGCTGGCGCGAGGTCCCGGTCGCCCCCGAGCTGCTCGGCGCCACCGCCCGCTCGACGATGCCCGTCTTCCGCCAGCTGTTCGTCAGCGACGGCGCCAGCAGGGGGATCGCACTGGACCGCAGGGCCTTCGTGCTGCGCAAGCGCGCCGAGCGCGAGGCGGACGTCTACTTCGCGTCGCTGTCGGCCCGCACCCTCGTCTACAAGGGCATGCTGACCACCGGCCAGCTGGAGCCCTTCTTCCCGGACCTGTCCGACCGCCGCTTCGCCTCGGCGATCGCGCTCGTCCACTCGCGCTTCTCCACGAACACCTTCCCGTCGTGGCCGCTCGCCCACCCGTACCGCTTCGTCGCGCACAACGGCGAGATCAACACGGTCAAGGGCAACCGCAACTGGATGGTCGCCCGCGAGTCCCAGCTGGTCTCCGACCTCTTCGGCGACCAGGACAAGCTGGACCGGGTCTTCCCGATCTGCACCCCGGACGCCTCCGACTCCGCGTCCTTCGACGAGGTCCTCGAACTGCTGCACCTCGGCGGCCGCTCGCTGCCGCACTCCGTGCTGATGATGATCCCGGAGGCGTGGGAGAACCACGACTCCATGGACCCCACCCGGCGCGCCTTCTACCAGTACCACTCCACGATGATGGAGCCCTGGGACGGCCCCGCCTGCGTCACCTTCACCGATGGCACCCAGGTCGGCGCCGTGCTCGACCGCAACGGTCTGCGCCCCGGCCGCTACTGGGTCACGGACGACGGCCTCGTCGTCCTCGGCTCCGAGGTCGGCGTCCTCGACATCGACCCGGCCAGGGTCGTCCGCAAGGGCCGCCTGCAGCCCGGCCGCATGTTCCTCGTGGACACCGCCGAGCACCGCATCATCGAGGACGACGAGATCAAGGCGACCCTCGCTGCCGAGCACCCGTACCAGGAGTGGCTGGAGGCCGGCGAGATCGAGCTGGGCGACCTGCCCGAGCGCGAGCACATCGTGCACACCCACGCCTCGGTCACCCGCCGCCAGCAGACCTTCGGCTACACCGAGGAGGAGCTGCGCGTCATCCTCGCGCCGATGGCCAAGTCCGGCGCCGAGCCGATCGGTTCGATGGGCACCGACTCGCCCATCGCGGCCCTCTCCGAGCGTCCGCGTCTGCTCTTCGACTACTTCACCCAGCTGTTCGCGCAGGTCACCAACCCGCCGCTGGACGCGATCCGCGAGGAGCTGGTCACCTCGCTGCGCAGCTCCCTGGGTCCGCAGGGCAACCTCCTGGAGCCCACCGCGGCCTCCTGCCGCAGTGTCGTGCTGCCCTTCCCGGTGATCGACAACGACGAGCTGGCCAAGCTCATCCACATCAACGCCGACGGCGACATGCCCGGCATGAAGGCCGCGACGCTGTCCGGTCTGTTCCGGGTCTCCGGCGGCGGTGACGCGCTCGCCGCGCGCATCGAGGAGATCTGCGCCGAGGCCGACGCGGCGATCGACAACGGCGCCCGCCTGATCGTCCTGTCCGACCGCCACTCCGACGCCGAGCACGCGCCGATCCCGTCGCTGCTGCTCACCGCGGCCGTCCACCACCACCTCATCCGCACCAAGCAGCGCACCCACGTCGGCCTGCTGGTCGAGGCCGGCGACGTCCGCGAGGTCCACCACGTCGCCCTGCTCATCGGCTACGGCGCCGCCGCCGTCAACCCGTACCTGGCGATGGAGTCCGTCGAGGACCTGGTCCGCGCAGGGACGTTCCTGCCGGGCATGGACGCCGAGCAGGCCATCCGCAACCTGATCTACGCCCTCGGCAAGGGCGTGCTGAAGGTCATGTCCAAGATGGGCATCTCGACCGTCGCCTCCTACCGCGGCGCCCAGGTCTTCGAGGCCGTCGGGCTGGACGAGACCTTCGTCGAGAAGTACTTCAACGGCACCACCACCAAGATCGGCGGCGTTGGCATCGACGTCATCGCCAAGGAGGTCGCCGCCCGGCACGCCAAGGCCTACCCGGCCTCCGGCATCGCTCCCGCGCACCGCGCGCTGGAGATCGGCGGCGAGTACCAGTGGCGCCGCGAGGGCGAGGCGCACCTGTTCGACCCGGAGACGGTCTTCCGCCTCCAGCACTCCACGCGCACCGCCCGCTACGACGTCTTCAAGAAGTACACCGAGCGCGTGAACGAGCAGTCCGAGCGCCTGATGACGCTGCGCGGCCTGTTCGGTTTCAGGTCCGACCGCAAGCCGGTCCCGCTCGAGGAGGTCGAGCCGGTCTCCGCGATCGTCAAGCGGTTCTCCACGGGCGCCATGTCGTACGGCTCCATCTCCCAGGAGGCGCACGAGACCCTCGCCATCGCCATGAACCAGCTGGGCGGCAAGTCCAACACCGGTGAGGGCGGCGAGGACCCGGAGCGCCTGTACGACCCGGCCCGCCGGTCCTCCATCAAGCAGGTAGCCTCCGGCCGCTTCGGCGTGACCTCCGAGTACCTGGTCAACGCCGACGACATCCAGATCAAGATGGCCCAGGGCGCCAAGCCCGGTGAGGGCGGCCAGCTGCCCGGCCACAAGGTGTACCCGTGGGTGGCCAAGACCCGGCACTCGACGCCGGGCGTGGGGCTCATCTCCCCGCCGCCGCACCACGACATCTACTCCATCGAGGACCTGGCCCAGCTGATCCACGACCTGAAGAACGCCAACCCGGCCGCCCGCATCCACGTGAAGCTGGTCTCCGAGGTCGGCGTCGGCACGGTCGCGGCCGGCGTGTCCAAGGCCCACGCGGACGTCGTCCTGATCTCCGGCCACGACGGCGGCACGGGCGCCTCCCCGCTGACCTCGCTGAAGCACGCGGGCGGCCCCTGGGAGCTCGGCCTGGCCGAGACCCAGCAGACCCTGCTGCTCAACGGCCTGCGCGACCGCATCGTCGTGCAGACCGACGGCCAGCTCAAGACCGGCCGCGACGTGGTCATCGCCGCGCTGCTGGGCGCCGAGGAGTACGGTTTCGCGACCGCTCCGCTGGTCGTCTCCGGCTGCATCATGATGCGCGTCTGCCACCTGGACACCTGCCCGGTCGGCATCGCCACCCAGAACCCGGTGCTGCGCGAGCGCTTCGCGGGCAAGGCCGAGTTCGTGGTGAACTTCTTCCAGTTCATCGCCGAGGAGGTCCGTGAGCTCCTCGCCGAGCTGGGCTTCCGCTCCATCGAGGAGGCCGTCGGCCACGCCGAGGTCCTCGACGTGACCCGCGCGGTCGACCACTGGAAGGCCCAGGGCCTGGACCTGGACCCGCTGTTCCACGTGCCCGAGCTGCCCGAGGGCGCGGTGCGCCACCAGATCGTCGCCCAGGACCACGGCCTGGAGAAGGCGCTCGACAACGAGCTGATCAAGCTCGCCGCCGACGCCCTGGCCGCGAACTCCGCGACCGACGCCCAGCCGGTGCGCGCCCAGGTCGCGATCCGCAACATCAACCGCACGGTCGGCACCATGCTCGGCCACGAGGTGACGAAGAAGTTCGGTGGCGCGGGCCTGCCCGACGACACCATCGACATCACCTTCACCGGCTCCGCGGGCCAGTCGTTCGGCGCCTTCGTGCCGCGCGGTGTGACCCTGCGCCTGGAGGGCGACGCCAACGACTACGTGGGCAAGGGCCTCTCGGGCGGCCGGATCGTGGTCCGCCCGGACCGCGCGGCCGACCACCTCGCCGAGTACAGCGTGATCGCGGGCAACACCCTCGCCTACGGCGCGACCGGCGGCGAGATGTTCCTGCGCGGCAAGACGGGCGAGCGGTTCTGCGTCCGCAACTCCGGCGCGCTGGTCGTCTCCGAGGGCGTGGGCGACCACGGCTGCGAGTACATGACCGGCGGTCACGCGGTGGTGCTCGGCGAGACGGGCCGTAACTTCGCGGCCGGCATGTCCGGCGGCATCGCCTACGTCGTCGACCTCGACCGGGACAACGTCAACGTCGGCAACGTGAAGTCGATCGAGGCGCTGGACGACGCGGACAAGCAGTGGCTGCACGAGGTGGTGCGCCGCCACCAGCAGGAGACGGGCTCCACCGTCGCGGAGAAGCTGCTCGCCGAGTGGGACACCGCGGTGGAGCGCTTCAGCAAGATCATCCCCAGCACCTACAAGGCAGTGCTCGCCGCCAAGGACGCCGCCGAGCGAGCCGGTCTGTCCGAGACCGAGATCACCGAGAAGATGATGGAGGCGGCGATCAATGGCTGACCCGAAGGGCTTTTTGAACCACGGCCGCGAGGTCGCCAAGTCCCGCCCGGTGGAGGAGCGCAAGAAGGACTGGAACGAGGTCTACGTTCCCGGTTCCCTGCTCCCGATCATCAGCAAGCAGGCCAGCCGGTGCATGGACTGCGGCATCCCGTTCTGCCACAACGGCTGTCCGCTCGGGAACCTCATCCCCGAGTGGAACGACTACGCCTACCGCGAGGACTGGGCGGCGGCCTCGGAGCGCCTGCACGCGACGAACAACTTCCCGGAGTTCACCGGGCGCCTCTGCCCGGCGCCGTGCGAGTCGGCCTGTGTGCTCGGCATCAACCAGCAGCCGGTCACGATCAAGAACGTCGAGGTCTCGATCATCGACAAGGCCTGGGAGACCGGTGACGTCGCCCCGCAGGCGCCCGAGCGCCTGTCCGGCAAGACGGTCGCGGTCATCGGCTCGGGCCCGGCGGGCCTGGCCGCCGCCCAGCAGCTGACCCGGGCCGGCCACACGGTGGCCGTGTACGAGCGGGCGGACCGCATCGGCGGTCTCCTGCGCTACGGCATCCCCGAGTTCAAGATGGAGAAGCGGCACATCAACCGCCGTATCGAGCAGATGCGCGCGGAGGGCACCCGCTTCCGCACCGGCATCGA
Organism: Streptomyces sp. NPDC046197; assembly: GCF_040646295.1. Lineage (NCBI taxonomy): Bacteria > Bacillati > Actinomycetota > Actinomycetes > Kitasatosporales > Streptomycetaceae > Streptomyces > Streptomyces sp. NPDC046197. The sequence continues at coordinate 283,032 of NZ_JBEYZY010000003.1, read as the reverse complement.
GATCGGCCGTGATCTGAAGGCGACGGACCTGCGCAAGCGCTACGACGCCGTGGTGATCGCCGCCGGTGCCACCACCGCGCGCGACCTGCCGGTGCCGGGCCGCGAGCTCAAGGGCATCCACCAGGCCATGGAGTACCTGCCCCTGTCCAACAAGGTGCAGGAGGGCGACTACGTCACCGCGCCGATCTCGGCCGAGGGCAAGCACGTCGTCGTCATCGGCGGCGGTGACACCGGCGCCGACTGCGTGGGCACCGCCCACCGCCAGGGCGCGGCCTCCGTCACCCAGCTGGAGATCATGCCCCGCCCGAACGACGAGCGGCACCCGGTCAACCAGCCCTGGCCGACCTTCCCGATCCTCTACAAGGTCACCTCGGCCCACGAGGAGGGCGGCGAGCGGATCTACGCGGCCTCCACGACCCGCTTCGAGGGCGACGAGGAAGGCAACGTGCAGTGGCTGCACCTCGCCGAGGTCGAGTTCGTCGACGGCAAGCTGACCCAGAAGCCGGGCACCGAACGCAAGATCCCCGCCCAGTTGGTCACCCTGGCCATGGGCTTCACCGGCACCGACCAGGAGAACGGCCTGGTCGAGCAGTTCGGCCTGGAACTCGACGCGCGCGGCAACATCGCCCGCGACGCCGACTTCCAGACCAACGTGCCGGGCGTGTTCGTCGCCGGTGACGCCGGCCGCGGCCAGTCCCTCATCGTGTGGGCGATCGCCGAGGGCCGCTCGGCCGCCCGCGGCGTCGACCGGCACCTCACGGGCGCCAGCGACCTGCCGGCCCCGATCCGCCCGACGGACCGCGCCCTGATGGTCTGACCGCCGCGGCGACACCGCACCACAGACGTCCCGTACAACGGCGTACGGGCGGGTCGTCCGGGGAGTTTCCCCCAGACCCCGCAGACGGCGCCTGCCCAGTCCCCGACCGGACTCTTGGGCAGGCGCCGCCGCTGTGTCACGGCCCGGAACCCGCCCTGAGTCCCTGGAAGTTCACGGTGGCGTCCTCGGTGTAGGCGCCCACCCTGCCCCGCGGATAGGGCCGTTCACCGTCCGTGAAGCTCACCAGGGGCCTGCCGCCCACCGCGACGGCGAGCACCGGCCCACGCTGTCGCACCCGCACGTCGTACCAGGGACCGACCGGGTACGCCGTGCGTCCCGTCGCCAGGAAGCGCTGACCGCCCGGATAGGCCGGGTCCCGCTTGCCGAGCTCCCAGCCGTTGGGCTTCAGGGTGATGTAGTAGAAGTGCTCCGGGTCGGTGTACGCCCATACCAGCCACGGCACTTCCCACGGGTTGGGCTTCGGGGCACGCAGCTGCCTGACCGTCCGCATCCGCGCCTCGTAGCGCACGTCCGTGTAGAAGGCGGTGCTCACGACCAGGCCGGCGTGCGTGGTGCCCGGGTCCTCGGCCGCCCTGGGGGACAGCGACAGGGAGTCGTCGTCCCCCACATTGGTGCCGTGACCGTTGAAGACCGACAGCCACCGGCCGTGCGTGGAGCCGTCGAGCCACGGCTTCGGCGGTGGCGAACCATCGAGCGCGCACCGGGTCAGGGTGACCGCGAGCAACGCCGTCAGTGCCAGCGCCAGGGAGAGGCCGGTCAGGACCCGACCCCTGCGCCCCGCCGGAAGCGGAACTCGCCGACGGGGACGCAGGAGTGAGGCGGTCATGCTGCCGAGTATGGCCCGGACGTGGTGAGCCCGACCGGCACTTCGGCGGCGAAGTCCTCCGCCAGCTGGGCGAGGACGCGCGCCGAGGCCCGGCCGTCGCCGAACGGGTTGCCCGCACCGGCCATCCGCCGGTACTCCGCCGGATCGTCCAGCAGGCGCTCCGCGCAGCCCACGATGGCGTCCGGGTCCGTGCCGATCAGCCGGGCCGCGCCCGCCTCGACCGCCTCCGGCCGTTCGGTTGTCGTCCGCAGTACGAGGGTCGGCTTGCTCAGGCTCGGCGCCTCCTCCTGGATACCGCCGGAATCGGTGAGGACGAGGTCGCACTCGGCCAGGGTGGCCGCGAAGTCGACGTAGTCCAGCGGCTCGACCAGGCGGATGCCGGCCTGGCCGTCCAGTTCGGGCAGCAGCGCGTCCCGCACGGCCGGGCTCTTGTGCAGCGGCAGCACGATCTCCACGTCCCCGCGCCGGGCCAGCCGGGTGAGCGCCCGGCCCATGCCGCGCATCCGCTCGCCCTGGTTCTCCCTGCGGTGCAGGGTGACCAGGATCCGCCGGGCGGTGGTGCGGAAGGCGGAGGCGCCGGTGCCCTCGGCCAGCACCCACAGCAGGTTGTCGATCACCGTGTTGCCGGTGGTGAACACCTGGTCCGCGGGGACGCCCTCGTCCGCGAGATGCCGGGCCGCGCGGGGCGTCGGGGCGAAGTGCCAGCGGGCGATCCGGCCGATCAGGCTGCGGTTGAGCTCCTCCGGGAACGGGTTGTCGATGACCCCGGTGCGCAGCCCGGCCTCGACGTGGGCGACGGGGATCTTCTCGTAGAACGCGGCCAGCGCACCCGCGAGGGCCGTCGTGGTGTCACCCTGGACGACCACCAGGTCCGGACGCTGCTCCCGCAGCGCCACGCCCAGTTCCCCGACCAGCCGGGCGGTCAGCTCGGACAGCTGCTGGCGGTTGCGCATCACGTCGAGCGCGATGCGTGCCTCGACGCCCAGCAGGCCCAGCATCTGGTGGAGCATCTCGCGGTGCTGGCCCGTGGTGACGACGATCGGCTCGAACTGCGCGTCGGACGTCATCGCCCGCGCCACCGGCGCGAGTTTGATCGCCTCCGGCCGTGTCCCGAGCACCAGCATGGCGCGTACGGGCACGGTCGACGGGTGTGTGGACATGGAGAGCCCCCCTCGGGCGTACGCGGTCACCGGACCGCGCGGAGTTGAGAAGTACGGGAGTGAAGGAAGGAGAAGCGCTGCGGCGCGGGTCGCCGGGACAGCGGCGCCGCATGGGCCACCGTGGCGGCGGCACCGCTCGGGGACATGACCCGCGCGGGGGAATGTCCTCGTGCGGGGGTGTGTCCCGCACGGGGCTGTGTGTGCCGTGCGGGGATGTGTGTGCCGTGCGGGGATGTGCCCTGCACGTGGATCTGTGCGGGGATCGGTGTCGTGCGGGATCCGGCCGGCACAGGGCTGCGTGTGCCGTGCGGGTATGTCCCGCACGCGGATGCGTGCCGAGCTCGGCGGGATGGGTTCCGTGTCCCACCGGCCCCCGGGGTGCGCTACGGGATCAGCCTCCGCGCGCGGAAACCGGTGGTCGCGCTCAGGTGCGCGCGGTCTTCAGCCAGGTCTGCTTGCCGGTGAGCATCCGCCAGAACCCCCACCAGCCGGCGGCGAACCAGATGTAGCCGTAGAGGACGAAGACATGGGCGAGCAGCACCGACCGCACCAGCCCGAGGTCCCGTTCACGCTTGGCGTAGACGAAGCCGTACGCGTAGGCGGCCGTGAAGGACAGCAGGTACGGGCCGAGCAGCCACATCGGTGACACGAGCGGATGTCCCACCTGGACGGAGGCCACGGTGGTGGCCCCCAGGGCGACGAGGAAGGACAGCGGCAGCAGCGAGGTGAGCAGGATCAGCACCGGGCTGGACAGGTGGTAGAGAAGGTCCAGCGCCGCCCGGGTCGGCACGTCCCGCAGGATCAACGGGACGAGACCGGCCGACTGCAGGTGGCCCTGGAACCAGCGGGATCGCTGCCGGACCAGACGGCGCAGGCTGAGCACGGCCTGCTGCGAGACGGCGGCCGTGGTGCAGTGCTGGTTCGTCCAGCCGTTGGCGAGCAGCCGGACCCCGAGGTCGAGGTCCTCGGTGAGACTGTCGCTCCACGGACCGGTGCCGTCCGGGGCGTTCAGGGTGTTGAGCGCCGACAGCCGCATGAACTGCCCGTTGCCGCCCATGCCCACGCTGCCGATGAAGCGGCGTGCGCTCTGGAACACGTCGCCGTAGACGACGAACTCCATGTCCTGCATGCGGGCGAGCAGCCCCCGGCCCCGGTTGTACATGCGCACGCACACCTGGACGGCCCCCGTACGCGGATCGTCGAAGTACGGGTCCACCGACTGCACGACATGCGGGTCGAGCCGCCCGTCCGCGTCGACCACGCACAGGATCACGTCGTCGGGGTCGCGGCCGGCGAGCAGGCCGGACTCCCGAAGATGCCGCACCCCGTCATTGAGGGCTGCGCCCTTGCCCCGGCGGGCGTTCGGCAAAGTGCGGCGGTGCAACCGGACCCGCTCCGGACCGGCGGCGAGGGCTATTTCGCCGGTACGGTCGTCCGAGCCGTCGTCGATGACCAATGCCATGAAATTCCCGGCGGGCAGTGCGGTGATGCGCGCCAGACTTTCGGACAGTACTTTCTCCTCGTTCAGACAGGCGAGGAGAAATACGTAAAAGCGTTCTCTGCGGTCGGAACGGGAACGCCGAATTCTGCGGCGGGAGAGCAGGAACAGGCTCGTGTTGTAGCAGCCCGCCATCGTGATCAGGATGATGCTGGACCACAGTAGCGACTCGACAATCATAGCCGCTCCCGGTGTGCGCCGGAGCCCTCGAACTGCTGCCGGAGTGCGCGTCTGCGCAGCCTTGTCCGGGCGAGCAATATCAAACATGCGGTCAGGCAGTAGAACAGGAATCCGACTCCGGCAGTTGCCTGCAAGGCCTTGGCCAAAGGTAGGCCGGGTATCGCCTGCGGAGCGGCCATCGCCCCTGCCAGGGGCAGAAGTGCCCCCAGAGCGGGTCGTCCGTACATTGTCCCCCCATATTTCGGTGCGCGTCCCCATCGCGCGAAGGTGAACCTAGCAGACTTCGCGGTCCTCTCTGAAGACCATTCGGAAAAAGGACATGTCCGATCTCCGTATGAGGTCTGATGAGCCTGCGGGAATTCATCTCTCGTCCCGTTGACACCCGTCCCGGTCGCCAGAAGAATGCTGGCTTCCCGACGGGTAAAGGTTAGCCAACACTTGGTAAAGTGGGGGGAAGATTGTGAGACCATTGATCCCGCCCGGCAGGCGGGGAACTTCCAGAATTACCGTCGTCCTGCTGCTCGTCGCCGCCCTGCTCAGCGGCACATTCCAGGCCGCGGGCGCCCAGGCCGCCGGTGGGCTCCGGCATCCCGGCGAGCTCGCCGGCACCCGCTCCGGACTGAACCGCATCGACCTCGGCGGCTGGGCGAAGACCCAACTTCAGGCGGACCTGGCGCGCCGCAGCCGGCCGCGCGATGCGAGTGTGGCGTCGACCCTGACGAGCACGGCCACCGACCTGGTGCAGGCCGCGTCGGCCGTCACCCGCCAGGCCGCCGCGCTCGTCCCGGCCGAAGCGGGCGCCGCCGACCCGACCACCCTCGTGCTCTACGACACGGCGGGCCCCTACGGCCAGTTGGGCGAGCTGTACGCGATGGCCACGGCCAACCTCGCGGGCCACTTCGGCACGGTGACCGCCAAGCCGGTCCAGCAGTACACCGCCGGAATGATCGACTCGTACTCGGCCGTGATCTACATCGGCTCCACCTACTACGGCGGCAGCACCCCGGACGCCGTCCCGGCCGCCTTCTACCAGGACGCGGCGGCGAGCACCAAGCCGGTGATCTGGATGGGCGCCAACGTCTGGAACATGGCGGGCGCGGTGGGGGTCACCCAGTTCACCCAGAAGTACGGCTGGGACCCGACCACGTCGTACTACGAGGACGGCGGCTCGGTCGGCACCGTGACTCAGGTGACGTACCGGGGCCAGACGCTCACCCGGACCATCCCGGCCGGGCAGGACGGCGGAGTGCTGCGCCCCAACGTCCTGACGGGGAACGGATATCCGGCGGTCACCCGGCTCGCGGAGGGCCTGGACAGCTCCAACGGGCACACCTTCGGCTGGGCGATCCGGTCGTCCAACCTCACCTACATCGGTGAGATCCCGTTCGCCTACGTCTCCGAGAGCGACCGCGTCATCGCCCTGGAGGACCTGCTCTTCGACGCCCTCGCGCCGGCCACCGCCGAGCGGCACCGCGCGGTGGTGCGCCTGGAGGACATCAGCCCCGACTCGGACCCCGCCCAGCTGCGCACCATGGCCGACTACCTGTCCTCGCAGAACATCCCGTACGGCATCAATGTGATCCCCGTGTACACGGACCCGAAGGGCGTCTACAACAACGGCGTACCGGAGACGATCACCCTCGCCCAGCGGCCCGAGGTGGTCAGTGCGCTGCAGTACATGCTGGCGCATGGCGCGGTGCTGATGGACCATGGCTACACGCACCAGTACGGCACCGTCGCCAACCCCTACAACGGAGTGACCGGTGACGACTTCGAGTTCTACCGCTCCCACGTCGACTCCGCGAACAACGTCGTCTACGACGGACCGGTCGCCGAGGACTCCACCATCTGGGCCCAGACCCGCGTCACCAGCGCGCTCGCCGCGTTCACCGCGGCCGGCCTGCCCAAGCCGGCGCTGTGGACCACCCCGCACTACGCGGCCTCCGCGGCCGACTACCGGGTCTTCGGCGCCAACTTCTCGGCCCGGCTGGAGCGTTCGCTCTACTTCGCCGGAACGCTCAGCGGCGCCTCGTCCGACCCCAACCTGTTCATCGGACAGTTCTTCCCGTACGTCGTGAAGGACGTGTACGGCACCAAGGTGCTGCCCGAGGACATCGGGAACTACGAACCGGAGGCGTACAACAACCACCCGCCGCGACTGCCGGCCGACCTCATCGCCTCGGCCAGGGCGAACCTCGCGGTCCGGGACGGGTTCGCGAGCTTCTTCTACCACCCGTACTACCCGCTGCAGCCGTTGAAGGACACCATCGACGGCATCAAGGCACTCGGGTACACCTTCGTCAGCCCGGCGTCGCTGTGACGGCACCGGTGAGGAAGTGGAGGACCGCCGCCGCCCTGGCGGCGGTCCTCCTCGCCGCGAGCGCCTGCGTCTCGACGGGCCAGGGAGGCGGGCACGGTGGCGGACGGGGAGGCGGAGACGGCGGCGCGGCCCGGACCCCGCGGCCCGACGGCGCCGGCCGGACGTCCACGATGCGCGGCTTCGCGCTGCCCTCCTGGAACCACGCCGACTACGACAGCCCGGCCGCGGACGGGTACCTGCGCGCCATCAGGGCGACCGGTGCGCGCTGGGTCGCCCTCACCCCGACCTGGTACCAGGACCGTGCGACCGACTCGGCCCTGCACACCACCGACGAGACCGCGAGCGACGGCAGCCTGCGGCGGATCGTCGCCCGCGCGCACGCCGCCGGACTGAAGGTGATGATCAAGCCGCACGTGGATCTGCCCGGTGACGAGGACCGCGCCGACATCCGACCGCAGAACCGGACAGCGTGGTTCGCCGCGTACCGCACGTTCATCACCCACTACGCCGGCCTCGCCGCCGACACCGGTGTCGAGCAGTTCTCCATCGGCACCGAACTGGCCGGCGTCTCCGGCGACACGGCGGCCTGGACGAAGATCGTCCAGGCCGTCCGCGGCCACTACGACGGGCCACTGACCTATGCCGCCAACTACGACGAGTACCAGCGGATCCACTTCTGGAAGGAGCTCGACCTCATCGGCATCGACGCCTACTGGCCGCTGGCCGCCCGGCCCACGGCCGACACCGCCCGGCTGCGCGGCGCCTGGCAGCCGATCCGTGAGCGGCTCGCCGCCTATGCGCGGCAACAGGGCCGGCGCATCCTGTTCACCGAGGCCGGCTACGTCAGCCAGCGCGGTGCGACGACCGCCCCGTACTCATGGACCGTCAGCAGTCGCGCCGACGACGCCGAACAGGCCGCCGCCTACCGGGCGTTGCTGGACTCCTTCGAGGGACAGCGCTGGTGGGCCGGAGTCTGCTGGTGGATGTGGGACGACTGGCCGGGCAGCGGGGAGACGCCGGCGCGGCTGGCCTACAGCCCGCACGGAAAGCCCGCCGAGCAGGTGCTGCGTGAGAAGTGGGCGCACTGAGATCAGCGGACGCAGAGCACGACCGAACTCGCGGGACGCACCCGGGTACCGTACCGACGGCAGCGCCAGTCGGGGCCGCGGCGGACGTGGCGTAGCCTCGGCCCTGCAGTGTGTGGGGCGAAGGGGGAGCCGGGCCGTGGCGGCGATCAGTCTGAGCAAGGTGGAGCAGACCGCGCCCGCGCTGGTCGGCCCGTACAAGAACGCCGGGGTGTCGTTGCGCAAGCACGGCCTGGAGGGACTGCGCGCCGCCGTCTACCTCGTCGTCGACTACTCCGGTTCCATGAAGCCGTACTACAGGGACGGCAGTGTCCAGGCGCTCGCCGACCGGGTGCTGGGGCTGTCGGCGCACCTCGACGACGACGGGCGGGTGCCGGTGGTCTTCTTCTCCACCGGCATCGACGCGGTCACCGAGATCGCGCTCGCCGACCACGAGGGCCGCATCGAACGGATCGTGGCCGGGCTCGGGCACATGGGCAGGACCGGCTACCACCTGGCGATGGACGCCGTCATCGACCACTACCTCGACAGCGGCGCCACCGACCCCGCCCTCGTGGTCTTCCAGACCGACGGCGGCCCGATCAGCAGGCCCGCCGCCGAGCGGTATCTGTGCAAGGCGGCCAAGCTTCCCCTGTTCTGGCAGTTCATCGGCTTCGGCGAGGCGGACAGCCGACAGTTCGACTTCCTGCGCCGGCTCGACGAGTTGCCGGTGCCCGCTCGCCGGGTGGTCGACAACGCCGGTTTCTTCCACGCCGGTCCGGACCCAGGGACGGTGTCCGACACGGAGTTGTACGACCGCCTGGTGGGCGAATTCCCGAAGTGGCTGGTGGCCGCGCGGGCACAGGGGATCGTGCGGCCGGCCTGACCTGGTGGCGCACCGGCAAAGGGGTACGGCGGCTCAACGGCGCGCGGTACCGGCGTCGAGGACGAGGGACCGGCACTCCTGCGGTGTGCCCCAGGCGGAGCGCAGGGCGCGGGCCCTGGTCAGCCACAGGGAGAGGTCGTACTCGGCGGTGTAGCCGATCGCGCCGTGCAGTTGCAGCGCCGTGCGGGCGGTGGCGTACGCCGCCTCGCACGCGCCCACCTTCGCGGCGGCGATGTCGGCCGGGTCCATCGTCACCGCGGCGCCGAAGAGCAGCGGGCGGGCGAACTCCAGGGCGATCTTGGCGTCGGCCAGGCGGTGCTTGACCGCCTGGAAGGAGCCTACGGGCACGCCGAACTGGGTGCGCTGCCCGACGTACGCCACCGTCCGGCCGAGGAGTGCGAGGCCGATGCCGAGGGCCTGGGCCGCGGTGGCGAGGCGGGCCCAGGCGAGGGCGGCGGCCATGGCCCCGGCGACCTGGGGGCCGGTGGCCAGGAGTTCTCCGCCGGGCGGAGTGGGGAAGAGGCGGCGAGCGGGGTCGAGGGACGGGGCGAGCGGTCCGTGGGGCGCGGGAGCCAGCCGGAGCTGTGCCGGACGGTCCGTCCGGGGCACCGTCAGCCGGAGGTCCGCCGTGTCCGCGTCCAGTGCGTACGGTCCGGTCGTCAGCGTCGCCGTCGAGGCGCCCGAGGCCAGTGCGGGCAGCAGTCGCTTGGCCGGGCCGGTGTCGTCCAGCGCGGCGAGCAGCGCGGCCGCCGCCACCGTCTCCACCACCGGACCGGGCACCGCGTGCCGCCCCAACTCCACGAGGGCGACGGTCAGATCGACGGGCCGGGGCCCCAGTCCCTCGTAGGCCTCGGGAACCGCCAGTGCGAACACCCCGGCCCCGGCGAGACGGGCCCACAGTGCCCGCCCGCGGCCGTGCTCGCCGCGGCTCCAGCCCCGCACCACCGACGGCGTGTCCGCCGCGGTCAGCAGGCCGTCGAGCGAGCGGGCGAACGCGCGCTGCTCGGCATCGAGGAGGAAGCGCATCAGCGGCGTCCCTTCGGCAGGCCGAGCAGCCGCTCGGCGACGATGTCCCGCTGGATCTCGTTCGTGCCCGCGTAGATCGGGCCCGCGAGTGAGAAGACATAACCCTCGGACCAGCCGCTGTCCGCCAACTCGCCCTCGTTGCCGAGGAGGTCCAGCGCCGTCTCGTGCAGCGCGATGTCGTACTCGGACCAGAAGACCTTGTTCATGCTGGACTCCGGGCCGACGGGTTCGCCCTCAAGGAACCGGGAGGCATGGGCGTAGGCGAAGAGCTGGTGGGCGCGGGCGCCGATCAGCGCGTCGGCCACCCGCTCCCGCGCGTGCTCCGGGCGTCCCCGCGCCCGCCAGAGCGCGTGCAGGTGTTCGGCGGCGGCGAGGAAGCGGCCGGGGGAGCGGAGGGTGAGCCCGCGCTCGTTGCCCGCCGTGGACATCGCCACCCGCCAGCCCTGACCGGGCTCGCCGATGACGTCCTCGTCCGGCACGAACACCTCGTCCAGGAACAGCTCGGCGAACGCCGGCTTCCCGTCGAGGCGGCCGATGGGGCGGACCGTGACGCCCGGCGCACGGAGGTCGAACATCAGGTAGGTCAGCCCCTGGTGCGACCGGGACGCGTCCGGGTCGCTGCGGAACAGCCCGAAGGCACGGTCGGCGAAGGCCGCGCGCGAGGACCAGGTCTTCTGCCCGCTCAGCCGCCAGCCGCCGTCGGTGCGCACGGCCCTGGATCTGAGGGAGGCCAGGTCGGAGCCCGCCTCCGGCTCGGACCAGGCCTGTGCCCAGACGACCTCGCCGGTGGCCATCGACGGCAGCACACGGGCCCGCTGCTCCTCGGTGCCGTGGTCGAACAGGGTCGGCGCGAGCAGACTGATGCCGTTCTGGCTCACCCGGCCCGGCGCGCCCGCCGCGTAGTACTCCTCCTCGAAGAGCAGCCAGCGCACCAGCCCGGCGCCCCGCCCGCCGTACTCGGCGGGCCAGGACACCACCGACCAGCGGTCCGCTGCCAGTTCCGCCTCCCAGGCACGATGCGCGGCGAAGCCCTCCTCGGTCTCCAGGGAAGGCAGCGGCCGGGACGGCGCATGGGCGGTCAGCCAGGCGCGGGCCTCGGCCCGGAAGGCCTCGTCGGCCGGGGAGTGGGTGAGGTCCACGGTCGCTCTCCTCGCCTGCCGGGCCCGACCGCCCGACGGTCCGTGACACATCTTCCCTAACAAGTGTTTGGTAGGTTAGCGTGAGGTCATGACAGACGTCGAGGGTCCGGCGTACGTCCCCGGGCACGGGCTGCTCAGCGGGCGCACGGCCGTCGTCACCGCGGCGGCCGGTGCCGGGATCGGCGGTGCGACCGCCCGACGGTTCCTGGAGGAGGGCGCGCGCGTACTCGTCAGCGACGCGCACACACGGCGGCTGAAGCGGTACGAGGAGCAGCTGGCCGGGGAGTTCGGCGCGGAGTCGGTCGCCGCCCAGCCGTGCGACGTCACCGACGAGACCCAGGTACGGGCGCTCTTCGCGGCGGCCGTACGGGAGCACGGGCGCCTGGACGTCGTCGTCAACAATGCGGGCCTGGGCGGCACGGCGGCCCTCGCCGACATGACCGACGAGCAGTGGTCGAGCGTGCTCGACGTGACGCTGAACGGCACCTTCCGGTGCACCCGGGCGGCGCTGCGGCTCTTCCGCGACCAGCCCGGCGGCGGGGTGATCGTCAACAACGCATCCGTGGTGGGCTGGCGGGCCCAGGCCGGGCAGGCGCACTACGCCGCAGCGAAGGCGGGGGTGATGGCGCTGACCCGGTGCGCGGCGCTGGAGGCCGCGGAGTTCGGTGTACGCGTCAACGCCGTCTCGCCCAGCCTCGCCATGCACCCGCACCTGATGAAGGTGACCTCGCCCGGCCTGCTGACGGAGCTGACCGAACGGGAGGCCTTCGGACGGTACGCCGAGCCGTGGGAGGTCGCCAACGTGATCGTCTTCCTGGCCTCCGGCTACTCCTCGTACCTGACCGGCGAGGTCGTCTCCGTCAGCAGCCAGCACCCCTAGGACCACAATGGACCCGTGCCGACCAAGAAGAAGCCCCAGGTGACCGCCTCGAAGAAGCCCGCGGCCGCCGCGCCGAAGCCCGCGGCCGCAGTTGTCACCGATCGCCGCCACGACCTGCTGCGCACCGCCGCCGAGGTCTTCGCCGAGCAGGGCTACAACGCCACCACCGTCCGCAAGATCGCCGACCACGCGGGCATGCTCGCGGGCAGCCTCTACTACCACTTCGACTCCAAGGAGTCGATGCTGGAGGAGATCCTGCGCACCTTCCTCGACGAGCTCTGGGACGGCTACGGCACCGTCCTGGAGGCCGGACTGGGTCCCCGCCAGACGCTTCAGGCGCTGGTCACCGAGTCGTTCCGGGAGATCGACCGGCACCGTGCCGCCGTCGCCATCTACCAGAAGGAAGCCAAGCACCTCGTCGCGCAGGAACGGTTCGCGTTCCTCGCCGAGTCGCAGCGCAGGTTCGAGCAGGCGTGGCTGACCACGCTGGAGCGCGGAGTCGCCGCGCGGGTCTTCCGGGACGACCTCGACGTGCGGCTCACCTACCGGTTCGTACGCGACACGGTGTGGGTCGCCGCCTCCTGGTACCGGCCCGGCGGACAGCACAGTCCGGAGGAGATCGCCCGGCAGTACCTGTCGATGGTCCTGGACGGGATCGCCGTACGCGAATGGCCCCAACCAACCCTTTCCATGAGGGAGTTGCCATGACCGAGGCCTACATCGTCGAAGCGGTCCGGACGCCGGTCGGGCGGCGCGGGGGAGGGCTCAGCGAGGTCCACCCGGCCGACCTGGGCGCCCATGTGCTCAGGGCGCTCGTCGAACGGGCCGGTGTCGACCCGGCCGCCGTCGAGGACGTCGTCTTCGGCTGCCTGGACACGGTGGGGCCGCAGGCCGGGGACATCGCGCGGACCTGCTGGCTGGCGGCCGGGCTGCCCGAGGAAGTGCCGGGCGTCACCGTCGACCGGCAGTGCGGGTCCTCGCAGCAGGCCGTGCACTTCGCCGCCCAGGGCGTGCTCTCCGGCACCCAGGACCTCGTGGTGGCGGGTGGCGTGCAGAACATGTCGCAGATCCCCATCGCCTTCGCCACCCGGCAGGCCGCCGAGCCGCTGGGCTTCACCGAGGGGCCCTTCGCGGGCAGCGCAGGCTGGCGCGCACGGTACGGGAACCGGCCGGTGAACCAGTTCGCCGGCGCCGAGATGATCGCCGCCAAGTGGGGCATCGGCCGCCGGGACCAGGAGGAGTACGCCCTCACCTCCCACCGCCGCGCGCTGCGCGCGACCGACGAGGGACGCTTCGAGCGGGAGACCGTCCCGCACGAGAACGTCACGACGGACGAGGGTCCGCGCCGCGACACCTCCCTGGAGAAGATGGCCGCGCTGAAGCCCGTCATCGACGGCGGCACCGTCACCGCCGCCTGCTCCTCCCAGGTTTCCGACGGCGCCGCCGCCCTGCTGCTCGCCTCGGAGCGTGCCGTGCGCGAGCACGGGCTGCGGCCGCGGGCGCGCGTCCACCACCTGTCGGTGCGCGGCGAGGACCCCATCCGGATGCTGACGGCCCCGATACCCGCCACCGCGCAGGCACTGAAGAAGACCGGTTTGACCATCGACGACATCGACCTCGTCGAGATCAACGAGGCCTTCGCCCCGGTCGTCCTCGCCTGGCTGAAGGAGACCGGCGCGGACCCGGACAAGGTCAACGTCAACGGTGGCGCGATCGCCCTGGGCCACCCGCTCGGTGCGACGGGCGCCAGGCTCATGACCACCCTGCTGCACGAACTGGAGCGCACCGGCGGCCGGTTCGGGCTGCAGACGATGTGCGAGGGCGGGGGACAGGCCAACGTGACGATCATCGAGCGGCTCTGAGAGGGCCGGGCTTCGCGGGGCCCTGACGAGCACCGTCGGGGCCCTGGAATGCCGTCCCCTGAGGAGTACCGGTCGGCAACTGCGGGTCTGCGGGTCTGCGGGTCTGCGGGACTGCGGGTCTGCGGGACTGCCGGGCCCGCGGACCGGGGTCGGGTCAGCGGCCCACCGACAGGCGCTCCAGCGACGTCAGCACCTCCTCGGCCTCGGCCATGACCCGCTCCACCAGCTCGGCGCACGACGGCAGGTCGTCGATCACTCCGGCGACCTGCCCGGCCGCCATCACCCCGAGATCGGTGCGGCCGTCCACCATCGCCGACTTCAGCAGCATCGGGGTGTTGGCGGCGAGCAGCACCTGACTCCACGACAACTCCTTTGCGTGCCGCAGCGCGAAGCCGTCGCGGACCATCTGCCGCCAGGTCAGGCCCGACAGCCTCCGGAAGCCTTCCGCCCGGCGCACCGCATGCCCCAAGGCCCTGGCCCGGCCGGAACGCTCCAGCGCTTCCACCAGGTCCGACCGCAGCATGCGATGCGGCAGCCCGTCCACCGCCGTGGTCACCGCGACCTCCCGGACGGAGGCCGCCAGATACCGCGCCTTGACCGGGTCCGGCACGGTGGAGTCGGACGTCAGCAGGAACCGTGTGCCCATCGCCACGCCCGCCGCGCCGTAGGCCAGCGCCGCGACCAGCCCCCGCCCGTCGAAGAACCCGCCCGCGGCCACGACCGGTATCCGGACCGCGTCGACCACCTGCGGCAGCAGCACCGTCGTCGCCACCTCGCCGGTGTGCCCGCCGCCCTCCCCACCCTGCACGATCACCGCGTCCGCGCCCCACGCGGCGACCTTCTCGGCATGCCGCCGCGCCCCCACGGACGGGATCACCACCACGTCCGCCTCCTTGAGCCGGGTGATCAGCTCCGCGGAGGGCGCCAGCGCGAAGGAGGCCACCCGTACGCCCTCGTCGAGCATGATCTGCACCCGGTCGGGCGCATCCGCCGCGTCGGCCCGGAGATTCACCCCGAACGGTGCCGCCGTGCGCGAGCGGACCTCGCGTATCGCGGACCTCAGTTGGTCGGGCGTCATGGTCGCGGAGCCGAGGACACCCAGCGCACCGGCGTCCGCCGCCGCCGAGACCAGTCGGGGGCCGGCCACCCATCCCATCCCGGTCTGCACGATCGGATGACGAACCCCGACCAGCCGGGTGAGCGCCGTCTCCATCAGGGCCTCGCCCCCTCGGGATCCACCCGCGCGGTGTTCGGCCCCGGTGTTTCACGCCCTCGCGGATTGCCGGGTTCGGGCACCTCGCGCGCTCGGGTGTTCTGCGGGTCGATCACTTCCCGGATCAGCCGGAGTTCCTCGGTCGTGGGCTCCCGGGTGTACGGCACCTCGTCGGGGACGGCCAGGGGGAAACCGGTCGCCGCCTCGACCTGCTCGACGGTCACCCCCGGATGCAGTGCGGCCAGCCGCATCGAGTGGTCCGGGGTGGCGAAGTCGAACACGCCCAGGTCGGACACGACCCGGGCAAGGCGGTGGTAGCGGGCCGCGCCCGGATGCAGGGCCACCCGGTCGTGTCCCACCCCGCACACCATGTCGACCTTCTCCACGAAGACCCGCCGGGAGTGTTTCGGGATCCAGTAACTCGTCGGGTTGTTCAGCGTGTTGACCGGTGCGCCGCGGACACCGAGCAGTTGCCGGCTTGGTCGTGCCCAGTCGCCGATGCAGGAGATGTTCTGGTTGCCGTAGCGGTCGATCTGGCTTGCGCCCATCATCACGTGCCGTCGGCCGCCGGTGACGAGGGCGAGGTGCTGCCGGTACGGCAGCCAGCCCTCCGGGGTCCCGTCCAGACCCACGAGCATGGCTTCGCCGTCGGTCAGCAACAGGTCCGGCGAGAAGGTGTGCCGGGCGAGCCGTGCTCCCACGGAGGGGACGAGACCCATGGGGGCGGCCAGGATCTCACCGGCGTCCCGCCAGGCCTCGGCGCATGCGATCACGCAGTACTCGGCGCGGGTGGGCGGGGGAGATGGGGTGCGGGTGGGCGGGGGCAGGGGCGCGCGGTTGGGCATCGACTCGTTCATGACCACTCCCTTTGCCGCATCTGCGCGGCCGACCGGTAGGCCTGTTCGTCCCCTGCCAGGAACCGCTCGGAGAACTCCGGCCAGGGCGTGGTCGCGTACTGCTTCTGGAAGGCCTCGTCCCGTCCGTAGTCGGGGGCGCAGGAGGTGAAGTGCGCACCGCCCGGGGTCTCGACCACACCGGTCACGGTGTGCCGTTTGACCAGCAGCGTCTGCGGTGCGGCCTCCTTGGTCAGCTCGGCGGTGGCCACGAGGCGTTCGCAGGAGAGGTACGCCTCGTCCGCCGCCTCGCAGAACAGGTCGTCGAAGTAGGGGTCGGGGCCCAGGTACTGTCCGTTGCCCAGTCGATCGGCGCGGTTGACGTGGACCAGGGCCGCGTCCATCCGCAGGGCCGGCACGGCCACGAACGTCTCCGTGTCCCCGTACGGCGAGGTGACCGTGCGCAGCCCGGGGTTGACCCGCATGACGTCCGAACCGAGGCCCGCCCTGACCGGGAGGAAGGGCAGCCGGTTCGCCGCCGCCCGCAGTCCCCACAGGAACATCGCCTCGTCGATCTCCATCAGCTCCAGCGCCCCGCTCTCGCGCGCCGCGCGGTAGTGCGGTTCGAGGGGGATCGAGTCGAGGGTGACGAAGGCCGTGACCAGCTTCCGGACACGCCCGGCCGCCGCCAGCATCCCGACGTCGGGTCCGCCGCAGGAGACAACCGTGAGATCGGTGATCCGGGACCGCAGGAGCGCTCTGACCAGTGCCATGGGCTTGCGCCGCGAGCCCCAGCCGCCGACGCCGAGGGTCATCCCGCTGCGCAGCCGGGAGACGACCTGGTCGGCCGTCATCGTCTTGTCGCTCACTCAGTCACCGTCCTTCCCGAAGGAGCTGCGGACCCGGTCGGCCACTCCGCTCAGGGCCGCCTCGAAGGTGAAGCCCTGTTCGAAGCGGTAGCTGCGGCGCACGTCCACGGGGTCGATGCCGTTCAGGGCCGCCTTGGCCAGGCGGAGCAGCTGCCCGTCCTTGACGGCGATCTCCCGGGCGAGCTCCAGGGCGGCCGCTCTCAGTTCTCCCCTCGGCACCACCCGCCAGACCGAGCCGTGCGCGTGCAGCTCGGCGGCCGTCACCGTGCGCGCGGTGTAGTACAGGGCGCGCATCAGGTGCTGGGGGACCAGCCGGGCCAGGTGGGTGGCCGCGCCCAGCGCGCCCCGGTCCAGCTCGGGCAGCCCGAAGGTCGCGTCGTCGCTCGCCACGATCGCGTCGGCGTTGCCCACCAGGCCTATCCCGCCGCCCAGACAGAACCCCTGCACCGCCGCGACCACCGGCGTCTCGCACTCGTAGACCGCCGCGAAGGCCTCCGCGCAGCCACGGTTGGCACCGGTCAGCGCCTTCTGCGTGTCCGTCTGTATCTCCTTGATGTCCACGCCCGCATTGAAGCCCCGTCCCGCCGCGGCCAGCACGACACACCGGACCTCCGGGTCACGGCCCGCCATGCGCACGGCCTCGGCCAGGGCGAACCATCCGGCCACCGGCAGCGCGTTCACCGGCGGGAAGTCGACCGTGACGAGAGAAATCCCCTTTTCCGGGGACGAGGTGGAGACACCCATGGACGCATCAGCTACCTTCGCACTCAGCTACCTTTCCACCAAACATTTGTTAGGTGTGAGGCTTCGAAGCTAGCAGTCGGTGAAGACGAGCGGGAGGCCCTGTGGATAACTCGCTGCGCGGCAGAACCGTGGTCGTCACCGGCGGCACGCGGGGCGTCGGTGCCGGAATCGCGAGGGCGTTCACGGAGACCGGCGCCCACGTCGTCGCCTGTGCTCGCAGACCACCCGAAGTACCGTTCGAGGGTGTCGAGTTCGCCTCGCTCGACCTGCGCGATCCGCCGGCCGTACGGGACTTCTTCGACGCCTTGCCCCGGCTGGACGTCCTCGTCAACAACGCGGGGGGTGCCCCGTTCCGGCGGCTGGCCGACGCGGACGCCGAGCGGCACGCACAGGTCATCGAGCTGAACCTCATCACCCCGCTGACGGCCTCGCTCGCCGCGTACCAGCAGCTCAGACGGGCCCGGGGCTCGGTCGTGATGGTCGGCAGTGTCAGCGGCAGCCGTCCCTCGCCCGGCACGGCGGCCTACGGCGCGGCCAAGGCAGGTCTGGACAACCTGGCCCGTTCCATGGCGGTGGAGTGGGCGCCGGAGGTCCGCGTCAACACCCTGGTCGCCGGCATGGTCCGCACGGAGCTGTCCCACCTCCACTACGGCGGCGAGGACGGCGTCGCCGCGGTCTCCCGCACCGTCCCGCTCGGACGGCTGGCCGCTCCGTCCGACATCGGCGCGGCCGCCGTCTTCCTCGCCTCGGACGCGGCCGCGTACATCAGCGGGGCGAGCCTGCTCGTGCACGGAGGAGGGGAACGGCCGGCCTTCCTGGATGCCGCAACTGCCAACAAGGAGACGTGAGATGAGCGGAATCTGCGCGGGGCGGGTCGTCGTCGTCACGGGTGCCGGGCGCGGGCTCGGACGGGCCCACGCGCTCGCGTTCGCCGCGGAGGGCGCGCGGCTCGTCGTCAACGACCTGGGTGTCGGGCTGGACGGGACACCCAGGTCCGGCAGCCCGGCCGCCCGGGTGGCCGAGGAGATCCGCGCGGCGGGCGGCGAGGCGGTTGCGCACGGCGGCGACATCGCCACCGGCGAGGGAGCGGCCGCCCTGGTCCGCACCGCCCTGGAGACCTACGGCCGTCTGGACACCCTCGTCAACAACGCCGGCTTCCTGCGCGACCGCATGCTGGTCAACCTCGACGAGGACGACTGGGACGCCGTCGTACGCGTCCACCTGAAGGGCCACTTCCTGCCGCTGAAGCACGCGGCCGCGCACTGGCGGGGCGAGGCGAAGGCCGGACGGACACCGGTGGCACGGGTCGTCAACACCAGTAGCGGAGCGGGGCTGCTGGGCTCGGTCGGTCAGGCGAACTACAGCGCCGCCAAGGCCGGGATCCTCGCGCTGACGCTGGTCGCCGCGGCCGAACTCGGTCGGTACGGAGTCCAGGTCAACGCCGTCGCACCGGCGGCCCGTACGCGGATGACGGAACGCACCTTCGCCGGGGCCATGGCCGCCCCGGCCTCCGGCTTCGACGCCATGGCCCCTCAGAACGTCTCCCCCCTCGTCGTCTGGCTCGGCTCTCCCGCGAGCGCCGAAGTGACCGGCCGCGTGTTCGAGGCGGAGGCAGGCCGCATCACCGTGATGGAGGGCTGGCGCCCGGGGCCCACCGCCGACAAGGAGGCGCGGTGGACCGCGGCCGAAGCGGGGGAGGCGGCGCTCGGGCTGCTGGCACAGGCCGAGCCGCCGGGAGCGGTGTACGGGGCGTGAGGGGTGCCGTGGTGTACGGGGCGTGAGGGGTGCCGTGGTGTACGGGGCGTGAGCGGTGCCGTGGTGTACGGGGCGTGAGCGGTGCCGTCCGGCGGTCGCCGCCCTGGTCGCCGCCCTACGTGTCGCACTCCAGCACCGTCCGGCACAGCGCACACCGCGCCCGCACCCGCCCCCGCACCGGCACCCTGATCCGCTGGTGGCAGGTCGGACAGGGGAACGACACCCTCAGCGGGCCTCGCTGGTCCGGGGCGAAGGAATAGGGCACGTCCGGCTCGGCGACGGGCACGTGCTCCTGGGCGTGGCGCCGGTCACGGGCGTAGCGGCGGCGGCCCGCCCAGCCCGCCGCCGTGAGCGGCGGTTGCTGCCCGTCACGGCGGGCCTGCGCCATCCCCTTGACGTAGGCCTCGTAGGCCTGCGGGCTGGTGAACCAGATCGAGGGGTCCTCGCCGAACAGCAGCGCCCGCTTGGCCAGCACGTAGCCGAACTCCTCCGGCGTGAGATAGCCCAGCTTCTGCGACGCCGCACCGTGCTCACGGAAGGCGTCCAGCAGCAGCCAGCCGGCACCCAGGTAGGTGGCCGCGGTGTCCGTGAGGATCTCGTTGTCGCGGGTGCCGGGGAAGGACAGGTCCAGGCGGTGCAGATAGACGTGCATCACCTCGTGGGCGAGGGCGGCGCCGATGTCCCTGCGGTGGGTGCGGAAGCGGTCGTTCAGTTCGACGAAGTACTCAGGACCCGCCGCCAGTTCGACGTTCGCCGCGTGCTTCATCTCGCGGAAGCTGACGATGAGGCGCGCATCCGGCAGCCGGTAGTGGCGCACCAGCTCGCGCGCCACCCGCTGGGCCCCCAGGTGCAGGTCGTCGGTGTCGCAGAAGGCCACGTCGGCGGGGACCACACTGGTCGCGAACGTCTGGATCGTGTCGTACGACAGCCGCCTGTAGAGAGCAGTGATCGCGGCGCGCACCGTCTCCAGATGCGGGTAGCCGTGTTCGACCGGTCCGTCGTCCGCCACGCCCGTACCCCCAAAGACGCCCTGAACTCCTTCCCACTCTATGCGGATGCGAGCGGAATTTCCCCGGACCAGTAGCGGCCCGGACCGAAGCCGTTGATCCACACGAATCCCCGGGCCCACCCCGGCAGTTCGAGCCGTGCGTCCCCGGCCCCACGCACCCGGACCGCGCCCCGGTACAGCCCCGGGGCGAGTGCCGCGGTGCGTCCCGGGCCGTGCCCGGTCAGGGGCCGCACGGGAACACCGTCGACCGCCCCGGCGCCGGTCAGCGCCTCCAGACACGTCTCCACGCAGTTGAGACCCGGCAGGAACTCCGCGTCCCCCACCGTGAACTGGCTCATGTGCCCGACCCTCACCTCTGGCGGCGACCACCGTCCATGGACAAAGATCGTCGCTGCTTGGACCGGACGGTCCGGGACGGCGCGACGTGACCGCAGGCGAGGGGAGAGGAGCGCCGATGTACCACACCTGGATGCGGTTCTTCAGCCCCGGCCCCGCGCACCACCGGCTCGGACTGGTCTGCCTCGGAGTCGGCCTGCAGTACGGCGTGCTGCCCACCGTCGGCCCGCGCACCCTGGACCACCACGTCGCCGTCGTGATCAGCGAGGGCGGCGGCTGGTACCACGGTCCCGAGGGCCGGCGCATCACCGTCACCGCGCCCTCCCTGCTGTGGCTCACCCCCGGAGTACCGCACCACTACGGGCCGGACCCCCACACCGGCTGGGACGAGGGCTTCGTCGACTTCGCCGGGCCCGCCACCGCCACCTGCACCGAACTCGGCTACATCGAACCCGACCGGCCCGTGGTTCCCCTGTCGGCCGCGTCCGGACCCCGTGCGGTGGTCGGCCGCATCGCCCGCGCCGCCCGCCGCGGCAACCCCCTGCTGGAGGTGGAGACCGGCGCCGCCGTCCACGAGCTCCTCGTCGCCCTGCGCCGAGCCCGCGCCGACCTCGCCCCGGACGGCGCCGAACTCCTCAAGGCCCTGGCCCGCGACGCCTGCAAACCCATGACGGTCGCCGACCACGCGGCCCGGCACGGCATGACCCCGGCCGAACTGCGCACCGCCGTGCGCCGCGGGGCCGGATGCAGCCCCAAGGACTACCTGCTCGGCATCCGCCTCGGCCGCGCCAAGGAACTGCTCGCCACCACCGAACTGCCCGTCGCCTCCGTCGCCCGCCGGGTCGGCTACGACGACCCGGCCTACTTCTCCCGCCTGTTCACCCGTCGTGTCGGCACGGCGCCCGTCCGCTTCCGCGCCCAGCAGGGCCGTGCCGTCCCCGGTGGCTGGAGCAACCGGATCCCCGATCCCGGCCGTCCGCCCGTGATCGAAGGCCGGACCACCCCTTAGGGTGGGCGCCCATGACCACCAGCAGCACCGGTACCGGTGACGTCGACCCCGCCGTCCTCGAGGAGCTCGCGCGGCTGCGCGACAGCATCGACAACATCGACGCGGCCGTCGTCCACATGCTCGCCGAGCGGTTCAAGGCGACCCAGCAGGTGGGCCACCTCAAGGCCGCCCACCAGCTGCCCCCCGCCGACCCGGCCCGCGAGGCCCGCCAGATCGCCCGGCTGCGTGCCCTCGCCGAGGACGCCAAGCTGGACCCCGCCTTCGCCGAGAAGTTCCTGAACTTCATCATCGCCGAGGTGATCCACCACCACGAGCGCATCGCCGAGGGCGCCGGCAACGGCGCCGCCCCGGCAACTGGCTGACCGGCGGGTGTACAGCGGGTCCCGTGCAACGGGGCGCGTCCGGCGGGGCCCGGCGCGGGTGGTCGTTGTGGGCGGCGCATGCCGTGCCGCGGCATGCCACGCCATGCCACGCCATGCCATGCCGTGCACCACTCGTGACCGGGCGGAAGCCCCGCGTCCGCATCCCGGGCACGAGCCGGTGCCCACCCGTGGCGGAAGGATCTTCTGCCGCCCCACCGACGCCGGGTGCCACGCCCTGCCTATCTATCCCGGGCGTCACGCCCACCGATGCCGCGGACCTACGTCCCATCGATGCCGCGGACCTACGCCCCACCGTTGCCGCGGACCTACGCCCCACCGTTGCCGCGGGCCCACGTCCCATCGACGTCGGGCACCACGCCCCACCGACGCCGGGCGCCGTGTCCCACCGGCGGCACCCGACGGCCGTACCGCAGCGGCCCCCGGCACCGCCCCACCAGAACCCCCTCGTGCGCTGTCCGTGCCATCAGGCAGCATGGCGTTCATGTCCGTACTCACGCGCGACGAAGCGCAGACCCGTGCCCAGCTCCTCGACGTCCACCGCTACACGATCGACCTCGATCTGACCGCCGGGGACGAGACCTTCGACTCCCTGACCGTCATCCGGTTCACCGTGCGCGCCGGCCAGGACGCCACGGACACCTTCGTCGAGCTCAAGCCCGCCGAGCTGCGCTCCGCCACCCTCGACGGACAACCTCTCGACCCCGAGAGCCTGGCCGAGAACCGTCTGCCGCTGAAGAACCTCACCCACGGCGAGCACGAGCTGCGCATCGACGCCTCCATGCGCTACTCCCGCACCGGCGAGGGCATGCACCGTTTCACGGACCCCACCGACGGCGAGACCTACGTCTACACGCAACTGTTCCTGGACGATGTCCAGCGCACCTTCGCCGCCTTCGACCAGCCGGACCTCAAGGCCGTTTTCGAGCTGTCCGTGAAGGCTCCCGACGGGTGGACCGTCCTCGCCAACGGCATCACCGAGCACCTCGGTGAGGGCCGCTGGAAGGCCGCCCCCACGCCGCTGATCTCCACCTACCTCGTCGCCGTCGCCGCAGGCCCCTGGCACTCGGTGCGCACCGAACACCGCGGCCTGCCCTTCGGCATCCACTGCCGCCGCTCCCTGGCCCCCCACCTCGACGCGGACGCCGACGAGATCCTCGACATCACGCGCGCGTGCTTCGACCGCTACCACGAGAAGTTCCAGGAGCCCTATCCCTTCGACTCCTACGACCAGGCCTTCGTCCCCGAGTTCAACGCGGGCGCCATGGAGAACCCGGGCCTGGTCACCTTCCGCGACGAGTTCGTCTACCGCTCCGCCGTCACCGACACCGAGCGGCAGACCCGCGCCATGGTCATTGCCCACGAGATGGCCCACATGTGGTTCGGCGACCTCGTCACCCTCAAGTGGTGGGACGACATCTGGCTGAACGAGTCCTTCGCCGAGTACATGGGCTACCAGACCCTCACCGAAGCGACCCGCTTCACCGACACCTGGACCGACTTCGGAGTCGCCCGCAAGCCCTGGGGCTACGACGCCGACCAGCGCCCCTCCACCCACCCCGTCGCCCCCGACGCCGTCGACGACACCGCCTCCGCCCTGCTCAACTTCGACGGCATCTCCTACGCCAAGGGCGCCTCCGCCCTGCGTCAGCTGGTGGCCTGGCTCGGCGAGAAGGACTTCCTGGCCGGCATCAACACCCACTTCACCCGGCACAAGTTCGCCAACGCCACCCTCGCCGACTTCATCGACTCCCTCGCCGCCGCGACCGAACGCGACGTGCACGCCTGGGCCGAGTCCTGGCTGCGCACCACCGGAGTCGACACCCTCACCCCCCGCATCACCGCCGCCGACGGCACCTGCACGCTCACCGTCGACCACGACGGCAGCAGGCCGCACCGCATCGCCGTCGGCGTGTACGACCAGGACCTCGCCGACGAGGGAGGCCTCACCCTGCGCGAACGCCTCGAACTCGACATCCCGCAGACCGAGGCACGCCCCATCGGCAAGCGCCCCGCGCTGCTCCTGCTCAACGACGGCGACCTCACCTACACCAAGGTCCGCTTCGACCCGGAGTCCTTCCAGGCGGTCCGTGCGGGCCTGTCCGGCCTGCCGGGGTCGCTGACCCGCGCGGTGGTGTGGAACGCCCTGCGCGACACCGTCCGCGACGGCAGGCTCCCCGCCGCCGACTACCTGGAGACGGCCCGCGTCCACCTGCCGCGCGAGACCGACCTCGCCGTCGTACAGGGCGTCCTCGCCTTCGCCGGCGTCCACGTCGCCGACCGCTACCTGAGGCCCGAGGAACGGCCCGCCGGCCTCGCCACCCTGGCCGCCCTGTGCCGCGACCTGATCCGCCGCACCGAGGACGGCGACAACCCCGGCCTGCGCCTGGTCGCCGTACGCCACTACATCGCCGTCGCCTCCCAGCCGGACACCATCGCCGCGTGGCTGGCCGACGGCGTCGTCCCCGGAGGCCCCGAACTCGACCCCGAGCTGCGCTGGCGCATCCTCGCCCGCCTCGCCGTCCTCGGCGCCACCGACGAGGCAGCCATCGCCGCCGAGCTCCGCCGCGACCCGTCCGCCACCGGTCAGGAGGGCGCCGCCCGCTGCCGCGCGGCCCTGCCCGACCCGGAGGCCAAGAGCAGGGCGTGGGAGTCGATGTTCGCCACCGACGAGTCGTCCAACTACCTGTTCACCGCGACCGCCCAGGGCTTCTGGCAGCCCGAGCAGGCCGACCTGGTACGCGCGTACGTGCCGCGCTACTACGAGGACGCGGTCGCCGTCGCCGCCCGCCGCGGCCCCGCCATCGCGGACGCCGCCGGCCGCTGGGCCTTCCCCGCCCACGCCGTCGACACCGAGAACCTGCGCCTGGGTGAGGACTGCCTGCGCGAGGCCGACCCGGTCCCGGCCCTGCGCCGCAAGCTCGTCGACCAACTCGACGACCTGGCACGGGCGCTGAGCGTGAGGGAGGCGTGAGACTCCGGACGAGTGGGGCAGGCGCAGGACCCGGGACGAGTGAGGGGGTGTAGGACCCCGGACGTAGGGCACCGCTGGTCCCTGACGACGATGCGACGGGCGATCGTCCTTCCTAGGCTTGGACGGTCAAGGACGATCCGCCCAAGCCCCCGGGAGGCAACCCGTGATCGCAGTGACCGGCGCGACCGGCAATGTGGGCCGTGCCCTCGTCGAACGTCTCGTCGCCGCAGACCGTCCCGTGCGGGCGCTGACCCGCGACCCGCAGCGGGCCGCACTGCCCGAACCGGCCGAGGTGGTACGGCTGCGGCCGGACGACCCGGCCGCCATGTTCGAAGGCGCCACCCAGCTCTTCCTCTACGTCCAGGCCGGCGGCGAGCGCACCGCCGCCCTGCTCCGGGCGGCCCGCGACGCCGGCGTCCGGCACGTCGTGCTGCTCTCCTCCGCGATCATCCGGGAGGGCGCCGACGAGACCCACCCCATTTACGTCATGCACGCCACCGTCGAGCGGCAGATCCGCGAGAGCGGACTGGACTGGACCTTCCTGCGGCCGGGCGCGTTCGCCACCAACGCCCTGCAGTGGGCGCCGCAGATCCGCGCCGGGAACACGGTCCGCGGTGTCTTCGCCGACGCCCTGAGCGCGCCCATCCACGAGGACGACATCGCCGCCGTGGCCGAACGGACCCTCGTCGACGGCGGCCACGAAGGCGCCGTCCACCGCCTCACCGGACCCGAGGCCACCACCAACGCCGACCAGGTCGCCGCGATCGGCCACGCCCTCGGCCGCTCCCTGACCTACGCCGAGGTGCCGCCCGAGGAAGCGGGCCCCGAACTCTTCCCGCACGTACCGCCACACGCGCTCGCGGGCCTGCTGAAGACCTACGCGTCCACCGTCGGTGTCCCCCCGGAGATCACCGACACGGTGGAGAAGATCACCGGCACCCAGGCCCGCACCTTCGCCCGCTGGGCCGAGGACCACGCGTCGGCGTTCCGGGCCTGAGCACCACACCAGGCGGGCGGGCCCGGCGGCACTCGTCGTGCACCGGGCCCTCAACCGCCCCCCACGCCTCAACCCTCCCCCGCGCCTCAATCGCCCCTGCGCCCCCGCGGCCCCGCGGCCCGCGCCTCAACCACCCCCGCGCCGACCCCAACAGGGTTCCCCCGCACGGCAGTACCCCCTTTCGGGTTCCGATCGTTGAACTTTTCGGGCGTGCCGGACGTCGCACGTACAAGCTGGAGGTCCCCCGCCCCCGCGCCGAGGAGGACAGCCCATGAGTACTCCGCCCCTCGCCTCGGGCCACGAAGGCCCCGGCGCCCTGCGGCCCCTGCTCGACACCGTGCTCGACGCCCTGGACAGCGGCCGGCGCGCACGCGGGGGACCGCTGCCCGCCGGCGGGCCCCGGGCGGTCGCCGCCCGGGTGCGCGACGCGGTGGGCGACGTCCTGCCCGACCAGGGCGACCCCGACGCCCTGCGTGCCCTGGTGCACGCCCTCGCCGAGGGCGCCGCCGACCCCGCGGACCCGCTGTGCGCCGCCCACCTGCACTGCCCGCCGCTCGCCGTCGCCACCGCCGCCGACCTCGCCACCAGCGCCCTCAACCAGTCCCTCGACTCCTGGGACCAGGCCCCCGCCGCCTCCGAACTCGAAGCCGTCGTCACCCGCGAACTCGCACACGAGATCGGCCTCAGCGACTCCGTCGTCACCACCGGCGGCACCGAGTCCAACCAACTCGCCCTGCTGCTCGCCCGCGAAGTCCACGCCGGCGGCGTCCGACTCGTCTGCGGCGCCAACGCCCACCACTCCCTGCCCCGCGCCGCCTGGCTCCTCGGCCTGCCAGAACCGGTGATCGTCCCCGCCCCCACCGGCACGATCGACCTCGCCGCCCTCCACGAAGCCCTCACCGGCAACTCCGGACCCCGCGGCTCCCTCGTCGTGGCCGCCACCGCCGGCACCACCGACGCCGGTCTCATCGACCCCCTCCCCGAAATCGCCGGACTGTGCGCCGCCCATGGCGCCCGCCTGCACATCGACGCCGCGCACGGCGGAGGCCTCGTCTTCAGCGACCGGCACCGCGACAAGCTCACCGGCCTCGAAGCCGCCCACACCGTCACCCTCGACCTGCACAAACTCGGCTGGCAGCCGGTCGCCGCCGGTCTCCTGGCCGTCCGGCACCCCCGCGACCTCGCCGTCCTGCACCAGCGCGCCGACTACCTCAACGCCGACGACGACATCGAGGCCGGCCTGCCCGACCTCCTCGGACGCTCCCTGCGCACCACCCGCCGCCCCGACATCCTCAAGGTCGCCGTCACTCTCAAGACCCTCGGCCGCTCCGGCCTCGGCGCCCTCGTCGACCAGGTGTGCGCCCGCGCCCGCGAGCTCGCCGACCTCCTGAGGGACCATCCCGGCTTCGAGCTCTACGACCGGCCCACGATCAGCACGGTCCTCTTCCGGCCCGCCGGCGCGCCCGACGACGCCGTCGCCGCCGTACGCCGCAAACTCCTCGCCGACGGCCGCGCCGTCCTCGGCCGCGCCCGGCTCGGCGACCGGCTGTGGCTCAAGGCCACCCTCCTCAACCCCGACACCCGGCCCGAAGACCTGACCGCCCTCCTGAAACTGGTGGAAGGAAGCACCCCCCGATGAGACCGACCCCCCACCCCCCACGCCACACCCCCGAAGCACCCCGCGACCTGGTCGGCATCGGCATCGGACCGTTCAACCTCTCCCTCGCCGCCCTCACCCACCCCCTCGACGAACTCGACGCCGTCTTCTACGAACAGCGTCCCGGCTTCGACTGGCACCCCGGCCTGCTCATCGACGGCGCACGCATCCAGGTGCCCTTCCTCGCCGACCTGGTCACCCTCGCGGACCCCGCCAGCCCCTGGACCTTCCTCAACTACCTCAAGGCCCGCGACCGGCTCTTCCCCTTCTACTTCTCCGAGCGCTTCCACATCCAGCGCGCCGAATACGACGCCTACTGCCGCTGGGTGTCCGACAACCTCCCCGGACTGCACTTCGGCCACCAGGTCGACGCCGTCCGCTGGAACGCCGAACACGACCTCTTCGAAGTCGTCTACACCCGACTCGGCAGCGACGGCGCGGCCGAAGCCCTCGGCCGCGCCCACACCAGGAACGTCGTCCTCGGCGTCGGCACCGAACCACACGTCCCCGACCCGCTGCGCCCCCTCGTCGACGCTCCCGGAGTGCCCGTCGTCCACGCCGCCGACTACCTCGACCACCGTGACGCCTTCCTCGCCGCCGACCACATCACCGTCGTCGGATCCGGACAGTCCGGCGCCGAGGTCTTCCTCGACCTGCTGCGGCACCGCCCCGTCGGACGCGAGAGGATCCACTGGATCGGCCGCACCGAGGCGTTCGCCCCCATGGAGTACTCCAAACTCGGCCTGGAGCACTTCACCCCCGACTACACCCGCTACTTCCACGCGCTCGACGAACCGGTCCGCGACCGGCTCCTCGCCTCCCAGTGGCGACTCCACAAGGGCATCGACGCCGACACCATCGCCGCCATCCACGACGAGCTCTACCGCCGCACCCTGCACGGCGGCTGGCCCGACGCCGTCCTCACCCCCGGCGTCCGCGTCCGCACCGCCGGACGCATCGCCGCCGCCAAGATCGAACTCCACGTGGAGCACATCCAGCAGGGCACCCGCACCCGCCTCACCACCGACGCCGTCGTCCTCGCCACCGGTCACCGGGAACGCCCGCTCATCCCCCTCCTGGCCGGCCTCGACCCCTACCTGCGCCGCGACAGCAGCGAACGCCCGCGCGTCGACGAACAGTTCCGGCTGGTCCTCGACCCCGTCATCACCGCCACCGGCTGCAACGTCTACGTCCAGAACGCCGAACTCCACACCCACGGCGTCGGCGCCCCCGACCTCGGCCTGGCCGCCTGGCGCAGCGCCACCATCGTCAACTCCCTCACCGGACAGCAGTCCTACCCGCTGCCCGCCCGAACGGCCTTCACCACCTTCGGACTTCATCGGCAGACCCATCTGCCGGCCGCTCGGGAGACGGTGACACTGACTCCACTGGTCGACCAGAGGTGAGCGGCAGGGCCCGGCCCTGTGGGAAGGCACTGCGCCGCCGGAGCCGCCGCCGCGCCGGCCGGCGCTACCGCGCGCAGATCCTGCCCGTTCATGACAAACCGCAACAGACCCCGCAGGCATCGATCCGGTGACCAGCAGGAGCGGGAATGCGGTCACCGGTGTCAGAGTGGACGCATGAACCCACCGACCCCGGAAGAACCCCGGCCCGTGCCCTACGGCACCCCCGAAGCCCCCCGCATCGCCGTACGCGGCGAAGCCCATCTCGAAGTCGACCCCGAAATCGCCCGCATCGCCATCACCGTCACCGCCCGCGGCAAGGACCGCCGCTCCACCCTCGACGACCTCACCCGACGCAACGCCGCAGCCCTCGACCTCGTGAAATCCTACGGACAGGCGGTGGAACGCCTGGAAACCGGCCACCTCACCATCACCCCCGAACTCGGCCAACGCGGCCGCGGCGAACGGATCCGCACCCACCACGGCCAGGTCGGCATCACCGCCGAACTGTCCGACTTCACCGCCCTCGGCGAACTCACCACCCGCCTCGCCGACTTGGAACTCACCCGCGTGGACGGACCCTGGTGGGCCCTGCGCACCGACTCACCCGCCCACCGGGACGCCCGACAGCAAGCCGTGCGCGAGGCCGTCCAACGCGCACACGAGTACGCCGAGGCACTCGGCACCTCACTCACCGCACTCCTCGAGCTCGCCGACCTCGGAGCCGAGAACGCCGAGCCCTACCCCCGAGCGGCACGCATGCGCTCCATGGCTGCCTACGGCGCAGCGGCCGAGGACGCCGAGGCACCACCCCTCGATCTCGAACCCCAGAAGCAGCACGTCCACGCACAGGTCGACGCGCGCTTCACCATGGCACCCCCCAGACTGCAATGACCGTCCAGCGAAATAGCCCCTGAACGAAGTGGATCCGCTTTCAAATGCTCATCGGAGCGGACGCCCGCACAATTCAACACTTGTCAATAGCACTTCACTTAAAGGTTGTTGAGTAGTCACGCAGCACCAATTCTCTACCGACCGGTAAGGCCTAGGCTCACCTCATGCGCCGAGCAAAGATCGTCTGCACTCTGGGGCCCGCCACCGACTCGTACGACCAGATCAAGGCACTGGTCGACGCCGGAATGGACCTCGCCCGCTTCAACCTCAGCCACGGCACCCACGCCGAGCACGAGGAGCGCTACCACCGCGTCCGCAAGGCCGCCGACGAAACCGGCCGCAGCGTCGGAATCCTCGCCGACCTTCAAGGCCCGAAGATCCGGCTCGGCCGCTTCCGCGAAGGACCCGTACTCCTTGAACGCGGCGACACCTTCACCATCACCGTCGAAGA
Organism: Streptomyces sp. NPDC046197; assembly: GCF_040646295.1. Classification (NCBI taxonomy): domain Bacteria; kingdom Bacillati; phylum Actinomycetota; class Actinomycetes; order Kitasatosporales; family Streptomycetaceae; genus Streptomyces; species Streptomyces sp. NPDC046197. Next base: position 252,829 of record NZ_JBEYZY010000003.1, on the reverse strand, counting down.
GGGCACCGAAGGCAACCGCCACACCTGCGGCACCACCTACGCCGGCCTCGCCCGCGACGTCTCCCCCGGCGAACGCATCCTCGTCGACGACGGCAAGGTCGCCCTGGAAGTCACCGCCGTCGACGGCCCCCGCGTCCACACCAGGGTCGTCGAGGCAGGCATGGTCTCCGACCACAAAGGCCTCAACCTCCCCGGCGTCGCCGTCTCCGTCCCCGCACTCTCCAAGAAGGACGAAGACGACCTGCGCTGGGCGCTGCGCACCGGCTTCGACGTGATCGCACTGTCGTTCGTCCGCAGCGGCCGCGACATCAAGGACGTCCACCGCATCATGGACGAGGAAGGCCGCCGCCTCCCCGTCATCGCCAAGGTCGAAAAACCACAGGCCGTCGAAGCCATCGACGACATCGTCGCCGCCTTCGACGGCATCATGGTCGCGCGCGGCGACCTCGGCGTGGAAATGCCGCTGGAACAGGTACCCATCGTCCAGAAACGCGCGATCAAGCTCGCCAAACGGAACGCCAAGCCGGTCATCGTCGCCACACAGATGCTCGACTCCATGATCGACAACTCTCGCCCGACCCGCGCCGAAGCCTCCGACGTGGCCAACGCCGTCATCGACGGCACCGACGCGGTGATGCTGTCCGGCGAGACCAGCGTGGGCAAGTACCCGGTCGAGACCGTACGCACCATGGCCAAGATCGTCGCGGCCGCCGAGGAGGACATCCTCGCCAAAGGCCTGCCCCCGCTGACCGAGAACAGCAAGCCCCGCACCCAGGGTGGCGCGGTCGCCCGGGCCGCGGCCGAGATCGGCGACTTCCTCGGCGCGAAGTTCCTCGTCGCCTTCACCCAGTCGGGCGATACGGCCCGTCGCCTCTCCCGCTACCGCTCACCCATCCCCCTCCTCGCCTTCACCCCCGAGCCGGCCACCCGCTCCCAGCTCAGCGTGTCCTGGGGCGTGGAAACGTTCCTCGGCCCGCATGTGGATTCCACCGACGCGATGGTCGACCAGGTCGACGAGCTGCTCCTGAAGTACGGCCGCTGCCGGAAGGGCGACGTCGTGGTCATCACGGCGGGGTCCCCTCCGGGGGTGCCGGGCTCGACGAACCTGGTCCGGGTCCACCACATCGGGGAGGACGACAGCCCCAAATAGCCCACGCGACAGGGCCCCTCGGCCGGTTGCCGGGGGGCCTTGCTTTCTGATGGTGACCTTGTGATCCAAGGAAAAGTGCCCCGGGTGGGATTCGAACCCACGCTGTCGGTGGTTTGAGCACCGTGCCTCTGCCACTGGGCTACCGGGGCTTCCTCTAAAACGAAGGTCGGCGGTCACCCGCCGTGCCCCACCTTACCGCAGCTAGGTAGGCTCTTGGGAGCACTACCTGCCCGCCCCGGAACAAGGAGCGCCCCCGTGACCGCCGAGTCGCCCCAGCCCGTTGACGTGTCCGACGACGACAAGTCGCACGTGCCTCCGCTGACGACCCGTGTCGTCATCGCGGAGGACGAGGCGCTGATTCGGCTGGACCTCAAGGAGATGCTGGAGGAGGAGGGGTACAGCGTCGTGGGGGAGGCCGGGGATGGTGAGCAGGCCGTGGAGCTGGCCCGTGAGCACCGGCCCGACCTGGTGATTCTCGATGTGAAGATGCCGAAGCTGGACGGCATCTCGGCCGCCGAGAAGATCGCCGAGGAGCGGATCGCGCCGGTCCTGATGCTGACCGCGTTCTCGCAGCGCGATCTGGTGGAGCGCGCGCGGGACGCGGGCGCGATGGCGTATCTGGTGAAGCCGTTCAGCAAGAGCGATGTCGTGCCGGCGATCGAGATGGCGGTCTCGCGTTTCACCGAGCTGAAGGAGCTGGAGAAGGAGGTCGCCGATCTCTCCCAGCGACTGGAGACGCGCAAGCTGGTGGACCGGGCGAAGTCGATCCTGCAGACGGAGTACGGGCTGACGGAGCCTGCCGCGTTCCGGTGGATTCAGAAGACCTCGATGGACCGCCGGATGTCGATGCAGCAGGTCGCCGAGGCGGTCATCCAGGACAGCGAGGAGAAGAAGGCCGGTAAGAGCGCCAAGGACGACAAGGACTGAGCGTTCGCCGCGTACGCACATACGTACGTACATACGACAGGGCCCGCGTCCCCGTTTCCGGGGGCGCGGGCCCTGTCGCGCCTGTGGGGTGTGGCTAGTCCTCGCCCAGGTAGGCCTTCCGGACCGACTCGTCGTGCAGCAGGTCCTGCCCGGTGCCGGAGAGGGCGATGTTGCCGACTTCCATGACATGACCGTGGTCGGCGAGTGAGAGCGCGGCCTGCGCGTTCTGTTCGACGAGCAGGATGGTGGTGCCCTGGGATTTCAGCTCGGCGATGGTCGCCATGATCTTCTGCATCATGATCGGGGAGAGGCCCATCGACGGTTCGTCGAGCATGAGCAGTTTGGGCTGGGACATGAGGGCCCGGCCCATGGCGAGCATCTGCTGTTCGCCGCCGGAGAGGGTGCCGGCCGCCTGCTTTCTGCGCTCTCCCAGGATCGGGAAGAGTTCGTAGGCGCGCTGGATGTCCTTTTCGATGCCGTCCCTGTCTTTGCGGAGGAAGGCGCCGAGGCGGAGGTTGTCCTCGATGGTCATGCGGGGGAAGATGTGCCGCCCCTCGGGTGAGTGGGCGAGGCCGAGGGAGACGATTTCGTGGGCGGGGATCTTCTTGAGTGACCTGCCGTTGAATTTGATCTGGCCGCCGACGGGCTTGAGGAGGCCGGAGAGGGTGCGCAGGGTGGTGGTCTTGCCGGCGCCGTTGGTGCCGATGAGGGTGACGACTTCCCCGGCGTCGACCTTGAAGGAGATGCCCTTGACGGCTTCGATCTTGCCGTAGGCGACGCGGAGGTCCTCGACCTCGAGCAGTGCGGTCATCGGTCGTTCTCCTTGCCGGGCGCGGCGTCCGTCGTGGTTTCGGCGTGTGCCTCGGCGTTTTCGACTTCGGCGGCCTCTTCGTCGCCGGGGGCGCCTTCGAAGGGTTCGCCGAGGTAGGCGGCGATGACGCGTTCGTCGCCCTGGACGGTGGCGCTGTCGCCTTCGACGAGTTTTTCGCCTTGGACGAGTACGGCGACGCGGTCGCAGAGGTTGAAGATGAACCGCATGTCGTGCTCGATGACGAGGACGGCGATGCCCATGTCGCGGATGGCGAAGACGAGTTCTTCGGTGGCGCGGGTTTCCTGGGGGTTCATGCCGGCGGTGGGCTCGTCGAGGAGGAGCAGGCCGGGTTCGCTGGCGAGGGCGCGGGCGATCTCGAGTTTGCGCTGTTCGCCGTAGGGGAGGTTGCGGGAGAGGTGGTCTGCCTTGGCGGCCAGGCCGACGAACTCCAGGAGTTCCATGGCGCGTTCGCGGGAGGCGGCTTCGGCTTTGTGGAAGCCGGGGCCGCGCAGGACGGCGGACCAGAAGCCTTCTTTGGTGCGGGTGTGGCGGCCGACGAGCACGTTTTCCAGGACCGTCATGTTGGAGAACAGACGGATGTTCTGGAAGGTGCGGGCGATGCCGGCCGCCGTGACCTTGAAGGACTTCGGGGGCAGGACGTTGCCCTTGTAGCGGACTTCGCCTTCTGTGGGGACGTAGAGGCCGGTCAGGCAGTTGAAGAAGGTGGTTTTGCCGGCGCCGTTGGGGCCGATGAGTCCGACGATCTCGCCGCTGTTGACGGTGAGGTTGACGTCGCGTACGGCGGTGAGGCCGCCGAAGCGCATGGTGACGCCGCGTGCGTCGAGGACGGTCTGGCCGGGGGCTGGGGCGCCCGGGGCGGTGTCCTTCGTGGTGGTGGTGTCGGTGGTCATGTGGTCAGGCCCCTGTCTTGCTGAGGACCGCGGGCGCTTCGGCCTCTTCGTGGAATTCGAGCTGGCGGCGCCGGTTGGGGATGAGGCCCTCCGGGCGGAACCGCATCAGCAGGATGAGGGCGACACCGAAGGCGAAGAGCTGGTAGTCGCCGAGGAACTGGAGCTTGTTGGGAATGAGGAAGAGCAGTGCGGCGCCGATGAGGGGGCCGGCGATGGTGCCCATGCCGCCGAGGACGACTGCGGCCAGCAGGAAGGCGGAGTTGGGCGGGATGGGGCCGGCGAAGAGGTACTGCTCGGGGGTGACGGTGTAGGTGACGTGTGCCTGGACGGTGCCGGCGAGGCCTGCGAGGGAGGCGCCGACGGCGAAGGCGATGAGCTTGACGCGGAAGCCGTTGATGCCCATGGCGAGTGCTGCGGTCTCGTCTTCCCGGATGGCGACCCAGGCGCGTCCGATGCGGGAGTTGCCGCTGCGCCGGAAGACGAGGACGACGATCGCGGTGATGACGAGCATCAGGAAGAAGTAGTTGGCGAAGCGTCCGATGGAGAATCCGCCGATGTCGTGCTGGGCGCCGAAGTCGAATCCGAGGATGTCGAGGTTCGGGATGGAGGCGATGCCGTTGGAGCCGTTGGTGACGTCGGGTCCTGAGGTGCCGTCGAGGTTGTTGGCGGTGATGCGGAAGATTTCACCGAAGCCGAGGGTGACGATGGCGAGGTAGTCGCCGCGCAGCCGCAGGGTGGGGGCGCCGATGAGGACGCCGAAGACGAGTGAGGCGAGGGCGCCGATGAGGACGGCGGCCCAGAAGGGGAAGTGCACGCCGAAGGGCGAGTTGGGGGAGCCGGAGACGAGCGAGGCGGCGTAGGCGCCGACGCCGAGGAAGGCGACGTAGCCGAGGTCGAGGAGCCCGGCGAGGCCGACGACGATGTTCAGGCCCAGGGCGACGGTGGCGAAGATGAGGATGTAGACGCCGAGGGTGGCGTACTGGTCGTCGGTCTGGGTGAAGGGGAAGAGTGCCGCGGCGACGAAGGCGCCGCAGACGGCGATGTTCTGGTGGCGGGCGGTGATCTGGGAGACGTGTGCGATCAGGCCGGATGCGGTGAGGGCGGCGAAGCCGAGGCCGGCGAGCATGAGGAAGCCGACGAAGAGCTCGTCGTATTCGGTGCCGATGCCGTAGGTGAAGACGGTCAGGCCGACCGCGAGGGCGGCGACGATGACGAGGATCTCGGCGTAGGACGGCAGCTTGCCGATGGGCCGGGGGGCGCCGGAGGAGAAGGTCGCCTTGGTGGTGTTCCAGCCGTGGCCGAGGCTGTGCTGGAGCTTCTCCCAGCTGGTGCTCTCGGGGTCGATGGGGTCGGGCTCGGGCCGTTCGAAGGGCAGCGCGAGGGCGCCGATGAGTGCGGCGAGGCTGGTGACGGCGACGATGTAGCCGCCGGGTTCGAGGTTGACCAGGCCGCCGAGCTCGACGCTGATGGCGAGGACGGTGTACCAGGCGGTGGCGAAGGTGGCCAGGGCGGCGAGTTTGACGGCTGCGTCGGCGCCGGCGGGGGTGAGCCAGCGCAGGGCCCTGATGCCGTAGGAGGCGACGCCGAGGAGAGTGGTGAGGGCGCCGCCGATCAGGACGAGGACCTGCAGGCCGCCGGGGTAGCCGTAGACGGTGAGGTCGCCGGGGAACGCGGCGGTCCAGGTCCAGGCCAGGAAGGTGGAGACGACGGTGAGTGCTCCGGCGCCGGTGGCGAGAGCGCGGGCGATGCCCGTGGGGATGCCGAACAGGCCGCTGGGGGCGGTGGCGGGGGCGCTGGGGGTCTCGGGTGCGGTGGTCTGTGTGGTCATCGGTGTCACGCCCTGTCCGCCACGCGCTCGCCGAGCAGGCCCTGGGGCCGGAACAGGAGCACGAGGATGAGGAGTACGAACGCCCAGACGTCTGCCCAGGACTGGCTGCCGAACTTTTCCATGCCGGGGAGGTCGGCGATGTAGGCGGTGGCGAGGGTTTCGGCGATGCCGAGGACGACGCCGCCGATCATGGCTCCGTAGATGTTGCCGATGCCGCCGAGGACGGCCGCGGTGAAGGCCTTGAGGCCGAGGATGAAGCCCATGCGGAAGTCGATCTGGCCGTACTTGAGGCCGTAGGCGACGCCTCCGATGGCGGCGAACGCGGCGCCGAGGGCGAAGGCGACCACGATGATGCGGTCGGTGTTGATGCCCATGAGCTTGGCGGTGTCCGGGTCTTGGGCGGTGGCCTGCATGCCGCGTCCGGTGCGGGTCTTCATGACGAAGTAGGCGAGGACGGCCATGCTGATGGGCGCGGCGATGAGGAGGAAGATGTCGCCGGTCTGGATGGTGACGTCGCCGAGGCGGAAGGGGCCGCCGGGGATCTGGGGGAAGGTGCGGGCCGACTTGGCGTCGGGGTACCAGGCCCAGACCGCCTGCTGCAGGGCGAGGGAGAGACCGATGGCGGTGATCAGCGGTGCGAGGCGTGGGGCGGTGCGCAGCGGGCGGTAGGCGAACCGTTCCGCCCCCATGGCGACGAGGACGGCGACGAGGACGGCGCCGATCAGCATGAGGGGGAGCGCGACCCACATGCTGGTGCCGTCGGGCAGGATGTACGCGTAGACGGTGAGGGCGCCGAAGGCGCCGGTCATGAAGATCTCGCCGTGAGCGAAGTTGATGAGCTGGACAATGCCGTAGACCATTGTGTAGCCGATGGCGACCAGCCCGTACATGGATCCTAGTAGCAGGCCGTTGACCAGCTGCTGCGGCAGTTCGTTCACCGCATGTCCTCCGAGACTTTCGGATGTTCGACGGATGTGACCGGATGCGAGTCCGCGCGGGGCGCCAGTGGAACAGCGCCCCGCGCGGCTTGTGAGGAGTGGTGCCGGAGGGGATCAGCCGGTGTACGTGCCCGACTTGACCGGGGCGAAGACACCGTTCTTGATGGCGTACACGGTGAGCTGCTTGTTGGTGGCGTCACCGAACTCGTCGAAGGAGACCTTGCCGGTCACACCGTCGAAGGAGACGTTCTGCATGGCCGCGGTGACCTTGGCGCGGGCGTCGGAGGGGAGCTTGCCGCCGTTGTCGTCGACGGCCTTCTTGACGGCCTCGATGATGGCCCAGGCGGAGTCGTAGGAGTAACCGCCGTAGGCCGAGTACGCCTCCTTGTAACCGCCGGCCTTGTAGTCCGCGACGAACTGCTTGGCGGAGGCGAGGGACTCGACCGGGGCGCCGACCGAGGTGGCGAGGTCGCCGGTGCTGTCGGCGCCGGCGAGCTTGCCGTAGGTGTCGTCCTTGATGCCGTCGCCGCCGACCAGCGGGATCTTGGCGCCGGCCGCCTTGATCTGCTTGCTGAGCGGGCCGGCCTGCGGGTACTCGCCGCCGTAGTAGACGACGTCGGCGCCGGAGTTCTTCACCTTGGTGGCGACCGCGGAGAAGTCCTTGGTGTCCGGGTTGATGTGCTCGGTGCCGACGACCTTGCCGCCGAGCTTCTTGAACTCCTGGGTGAAGGTGGCGGCGAGGCCCGCGCCGTAGGTCTTCTTGTCGTCGATGACGAAGACATTCTTCTTCTTGGCGTCGTTGTAGACGTACTGCGCGGCGAACGGGCCCTGGATGGCGTCCGTGGTGGCGGTACGGAAGTACGCCTTGTAGGGGCGGACCTTCTTGGTCTGCCAGTCGGGGCCCTGGGTGAGGCCGGGTCCGGTGTTGGCCGGGGAGACCTCGACGAGCTTGGCGTCGTCGAAGACCTTCTGCATCGACTCGGCGACGGAGGAGTTCAGCGGGCCGACGACGCCGAGGACGCTCTTGTCGGCGACGAGCGCGGTGGCGTTCTGCTGACCTGCGGAGGGCTGAGCCTGGTCGTCCTTGGCCTCGATCTTGAAGGTGACGCCCTTGACGTAGTTCTGCTTGTTGGCGTTCTTGGCGGCGAGGTCGGCCGAGTTCTTGATGCCGAGGCCCATGGCGGACAGGTCGCCGGTCAGCGGGGCGTCGACGCCGATGGTCACGGTGGTGCCACCGCTGCCGGAGTCGGAGCCCTTGTCGCCGCCCCGCGAGCCGCAGGCGGTGAGGGTGAGTGCTCCCGCGGCCAGCGCGGCGGTGATGGCGATGAGCGAACGTTGACGCACGGTCAGTCCTTTCCCTGGCACGGCCCTCCCCCCTGGAAGTGGCCGAGTCGCGCGCTGAGCCGAACTGACTTTGCCGACCGCGCGGTGACTGGCGGTGACTCTAGGCGTGTGCAGGGAACGTGGAGGAGGGTCTGGCCGAGGCTGTGACGCTCTTGTTATGACACTCGGTAATGCAGAGCGGTACTGGGTGGGTGGAACAGCGGAATTCCGGCCGATTCGCCCTGTCCACATTCTGAGAATCCGCAGGACGCGCGGTGCTGCGTCCAGGTGTCTCGACGGTTTTGCTGATTACCTGGAACCGTTGCCGCAGGCGACCTGCAGGGCTTCGGAGAGGGCGTGCGCATAGCGGGTCCCGGGGATGAAACTGTGAACTTCAATTGCGCGCGCATTACGAAGAGTTACGTCCAGGAAAGGCAATCCGGCGTCCTCCGGCACTTTCTCGCATTCCGTCACCCGCATGGTGATGACGATCTTCCGGGCGGTGCCCGCCGCGACGCGGAAAGGCACGGCGGGCGCGGAGGTCAGCGACAGGCCGGCGTAGGGCTGGCTGATTCGGATCACGGTGACCGGCGGTCCGGCCTGCACGCTCACCAGCACCGCCAGGCTGAAGCTCCTGGGTGCCGCGTCGCGGGGGGTGAGCACCGGGGACAGGTAGGCGACGTCGACCACCTGGGACGGGAACGGCGGTGCGGGGGGCGGCGGTTGGTGCGGCCGGGTGGCGTAGAGGTAGCCGCCGCCGGCGAACACCAGGGCGATGGCGGCGGTGCTGAGGGCGGCGCGGCGGTGCCGGTCGTAGAGGCGGGGGAGAAGGCCGGACCTGGAGCGGGGCGGGACGTCCGGGTCGGGGGTGTCCCACGCGTGCGTGCCCTCGCCAGGCTCGAGGGGGCCGACGCCGGTCAACTCCACGGCCCCTTGCCGGGGCCGCCGCCGCGGTACCAGTCGGCGCAGCCCTCCCGGGCCCTGCGGTCGATCAACGCGTCGGCGGCCTTGGCGCCTTGCCGCTTCTTCATGGCCCGGGCGTCGTCCACGACCTTGCGCAGGATCTCGTACTGGCCGTTGGACAGGCCCATGGACTGGTAGTCGCCGTAGGTGTCGTCGTCCAGCACCTTGCGCGACCAGTACCCGACGACGTGGGCGCACAGGTCCTCGGGAGGCGTGGCCCAGGGGGACGGCGGCGGCGAGGGCGATGCGCTCCGCGCGGGGTTCGGCATGCCGCCGCAGGCGCCCGCCAAGCCGCCCGCCAGGAGCGCCAGCCCGAGCCAGGGCCCGAGCGCCCCCATCCCCGGCCGCGGGCCTCCTTGCGTTCGCATGCCACGACGCTAGGGCGTGGCATGCTCCGGGGGCAACGGCGTTGCAGACGGTGGATTGCGGGCTCAGCCGGTCGCGGGCGCCCGGTGGATTGCGGGCTCAGCCGGTCGCGGGCGCCCGGTGGCCTTGCGGGCTCAGCCGGTCGCGGGCGCCCGGTGGCCTTGCGGGCTCAGCCGGTCGCGGGCGCCCGGTGGCCTTGCGGGCTCAGCCGGTCGCGGGCGCCCGGTGGCCTTGCGGGCTCAGCCGGTCGCGGGCACCCGGTCGCCGTCGCCCGGGTTGACATCCCGCAGCAGGCAGGTCAGCCGCGCGGTGCAGACCCGCCGCCCCTCCTCGTCGCTGATCACGATCTCGTACGTCGCCGTGGACCGCCCCCGGTGCACGGGCGTGGCCACGCCCGTGACCAGTCCCGACCGCACCCCGCGGTGATGCGTGCAGTTCAGGTCGACGCCCACCGCGATCTTGGAGCTGCCCCCGTGCAGCATCGAGCCCACGGACCCGAGCGTCTCCGCCAGCACGGCGGACGCGCCCCCGTGCAGCAGCCCGTACGGCTGGGTGTTCCCCTCCACCGGCATCGTCCCGACGACCCGCTCCGCCGACGCCTCCAGGATCTGCACACCCATGCGCGTGCCCAGGTGGCCCGCGGAGAACAGGGCCTGCAGGTCGACGCCGAGCGCCGCGTACTCGTCGAGGACCTCCTGCGGGAACTTCACTTGCTGCTGCTCACCCATGGGGCCTGGCTCCGTTCGTGTGATCGGCCGATCGTGACTGAGCAAACGCTCAGTCGGTCGCCGATTGTTCCAGACGCACCACGACGGACTTGCTGGCCGGGGTGTTGCTGGTGTCAGCGGTGGCGTCGAGCGGGACCAGGACGTTGGTCTCCGGGTAGTACGAGGCCGCGCAGCCCCGAGCCGTCGGATAGTGCACGACCCGGAATCCGGGCGCCCGCCGCTCCACCCCGTCCTTCCACTCGCCGACCAGATCCACGTACGCCCCGTCGGCGACGCCCAGCGCCCGCGCGTCCTCGGGGTGCACGAGCACCACCCGGCGGCCGTTCCTGATCCCCCGGTAGCGGTCGTCGAGACCGTAGATCGTGGTGTTGTACTGGTCGTGCGAGCGCAGCGTCTGCAACAGCAGCCGCCCCTCGGGCAGTTCGGGGTATTCGACCGGCGCGGCGGTGAAGTTGGCCCGGCCGGTGGCCGTCGGGAAGCGGCGCTCGTCACGCGGGGCGTGCGGCAGGGCGAAGCCGCCGGGACGCGCCACGCGCGCGTTGAAGTCCTCGAATCCGGGGATCACCCGGGCGATGCGGTCACGGATCGTGGCGTAGTCCTTCTCGAACTCCTCCCACGGCACCTTGCTGCCCTCACCGAGCACCCGCCGCGCGAGCCGGCAGACGATGGCCGGCTCGGACAGGAGGTGCGGTCCGGCCGGCGCCAGGCGGCCGCGCGAGGCGTGCACCATTCCCATGGAGTCCTCCACGGTCACGAACTGCTCGCCGCTGCCCTGCACGTCCCGCTCGGTGCGGCCGAGCGTCGGCAGAATCAGCGCACGCGCGCCCGTCACGGCGTGGGAGCGGTTGAGCTTGGTCGACACGTGCACGGTCAGCCGGGCCCGGCGCATGGCCGCCTCGGTGACCTCCGTGTCGGGCGAGGCGGAGACGAAGTTGCCGCCCATGGCGAAGAAGACCTTCGCCTCGCCGTCGCGCAGGGCACGGATGGCCTGCACGACGTCCAAGCCGTGCTCGCGCGGCGGGGCGAAGCCGAACTCCCTCTCCAAGGCGTCCAGGAAGGCCGGAGCGGGTCGCTCGAAGATGCCCATGGTGCGGTCGCCCTGCACGTTGGAGTGCCCGCGAACCGGACACACGCCCGCGCCCGGCCGGCCGATGTTGCCGCGCAGCAACAGGAAGTTGACCACCTCGCGGATGGTCGGCACGGCGTGCTTGTGCTGGGTGAGGCCCATCGCCCAGCACACGATGGTGCGCTCGGAGGCGAGGACCATCCGCAGCGTGCGGTCGATCTCCGCGCGCGTGAGGCCGGTCGCGGTGAGCGTCTCGTCCCAGTCGGCTGCGCGGGCGGCCTCGGCGAACTCCTCGTAGCCATGGGTGTGTTCGCGGACGAACTCCTCGTCGACCGCGCCCTCGGTCTCGATGATCAGTTTGTTGAGGAGACGGAAGAGGGCCTGGTCGCCCCCGATGCGGATCTGCAGGAACAGGTCGGTGAGTGCGGCACCGTTGATCAGCCCCTTGGGGGTCTGCGGGTTCTTGAACCGCTCCAGACCGGCCTCGGGCAGCGGGTTGACGCTGATGATCCTCGCGCCGCCCGCCTTCGCCTTCTCCAGGGCGGAGAGCATGCGCGGGTGGTTCGTCCCCGGATTCTGACCGGCGACGATGATCAGGTCGGCCGTGTGGAGGTCGTCGAGCAGGACGCTGCCCTTGCCGATGCCGATCGTCTCGGACAGGGCCGAGCCCGAGGACTCGTGGCACATGTTCGAGCAGTCGGGCAGGTTGTTGGTGCCGAACTCACGCGCGAACAGCTGGTAGAGGAACGCGGCCTCGTTGCTGGTGCGGCCAGAGGTGTAGAAGACGGCCTCGTCGGGGGAGGAGAGGGCGGCGATCTCCTCGGCGATGATGTCGAAGGCGCGTTCCCAGGTGACCGGTTCGTAGCGGTCTGCCCCTTCGGGGAGATACATGGGGTGCGTCAGCCGACCCTGCTGGCCCAGCCAGTAGCCGCTGCGGGTCGCCAGGTCGGCGACGGTTTGGGCGGCGAAGAACTCGGGCGTGACCCGGCGCAGCGTGGCCTCCTCGGCCACGGCCTTGGCGCCGTTCTCGCAGAACTCCGCCCGGTGCCGGTGCTCCGGCTCCGGCCAGGCGCAGCCGGGGCAGTCGAAGCCGTCCTTCTGGTTGACGCGCAGCAGCGTCAGCGCCGTGCGCCGCACGCCCATCTGCTGCTGGGCGATCCGAAGGGTGTGCCCGATGGCGGGCAGCCCGGCAGCGGCGTGCTGCGGCTCGTCGACCTGTGGTGCGTCCTGGACCGGATCACCCTTGGGCGGCTTGGTCGCCATCGCACGCTCCCCTGTTCTTCTCGGTGTTCTTCTCGGTTCTTCTCGTTCGCCTCCCGGGCGCCCCGCCGGTGTCGGCGGCCCCCGCGGCTCACTGGCCGACTGCGTGTGAAGTGCGTCTCCGATCCTCGCACGTGGCGGTGACAGCGATCCCGGCCGGGGCCGGTGGGAAGGGGAGAGCGGCGGTGCTGCCACCGGTGCCTTCCCGGTCCCCACCGCCGCGTGGGGACAACGGGCGAGACCGGCGGCGGAGATCGGTGGGGAACTCGGTGGCGGAAACCGGTGGGAGAGACCGACGGGGGGAGCGACGGGGTCCAGCGGCGGCGTGCGGCGGGGAGACCGGTGGGGCAAAAACGGAGACCGGTGGGGGAGACCGGTGGGGCAAACCGGAGACCGGTGGGGGAGACCTGCGGTGGTCCGGCCGAACGTGCGGGGGCCGTCGTGCACCGGGCCGGACCCGTACGAAGCGGCGCCCCACCCCGCCGGAACCCTCCGGCCGACCGCCGGAGGCGACCCGTGCCGAGCCGACCTCGACCCGGACTGTCAGTGGACCGTGGCAGGATCGGGGGCGTGGCAGAGACAGCATCGAAGACGACCGACAAGACCCCCGGCGGCGACCGTCCGCGACTGATGCTCATGGACGGGCACTCGCTGGCCTACCGAGCGTTCTTCGCGCTGCCCGCGGAGAACTTCACCACGGCGACGGGCCAGCCGACGAACGCGATCTACGGCTTCGCGTCGATGCTGGCGAACACCCTGCGTGACGAGGCACCCACGCATTTCGCGGTGGCGTTCGACGTCTCCCGCAAGACCTGGCGCTCGGAGGAGTTCACCGAGTACAAGGCGAACCGCTCCAAGACCCCGGACGAGTTCAAGGGCCAGGTCGAGCTGATCGGCGAGCTGCTGGACGCGATGCAGGCCCACCGCTTCGCCGTCGAGGGCTTCGAGGCGGACGACGTCATCGCCACGCTGGCCACCCAGGCCGAGGCCGAGGGCTTCGAGGTGCTGATCGTCACCGGCGACCGCGACTCCTTCCAGCTGGTCTCCGAGCACACGACGGTGCTGTATCCCACGAAGGGCGTCTCCGAGCTGACCCGGTTCACTCCGGAGAAGGTCTTCGAGAAGTACGGGTTGACGCCCGCGCAGTACCCCGACTTCGCGGCGCTGCGCGGCGACCCCTCCGACAACCTGCCGGGCATCCCCGGCGTCGGTGAGAAGACGGCCGCGAAGTGGATCAACCAGTTCGGCTCGTTCGCGGAGCTGGTCGAGCGCGTCGACGAGGTCAAGGGCAAGGCCGGGCAGAACCTGCGCGACCACCTGGAGGCCGTCAAGCTCAACCGCCGGCTCACCGAGCTGGAGCGGCAGGTGGAGCTGCCGAAGACGGTCGGCGACCTCGTCCGCGCCGCGTACGACCGCAAGGCCGTCGCGATGGTCCTGGACACCCTGGAGATCCGCAACCCCTCGCTGCGCGAGCGGCTCTTCGCCGTCGACCCGGGCGCGGAGGAGGCCGAGACCACCCCGATCGCCGCGGACGGCGTGGAGCTGGACGGCACCGTGCTGCGCACCGGCGAGCTGGCCCCCTGGCTCGCCGAGCACGGCACGGAGGTCCTCGGTGTCGCCACCGTCGACGCCTGGGCGCTGGGCACGGGCTCGGTGGCCGAGGTCGCGCTCGCCGCGCCCGGCGGGGCGGCCGCCTGGTTCGACCCCGCGCAACTGGACGAGTCCGACGAGACCGCGTTCGCGGCCTGGCTGTCCGACGCCGGCCGGCCCAAGATCCTCCACGACGCCAAGGGCGCCATGCGGGTCCTCGCCGAGCACGGCTGGAGCGTCGAGGGCGTCACCATGGACACCGCGCTCGCCGCCTACCTGGTCAAGCCGGGCCGCCGCTCCTTCGACCTGGACGCGCTGTCCCTGGAGTACCTGCACCGGGAGCTCGCGCCCGCCGCCACGGCCGACGGCCAGCTGGCCTTCGGCACCGACGACGGCGCCGAGGCCGACGCCCTGATGATCCAGGCCCGCGCGATCCTCGACCTCGGCCAGGCGTTCGAGGGCCGGCTCCAGGACGTCGGCGCCGCCGACCTGCTGCGCGACGTGGAGCTGCCCACCTCCGCCCTGCTGGCCCGCATGGAGCGGCACGGCATCGCCGCGGACCGCGCTCACCTGGAAGCCATGGAACAGATGTTCGCTGGCGCGGTGCAGCAGGCCGTGAAGGAGGCGCACGCGGCGGCCGGGCACGAGTTCAACCTCGGCTCGCCCAAGCAGCTCCAGGAGGTCCTCTTCGGCGAGCTCGCCCTGCCGAAGACGAAGAAGACCAAGACGGGTTACACGACCGACGCCGACGCCCTGGCATGGCTCGCCGCCCAGACGGACAACGAGCTGCCGGTGATCATGCTCCGGCACCGCGAGCAGGCGAAGCTGCGCGTCACCGTCGAGGGCCTGATCAAGACGATCGCGGCGGACGGCCGCATCCACACCACGTTCAACCAGACGGTCGCGGCCACCGGCCGCCTGTCGTCCACGGACCCCAACCTGCAGAACATCCCGGTCCGCACCGACGAGGGCCGGGCCATCCGCCGCGGCTTCGTGGTCGGCGAGGGCTTCGAGTCGCTGATGACCGCCGACTACAGCCAGATCGAGCTGCGGGTCATGGCCCACCTCTCGGAGGACGCCGGCCTGATCGAGGCCTTCACCTCCGGCGAGGACCTGCACACCACGGCGGCCTCGCAGGTGTTCGCGGTGGACCGTTCGGCGGTGGACGCGGAGATGCGCCGCAAGATCAAGGCGATGTCGTACGGCCTGGCGTACGGGCTGTCGGCCTTCGGCCTGTCCCAGCAGCTGAACATCGAGGCGGCCGAGGCGCGTGCCCTGATGGACGCGTACTTCGAGCGCTTCGGCGGTGTACGGGACTATCTGCGCCGCGTGGTCGACGAGGCGCGGGCGACGGGCTACACGGAGACCCTCTTCGGCCGCCGCCGCTATCTCCCCGACCTGAACAGCGACAACCGCCAGCGCCGCGAGATGGCCGAGCGGATGGCCCTCAACGCGCCGATCCAGGGCACGGCGGCCGACATCGTGAAGATCGCGATGCTCCATGTGGACCGGGCGCTGCGCGGGGCCGGCCTCCGGTCCCGCATGCTGCTCCAGGTCCACGACGAAATCGTGCTGGAGATCGCCCCCGGCGAGCGTGCGGCCGTGGAGGAGATCGTCCGGCACGAGATGTCCAGCGCGGTCCGGCTGCGGGCCCCTCTGGACGTCTCGGTGGGCGTCGGCCCGGACTGGGAGTCGGCGGCACACTAGCCTCGTGTGCCCGGCGGGGGGGGTCCTGCGGCGCCTGTGGCCGCAGGACCCCCCGGCCGCGACGGCGCCGACTCGCGCAACCGGAGCGTCCCGCCCCCGGCGGGCGCATCACTCACGTGGCCCCCGCAGAAACGCAGCCCTCACCGCCGCCCGCCAAGATGCGGGCATGGGTATACGCATGCTCAACCACCGGCCGACGGTGGCCCGGGCAGACGCCGAGGCGGCGCCCCGCACACCGCCTCCGCCCGTCCCGGTCTTCGCGGCCGACGCAAGCACCGCCCGCATTCCCGCCGACCTCACGAGGACCCTGCGCCGCGCCGTGACCGACCTCCGCCGCAGGCTCACCCCGGGCGTTCCCGGCCCGGGCGAGGCATCCCCGTGGCGCCTGTGGGCCGACATGGCCCGCGGCTACCTCGCGCTTCTCCTCGTCCGGCTCCCACGGCCGGGCCCGGGGCCCACCTTCACGGTCTTCGTTGCAACAGCGACCCCTGTCACCGGCCGCACGGGCGGCCCGCATCCGTTCCGCCCCCACCGCAACCACCGAGACGGCTGACCCCACGCAATCACCAGGCCCCGTGATCCCGGCGGTCGCCTTCAGGGCCGGTGGGCGTTTTCGTCACCGGGGTCCGCGATCTCGCCGGTCACTTCAGGACGCGTGCGCTCCTCGTCACCGGCCCCCGATCCCCGTGCACCACCAGGCCCCGTGATCCCGGCGGTCGCCTTCAGGGCCGGTGGGCGTTTTCGTCACCGGGCTGCGTGGCCTTGCCGGGCTTTCCCCGGGCTCGTGCGCTTTACGTCACCGGGCTGCGCGGTCTCTGTGGGCCTCACCAGGACTCATGGCCTTTCCCGTCACCGGGCCTGGCGATCGGGCCGGTCAGCCCCTCAGGGCCTGCGCCTCTCGTCACCGGGCCTGGCGATCGGGCCGGTCAGCCCCTCAGGGCCTGCGCCTCTCGTCACCGGGCCTGGCGATCGGGCCG
>NZ_JBEYZY010000003.1:217992-236185 GCF_040646295.1 Streptomyces sp. NPDC046197 | reverse complement strand
GGTCAGCCTCAGGGCCTGCGCCTCTCGTCACCGGGCCTGGCGATCGGGCCGGTCAGCCTCAGGGCCTGCGCCTCTCGTCACCGGGCCTGGCGATCGGGCCGGTCAGCCTCAGGGCCTGCGCCTCTCGTCACCGGGCCTGGCGATCCAGCCGGTCACCCTCAGGGCCTGCGCCCCTCGTCACCGGGCTGCGCGGCCTCGGCGGTCGCCACCAGGCCCCGCTCGCTCCCCGTCCCCAGGCCCCGCGGCCCGCCCCGGATGGCCGGACTCCGTGACCCGCCCCGGATCTCCGGGAGGTCCCGCCGCCCACCCCGGACCATCAGCCCCCGCGTCCCTGCCGGAACCTTCGAGGGCCCGAGCCGGGCGCCACGTCCGGACGCCCCCGGCGTACAGGAGCAGCCCCAGGACCAGTCCGGCGCCCGCGCCGAAGCACAGCGTCGGTATCAGGTCCCCGGGCCCGGCCGTCGGCGCCCCTACGGCCCACAAGTCGGCGGCCCGCCGTACCGCCCCCGTCAGCGCGCAGCCGCCGACCACCGCGCCGGCCCACCACCGGTCGCGCACCGACAGTGCCGGAACGCCCGTCGGATCACCCTCCGGTGCCCGCCGCAAGGCGTGCCCGGCGAACCAGACGATGACGACCGCCGCCACCGCCGAGCCGCCGTACTGCAGGTACCAGTACAGGGGCGCGCCCGCGAGCCGGTCGCCCAGCACCGGCAGCAGCCGCATCCCCCACCGGTCGAGGTGCGTGAAGGCGTCCCACACCACATGCGTCAGCGCGCCCAGCGCGGCCGAGACGTACCACCACAGCACCAGCGACGGCCGTACCGGCGCGCGCGGCACCCCACACCGTGTCAGCGCCGCGGTACGCCCCTGGCGGGACCGCGGCAGCAGCGCGACCAGCGGCTCGCGCACCAGCAGCCACAGCGCCACCAGCACCCAGGCGATGAGCACGTCGATCGTGAACACTCCCGTGAAGGAGTGCGTAACCTCGCCGAACTCCATCGCCCCGGGCAGAACACTCGCCGCGTAATAGGTCATGTCGGGCGAGAAGGAGCCCGCCACGAGCACCGCGGGCACCAGTCGGCCCCGCCCGCTTCCGTCGCCCCGCACCGCGGGCAGTACCGCCGCGGCATGGCTCAAAGTGAACGGCAACTGGGTCCCCCCGTGGGATGTCGACCGGGTCCGGCCACCCGGTGATCGGCGGTGTTCAGTATGCGGGATGCCCGCCGGCGGGCCCTCGTCACAACAGTGCATGGCCAATCGGTGAAAATCGGGCATGAACGGGTCCCGGCACAGAGGAAGTTGTCGTAGGGTCACCTGGGTCGCTCCGTCGACGGAGGCGTCGAACGAGCGAACAGAACACGACGAGAACAACACGACGAGAACACCTGAAAACGCGCACAGACCACCCGTAAAGCTCCACGAGGGCAACCGGTACCACGGGTGAACCGTCACAACAGGGCGAACAGGCAGCAGAGACGGACGCCAGAGCGTCCACGGGAGGGGTTCACTCTATGGCGGCGCATTTCGGCAGGAGGCTGCGCAAGGGAGCGGCAACCACGGCCGTGGCCGCGGCAGCGGTCGCAGCCCTGTCCGCCTCCCAGGCTCCGGGGGTGACGGTCGACGACCACGGCAGACAGACCGCCGCCGGTGCCACGCCCTCACCCGATGCGCAGACCGACGGCGGCGCGACCGGCAACTCGCCCTACTACACCGACCTGCCGCCGCTGAACAGCCCCAACCCGGCACCCACCATCGGCACCCCGGTCTCCCGGAGCCCGGGTGAGGCGGGCATACCCGCCACCGTCCTCGACGCCTACAAGAGGGCGGAGGCCGAGCTGCGAACCTCCAAGCCCGGCTGCAACCTGCCCTGGCAACTGCTCGCCGCCATCGGCCAGGTGGAGTCGGGGCAGGCCCGCGGCGGCCGCGTCGACGCGAACGGCACCACCGTCTCGCCGATCCTCGGCCCGGTCCTCGACGGCAACGGCTTCGCTCACATCAAGGACACCGACGGCGGTGCCTACGACGGCGACAGCACGTTCGATCGTGCGGTCGGCCCCATGCAGTTCATCCCGTCGACCTGGGCCTGGGCGGGCCGTGACGGCAACGGCGACGGCAAGCGGGATCCCAACAACGTCTACGACGCCGCGCTCGCGACCGGCCACTACCTGTGCCGCAACGGCTGGGACATGTCCGCCGACGCCGACCTCAGGAGCGCGATCCTCAGCTACAACCACTCCCAGGACTACCTGAGCACCGTCCTGATGTGGCTGGAGTACTACCGCAAGGGCACCCACTCGATTCCGGACGGCACCGGCACGCCGCCCTCCGACCGCAGCGGCCCCACGGCCGGCGCGAACCCCCGGCCGACCGAGCCGAGCCCCTCCACACCGAGGACGGACCCCCGGCCCGGCAAGTCCACCGAGCCCACCAAGCCGGGCGGCGGCACCACACCGCCGCCGGCCCCGCCGTCCACGCCGACTCCGCCCCCCACGCCGACCCCGCCCCACACGACGCCCACCCCGACCGACACGGTGGACCACCTGAAGGACGCGGGCACGGCGAAGCTCACGGCCATGGCCGGCCACGCGTTCGCCCAGAAGATCAGCACACGTGCCGAGACCAAGGAGGGCAAGGCCGTCGGCAAGGTCAGGGTCCGGTTCGTGATCAGCGGCGACACCGATGCCGCCTTCACCGGTGGCGAGAAGGTCGCCACGGTCGTCACCAACAGTTCGGGCGTGGCCGTCGCCCCCCTGCTCCAGGCGGGCGAGAAGGCGGGCGGTTTCACCGTCCGCGCCCTGGTCGTGGGCCGGACGCTCGCCGCCCTCGACTACCCGGCCACCGTCACCCCGCGCGTCGCCGACACGCTCACCCGCACCAGCGACAAGCCCCTGACGTGCACCCCGGGCGGGGAGTTCGCCGACCAGGTCGAGGTCAAGGCCACCTACAAGGGCGCCGTCGCCGACAAGGTCGCGGCCACCGCCACCCTCGTCAAGCCGGCCGACGACCCCACCCAGGACGACAAGGGCCCCACCCGGAACGACACGGGCCTCATCGAGAACGACAAGGGCCCCTACTTCAAGGACGCGGACGGCAAGCCCGTACGTACCCTGAAGGACCTCCAGACGGACGCGAAGGGCCTGCTGAAGCTGCCCAAGCTGTACGCGGACGACACCACCGGCACCTTCCTGCTGCGCATCACCACCGCCGGTGGCGCCACGCTGACCCTGGAACTGAAGGTGGCTCCGGCCGGCACGTCGGCCGCTCCGTCGCCCAGCCCCTCGGCGTAAGCACCCCGGACGGTGTGCAGGGCGCCCCTTTCGCCTCTCCCGGCGAAGGGGCGCCCTCTTGCGTGCGCGACGTGTTCTCATCTCGGCCGCCCGTTGCTACGGTGCCGGATCTGACGCTCTATCAGTTCCGGCGTGTCCGTACCAGTCCTGCCGGTTCCAGCCCGTCTCCGTCCGCCGGGAGGCCAGCATGCGCCCCCTGATCGCCGCCGCGACCGGTCTCGCCGTCGCGCTCGCGCTGGTTGTGACGATCACCGCCATGGGCTCGCCGCAGGGCCGGACGTCCCCGAAGCCGCTGCTGACGACGGTGCCCGCACATCCGTAGCCGCACCCGTCCGGGAGGGAGGCAAAGATGCGCCGCAAGGCCAGTCTGGTCCTGCTCGCCTTCGCCGTGTTCTGCGCGGCACTGTCCCCGCTGCTGCGCTGGTACGCCTTCCCGCGCCTGGCCAAGGTGCCCGCCAACGAGTACCAGGACATGGTCCTGGAGGCCAGGAACGCCACCCTCCTCGACTACGGCACCATGAAGGCCCGCACGGTCCCCGTGGTCACCATCGTGCAGACCCTCAAGGGCAACGTGGAGGCCTCGAAGCGGATCGAGCGGACGGCGGGCCGGGACGTGGTCGTCTGGGACGGCCTGTCCTACGTCCAGGGTCCCGACGGCAAGATGGTCTCCCGGATCCCCGAGCGCTACATCTTCGACGCCCACACCCAGGAACCCGTCCACGCCACGGGCGAGATGGTCGACGGCGACCCGGTGCGCCGGCAGGGCATCGAGTTCAAGTGGCCCTTCCTGACGAAGAAGCGGGACTACGAGTACTTCGACGCCCAGGCCCGCGTCACCGCCCCCATCCACTACCGGGGCACCCAGAACTTCCGCGGGCTGACCGTCTACTGCTTCGAGCAGATCATCCCCTGGACCAAGGTCCCCTTCCCCAAGGCGATGCCCGTCGAGGGCGTCACCCCCGAGTCGGTCGCCGGGACGGGAACCACCCGCTGGTACACCACCGTCCGCAGGTTCTGGGTCGAACCCGTCACCGGCGCCCCCGTCTACGGCGAGGAGATCCACAAGGAGGAGCTGCGCGGCGGCACCCTGCTCGGCGGCCGGGACAGGGTGACGGCCTTCGCCGGGCACGTGAAGATGCGCGAGGAATACATCCGGCACACGGTGAGCCTCGTCAAGTCCCAGCGCCGGCTGGTCCTGCTGATGACGTCGTACCTGCCGTGGGGCTTCCTCGTCCTGGGCGCAGTGCTGCTGTCGTTCTCCCTCTGGCTGGAGGCCCGCGGCCGCCGTCCGTCGGGCCCGGAACCGGCACAGGCCACCGAGCCGCAGCCGCTCAGCGCCTGAGCCGGGCGTTTGTGTGCCGGGTCGGCTCCGCGGTCGCCGGGTTCTCGGGCCAGGGGTGCTTCGGATACCGCCCCCGCAGTTCGGCCCGGACGCCCCTGTAGCCGTCCCGCCAGAAGGAGGCGAGGTCGGCGGTGACGGCGGCGGGCCGCCCGGCGGGGGAGAGCAGGTGCACCAGGACGGGCACCCCGGCGACTGCGGGCGACGTCTCCAGCCCGAACATCTCCTGCAGCTTCACGGCGAGCACGGGCTGTTCCGGGTTGGCGTAGTCGATCCGGATCCGGGAGCCGCTGGGCACGGTGATCCGCTCCGGAGCGAGTTCGTCCAGCCGGGCGGCGGTGCCGCAGGCCCAGGGCAGCAGCCGGGCCAGCGCCTGCCCGGCGTCGATCCGCGCCAGGTCCGCCCGCCGCCGGGCCCGGCCGAGCTCGGGCTGCAACCACTCCTCCACGCGCGCGTGCAGCACGTCGTCGGAGACGTCGGGCCAGGGCTCCCCCAGGTGCATGCGCAGAAAGGCCAGCCGCTGCCGCAGCACCACGGCCTCCGGCGCCCACCGCAACAGCCCGAGCCCTTCCTGCCGCAACCCGTCGAGAAGCGCTTCCCGTACGAGCGCGGGATCGGCGTCGGCCAGTGGTCGCACCGCCAGCTCGATCGCCCCGAGCCGCTCGACCCGCCGGGCGACGACATCCCCGTCCGCCCAGCGGACCTCGTCCCGCTGCTCCAGCAGGGCCCCGGCCGCCGCCCGTGCGATGTCCTCGCCGATGGCCGCGGCGAGCTGCACGCGCGCGTGCCCCCTGCCGACGGGACGGTCGGCCACGGCCACGGCGATCCACGGCGCCCCGCGCAGAGGTGATGCCTCCGGAAGTTCGGCCCGCGTCCCGGAAGCCATGAGATACGACCCGCCGTCGAGTCTGGCGACCCGCTCGGGAAAGGCGAGGGCCGCCACGAGCCCGGCGACCCGGTCGTCCCCGGCCTCAGGCCGCTCGCCGGCGGCCCCCTCGTCCGGGGCGCCTGCCCCGGCCCCTGCGTCCACCTGCGTACGGGAGTCACGCGTGGGCGGGTGGGAAACCTCCGGAACGACGGCCCGAAGCCGCCGGACCTCCGCCCGCCACCGCGAGGCGTAGAGGTCACCCCCACGCCGAGCGACCCGCAGAGCACCGGCGAGATCGGATCCGTACTCCCGCGGTGCCTCCTCGCTCAGCAGCGCGACCACCTCCGCGGCCGCACCCGCCCCGCCGGAGTCGAGGAGCGCCCGCCCCAGCCGGGGGTGCGTGCCGAGCCGGGCCAGCCGCATCCCCCGTTCCGTGGCCCGCCCGACGCGGTCCACCGCTCCCACCGCCGTCAGAACCGCCCGCGCCGCCGCCATCGCCCCGCCAGGCGGCGGATCCAGCAGCGCCAGCCCGGAGGCCTCCGGGTCGCCCCAGCAGGCCGTCTGCAGGGCGAACGCCGTCAGGTCGGCCACCTTGATCTCCGGCGCCGGGAACCGCGGCAGACGCCTGTCCTCGGCCTCCCCCCAGCACCGGTACACCGTCCCCGGGGCCTCACGCCCGGCACGCCCCGCCCGCTGCCGCCCCGCCGCCTGTGAGGCCCGTACGGTCGTCAGCGCGCTCAACCCGCGCGCATGGTCCACCCGCGGCTCCCGGGCCAGCCCCGCATCCACGACCACCCGCACCCCGGGGACCGTCAGCGACGACTCGGCCACCGAGGTGGCGAGCACCACCCGGCGCCGCGCACCGGGCGCCAGCACCGCGTCCTGCACGGCCGCGGCAGCCCGCCCGTGCACCTGCAGCACGTCGACACCGCCGAGATCGCCCAGCTGCCCGGCGACCCGGGAGATCTCGCCCACGCCCGGCAGGAAACACAGCACGTCCCCCGCCCGCTCGGTCAGCGCCCGCCGCACCACCGACGCCACGTGCGCCAGCAGCGCGGGGTCCACCCGCATACCGTGCGGCGGCCGTACCGGACGCGCCGGCGGAGCCCACACCACCTCCACGGGATACGCGGCGCCCGCCGCCTCGACCACCGGAGCCCCGCCCAGCAGCCGCGCCCACCCCTGGGCGTCGGTCGTCGCCGACGCGGCCACCAGCCGCAGCTCCGGCCGCAGGGTCTCCCGGACGTCCCACAGGAACGCGGCCACCGTGTCCGCGTCCAGATGCCGCTCGTGGCACTCGTCGAGCACGACCACGTCGACACCCGTCAGCTCCTGGTCGCGCTGGAGCCGCTGCAGCAGCACACCGGTCGTGACGACCTCCACGCGCGCGTGCCGCCCGACGACCCGCTCGCCGCGCACGGTGTGGCCGACGCTCTCGCCGGCCTGCTCGCCCAGCAGCCACGCCATCCGCCGCGCCGCCGCCCGCGCCGCGATCCGCCGCGGCTCGGCCACCACCACCCGCCGCGCCGGTCCCCGACCCAGCAGACCCGCCAGCGCCAGCGGCACCAGCGTCGTCTTGCCGGTACCGGGCGGCGCGACGAGCACCGCGGTGCCGTGCCCGTCGAGGGCGTCGTCCAGGGCGGGCAGGGCGCCGCGCACGGGCAGCGCGTCCAGGGCGTCGTAGCGGATCACACGCTCAGTCTCGCTCGCAGACGAAGATCGCCGTCCCCGGGATCAGGTTCCCGCGCAGCGGCGACCAGCCGCCCCATTCGGAGGTGTTCCAGACCGGCCACTCCGGCTCGACGAGGTCCACCAGCCGGAAACCGGATGCCACGACGTCCCGCACCCGGTCGCCGATGGTCCTGTGGTGTTCGACGTAGACCGCGCGTCCGTCCTCGTCCTGCTCGACGTACGGCGTGCGATCGAAGTACGAGGCGGACACCGACAGCCCCTCCGGGCCGGGCTCGTCCGGGAAGGCCCACCTGATCGGATGCGTCACGGAGAAAACCAGCCGCCCGCCCGGCCGCAGCACCCGGTGCACCTCCCGCAGCACCAGCCGCGGGTCGGCGACGAAGGGCAGCGCCCCGTACGCCGAGCAGGCCAGGTCGAACGACCCGTCCGCGAACGGGAGCGCGCCCGCGTCGGCGCACACCAGTGGGAACGTTCCGCCGATGCGCAGCGCGTGCTGCAGCTGGCGGTGGGAGACGTCCAGGGCGACCGGGTGCGCCCCCTGGGCGGCCAGCCAGCGCGAGCACTGGGCGGCGCCGGCGCCGATCTCCAGGACGTCCCTGCCCTTCAGCTCCCCGGGCGGCCCGAGCAGCTCCGCCCCGGCCTCGTCCAGGCCCTCGGGGCCCCATACGAAGCGGTCGTCGCCGAGGAACGTGCCGTGCTCGATCTGGTACTCGTCCGCGTTCCGGTCCCACCAGCCCCGGTTGGCCCGGGCGCTCTCCGCGACCCCCGCCTCGCGTCGGGTCGCCTCCGGCTCGAACGGTTCGGGCTCTTGGATGATCGGCTCCCTCGTCGTACTCTTCCGTGCAACCCGTCCGGCGGCGTCACCAGGGGGGCGCCCCGGCGTCCGCGTGGCTTCGGAGGACAGGTTTTGTGCCGGGTATGCGGCGATCCGCCCCGGGTGTGCGGCTTCGCGCATTGACCCTGTCCGGCTGCCCCCGTATGCTACAAGTTGCGCTGCGGGCCTGCGCACCTCAGACGTAGCAGGCTGCGCTCGCATCTGTTGTATGTCCCCTCGGTTGTCGAGGCGCCACCGGGCACCTGGTGTCCTGGATCGGCGCTTCCTTGGCTGTCCGGCTTCTGCAGAGCGAAACGGGCTCCCGGCGTAAGCAGTACCTACGACTTCAATGTCCGTACCGGAGCCCTTTCCCACATGACGAGCAGCACCGAGACCACCGCCACCACCCCGCAGGTAGCGGTCAACGACATCGGTAACGAGGAAGCCTTCCTCGCAGCGATCGACGAGACGATCAAGTACTTCAACGACGGCGACATCGTCGACGGCGTCATCGTGAAGGTCGACCGGGACGAGGTCCTGCTCGACATCGGTTACAAGACCGAAGGTGTCATCCCGAGCCGCGAGCTCTCGATCAAGCACGACGTCGACCCCAACGAGGTCGTCGCCGTCGGTGACGAGATCGAGGCCCTCGTCCTCCAGAAGGAGGACAAGGAAGGCCGCCTGATCCTCTCGAAGAAGCGCGCCCAGTACGAGCGTGCCTGGGGCACCATCGAGAAGATCAAGGAAGAAGACGGCATCGTCACCGGTACCGTCATCGAGGTCGTCAAGGGTGGTCTCATCCTCGACATCGGCCTGCGCGGCTTCCTCCCGGCCTCCCTGGTCGAGATGCGCCGCGTCCGCGACCTCCAGCCCTACGTGGGCAAGGAGCTCGAGGCGAAGATCATCGAGCTGGACAAGAACCGCAACAACGTGGTCCTGTCCCGCCGTGCCTGGCTGGAGCAGACCCAGTCCGAGGTCCGCCAGACGTTCCTCACGACCCTCCAGAAGGGTCAGGTCCGCTCCGGTGTGGTCTCCTCGATCGTCAACTTCGGTGCCTTCGTGGACCTCGGTGGCGTCGACGGTCTGGTCCACGTCTCCGAGCTGTCCTGGAAGCACATCGACCACCCCTCCGAGGTCGTCGAGGTCGGCCAGGAGGTCACCGTCGAGGTCCTCGACGTCGACATGGACCGCGAGCGCGTCTCCCTGTCGCTGAAGGCGACCCAGGAAGACCCGTGGCAGCAGTTCGCCCGCACCCACCAGATCGGCCAGGTCGTGCCCGGCAAGGTCACGAAGCTGGTTCCGTTCGGTGCGTTCGTCCGCGTGGACGAGGGCATCGAGGGTCTGGTCCACATCTCCGAGCTGGCCGAGCGCCACGTGGAGATCCCGGAGCAGGTCGTCCAGGTCAACGACGAGATCTTCGTCAAGGTCATCGACATCGACCTCGAGCGTCGTCGCATCAGCCTCTCGCTGAAGCAGGCCAACGAGTCCTTCGGTGCCGACCCGGCCTCGGTGGAGTTCGACCCGACCCTGTACGGCATGGCCGCGTCCTACGACGACCAGGGCAACTACATCTACCCCGAGGGCTTCGACCCCGAGACCAACGACTGGCTCGAGGGCTACGAGAAGCAGCGCGAGGAGTGGGAGCGCCAGTACGCCGAGGCGCAGCAGCGCTTCGAGCAGCACCAGCAGCAGGTCATCAAGTCCCGTGAGGCCGACGCTGCCGCCGCTGCCGAGGGTGGCGAGGCCGCCGCTCCGGCCGCGACCGGTGGCTCGTACTCCTCCGAGGGTGGCGACAACTCCGGCGCCCTCGCCTCGGACGAGGCGCTGGCTGCCCTGCGCGAGAAGCTGGCCGGCGGCCAGAGCTGAACGCTGCCGCTGAGGCTTAGCAGCCGATAGTCGAGGGGCCGCACCTTTCGGGGTGCGGCCCCTCAGACGTGTCCGGGACGGCGGCCCGCCCCCACAACGCGCCGCGGCGATCGCGGCAAGCGCCCGCAAAAGACCGTGGGTTGGGAATGCCCGTGCCCCGCACCTCGTTGAGCAGTACGAATACGAGGAGGAGCGGTCACAGTGCTTGATCCGCAGGGTTTGTACGCATGGGAACCGAAGGGCCTGGCCGTCGTCGACATGGCGCTCGCCCAGGAGTCGGCCGGACTTGTCATGCTCTACCACTTCGACGGATACATCGACGCGGGCGAGACCGGCGACCAGATCGTCGACCGGCTCCTCGACTCGCTGCCCCACCAGGTCGTGGCCCGCTTCGATCACGACCGGCTCGTCGACTACCGCGCCCGCCGCCCGCTGCTGACCTTCCAGCGCGACCGCTGGGCCGGGTACGAGGAACCCGCCATCGAGGTGCGGCTCGTCCAGGACACCACCGGCGCGCCCTTCCTGCTGCTGTCCGGCCCCGAGCCCGACGTGGAGTGGGAGCGCTTCGCCGCCGCCGTACGGCAGATCGTGGAGCGACTCGGCGTACGCCTGTCGGTCAACTTCCACGGCATTCCCATGGGCGTCCCGCACACCCGCCCGGTCGGGCTGACCCCGCACGGCAACCGCGCCGAGCTCGTTCCCGGCCACCGCAGCCCCTTCGAGGAGGCCCAGGTGCCCGGCAGCGCCGAGGCGCTGGTCGAGTACCGCCTGATGCAGGCCGGTCACGACGTGCTGGGCGTCGCGGCGCACGTCCCGCACTACATCGCGCGCTCGCCCTACCCCGACGCCGCGCTGACCGCCCTGGAGGCGATCACGTCGGCCACCGGCCTGGTCCTGCCGGGCATCGCGCACTCCCTGCGCACCGACGCCCACCGCACGCAGACGGAGATCGACCGGCAGATCCGGGAGGGCGACGAGGAACTCACCGCCCTGGTCCAGGGCCTCGAGCACCAGTACGACGCCGCCGCGGGCGCGGAGACCAGGGGCAACATGCTCGCCGAGCCCGTGGAGATCCCGTCGGCGGACGAGATCGGACGCGAGTTCGAACGGTTCCTGGCGGAGCGCGAGGGCGACAACTGACGCCCGCCGGATGCCCGGCCGCGGTCAGGCCCTAAGCTTCCGCTCATGCTGAAGGTGGGCCTGACCGGCGGCATCGGCGCCGGCAAGAGTGAGGTGTCACGGCTGCTCGTCGAGTGCGGAGCCGTGCTGATCGACGCCGACTGCATCGCGCGCGAGGTTGTCGCCCCGGGCACCCCCGGGCTCGCGGCCGTCGTCGAGGCCTTCGGCGAGGAGGTGCTGGCCGCCGACGGCAGCCTGGACCGCCCCAAGCTCGGCTCCATCGTCTTCGCCGACCCGCAGAAGCTGGCCGTCCTCAACTCCCTCGTGCATCCCCTGGTGGGCGCCCGCTCCCGCGAGCTCGAGGAGGCCGCCGCGCCGGACGCCGTCGTGATCCACGACGTGCCGCTCCTCGCGGAGAACGGCCTCGCACCCCTGTACGACCTCGTCATCGTCGTCGACGCCGCTCCCGAGACCCAGCTGGACCGGCTGGTGCGGCTGCGCGGCATGGCCGAGAAGGACGCACGCGCGCGCATGGCCGCCCAGGCGCCCCGCGAGAAGCGCCTGGAGATCGCGGACATCGTCATCGACAACGACGTACCGCTGGAGCAGCTGCGGCGGCGCGTGCGGGAAGTGTGGGCCGAGCTGCTCCGCAGAGCCCACGCGCCGCGGACAGCGCCTCAGGAGTAGGAGCTCAGGATCAGGTCCTCGGGGGGCGCGGAGCACGAGCGGTGGGCGCAGGGCAGGAATAGCCGTGCCCCGGCGGGGCGTTGAAACCCGCCAGTGAGGGAAGGAATGTGCCGTGCCCGAGACCAGCGGTTCGACCGGACGTACTCCGGAGACGCATGTCATCGACTTCCGTGCCGCCGAACAGTTGCTCGCCGCGCGGGATCCGAGGGGCGCGGTGAAGCTGCTCGACGGCGTCATCGCCGCGCACCCGGAGAACACGGCCGCCCGCCTGCTGCGCGCGCGGGCCTTCTTCGCGGCCGCGCAACTGCGACCCGCCGAGCTGGAGTTCACCATCGTCCTGGAACGCGAGCCGGACAACGCGTTCGCGCACTTCGCGCTCGCCCGCACCTACGAGCGCCAGGGCCGCCCGAACCAGGCCAGGCGGCACTTCCGGCTGGCGGCCGCCCTCGACCCGAACCCGCAGTACCTGCAGCGGGCGCGGTTCGAGTCCTGAGCGCGTCACCGGGCAGGGGGGCGTACCGCTAGGGTCGCCGCTGAGGTGGCTGGTACGGGGGGACATCACGTCCGGGCTGGTAGTGGGGGCCCTGCCGTATGTGCCGGACGATCACCGCCATGTCGATGGTGATCACCACCCACAGCACGCCGCAGGCGATGGCCCACCCCGGCCGGCCCACCAGCGCGAACACGGCCGTACCGAAGACCGCCCAGACCATCCCCCACAGGCTCAGCCAGAACCGCGCCCGCAGGGCACTGCGCGCGGTTGCCGGTTCACTGCCCGTACGCATCGCCGGTCATCACTCCTGCTTGCAACGTACTCTTCGGCGACGACGTGACCAAAGGACGACGTGACCCAGGCGGAGAACCACGCGCACTGCCCGCCACCGACGAGCGCCCCGCACTGCTTGCTTCCCGCTGTGCACCGGGGCCGATGACTTCCGGGGCGTGGACAGGTCTACCTCGGCGACGGCGTTACGCACCGCTTCCCACAGGAGACCCCATGTCCGAGACCACCGCTTCCGTCCCGTCTCTCGCCTCCGGCTCGTCCGCTGCCTCAGGGGCGGCCTCAGGGGCGGCCGAGTCCGCCCGCGGCCGCCGCGCCCGTAGCGCCCTGCGCGCCGTACAGGTGCTGCTCGCCCTCTTCTACGGCCTCGCGAGCGCCCTGCCCAAGCTGATCGCGCACCCGTCGGCCGTCGAGTCCTTCGACAGGATCGGCTGGGGCAGTACCGGCATGTACACCATCGGCGCCCTGGAACTCGCCGGAGCCGTCGCGCTGCTGGTCCCGGTGCTGCAGTCGGTGGCGGCGACGACGCTGAGCGCGCTGATGGTGGGCGCGTTCATCGTGCAGCTCACCGTCTTCGACGGACAGTACGCGGCGACCCCGCTCATCCTGATCGTGCCGCTCGCCCTCATCGCCCGGGCACGGCGCGGCCACAACGCGGAACTGCTGCGGCTGGTACGGCGCCGGGGATGACCGGGGCGCGTCACCGTCCCCCGGGGCCTGGGGGGTGGCCGCCGAAGGCGCGCAGTCGTTCCAGCTCGCGGCGGTCCCGTTTGGTGGGGCGGCCCGTGCCGCGGTCGCGGATGCCGATGGGGGCGATGGCCTCGCGGGGCGGGGGCGGCGGGGAGTTGTCGATGTAGCACTGCACGGCCACGGGAGCACCTACGCGCTTGCGGATGAGGCGCTTGACGACGACCACCCGCTCCCGGCCGTCGTGCCGCAGCCGCACCTCGTCGCCGACGCGCACGGAGTGGGCGGGCTTCACCCGCTCGCCGTTCACTCGGACATGGCCGCCCCGGCAGGCGGCGGCGCCGACGGAGCGGGTCTTGACCAGGCGTACCGACCAGATCCAGCTGTCGATCCGCACGGTCTCGCCACTGGCAGGACCGGCGGCCTCCGCGGCGGCGACGGCGGCGGCGACTTTCGGATCGAGGGCCTGCGGACCGTTGGGATCGAGGGCCCGCGGGCCGTTGGCATCCAGGGCTCGCGGCCCGGCAGCCGTCGTTTCAGCACCGTTGTGCGCAAGGGCGGCCATCGCCCCGGCGTGCGCACCGGCGGCCTGCGCCCCGGCTCCGTCCCGCGCGGTCCTGTCCTCGTCAGCCTCGGAAGCCATGCCTTCGACCTTAGCCCCTCGGATCGGGTGGGCCCGACCGGTTTTCGCCGGACCCGACCTACGGTGGAGGCATGGAAACCAGCGGCCTCACCGCCCTCGACCAGAGGATCGCGGACTGCCGGGCCTGCCCGCGCCTGGTCGCCTGGCGCGAGGAGGTGGCCCGCACCAGACGCGCCGCCTTCGCCGAGTGGACGTACTGGGGCCGACCGGTACCCGGCTTCGGGCCGCCGGACGCACGGCTGCTGATCGTCGGACTCGCCCCGGCCGCGCACGGCGGCAACCGCACCGGCCGCATGTTCACCGGCGACCGCTCCGGCGACGTGCTGTACGAGGCGCTGTACGACGTGGGGCTCGCCTCGCAGCCCACCTCCGTCGCCGCCGACGACGGGCTGGAGCTGTACGGGGTGCGCATCACCTCACCGGTGCACTGCGCACCGCCCGCCAACAAGCCGACGCCCGGGGAGCGGGACACCTGCCGACCCTGGCTCGTGCAGGAGCTCGGACTGCTGCGGCCCACGCTGCGGTCGGTGGTCGTGCTGGGCGCCTTCGGCTGGCAGGCAGCGCTGCCGGCCTTCACCGAGGCGGGCTGGACGGTGCCCCGGCCACGCCCCGCCTTCGCCCACGGAACTCGGGTACGGCTCGACGGCATCGAGCTCTTCGGCTGCTTCCACGTCAGCCAGCGCAACACCTTCACCGGCAAGCTCACCCCCGCGATGCTGAGAGACGTCCTGCGCACGGCGGCGGACGCTGCGGGACTGCCGCACCGGGGCCCGTCGGCGACGGCAACCACCACGCTCGCTCACGGGCGCCAGACGTAACGCACGTCCGGTTCCCGCTCCTCGTTCCCGCTGCCGTCCGTGTACTCGGCGGCGACGAAGCCGTGCCGCTGGTAGAAGCGGTGTGCGGGTGTGTTGACCTGGAAGGTCCACAGCGTCAGGCCCTTCGGCCTGCGTTCCTTGGCCAGCGTGACGAAGCGGTTGCCGATGCCCTGCCCGCGCCGGTCCGGGGCGAGGTAGAGCTGGGACAACAGGTCGCCGTCGAGCACCATCATCCCCACGATGCCGCCGCCGTCAGCCGCCTCGGCGACCCAGGTCTCCCGCGACGGCACCAGCACGTCCCGGATGTACGCCCGCACCTCGTCGTCGGACCGTGGCCTTACGACGGTGGGCAGCGCGGCGGCGAAGGACCGCAGCCAGACGTCGGCCACGGCGGCGGCATCCCGGCCGTCCGCCCGGCGCAGCACAACCGTCGGATCGTCCCTCACGCACGCGCCTCCTCCGGCACGACGGCCGTCGTAGTGCTCTCCACCAACTGCCCCGTGCGGCCAAGGCACGCCACACCGAGCAACGTCGACGAACGAGACCGTTCGGCGGTGACGCGCCGCATCACGCGGGCTCCAGGAGCCGACGCGGGCAACCGTCCGATCATGAGGGCCCCTCGTCGCCGACGCACGCGATTTTTCCTCGCCGAAGTCGCCGAAGTCGCCGGATCGAGGTCCTTCTCGTCGTCCAGGCCCTCTTCGAAGCGTGGCGGCCGTTCTGACGGCGAATGTCACTGCCCTGCTCACCCGTGCCGCCGAGCCCCGACCCGCAGCCGGGACGCACCAGCCCCCGCTCACCCGGGCTGATCGGGCGCCGTCACTTTCCTGCGACCTGATCGGCCGGACAGGCCCTAACCCACGCGCACCCACACCGGCGCATGGTCCGACCCCGGCGCGCCCTGCCGCTCCGCCGGGTCGGGGCCGATCGACGGCAGCCGGGGCGCACTGTCGTCCGGCAGACCGGTGCCCGCTTCCGTCAGCCGATGGACCAGGTGATGGCTGACCAGCACATGGTCGATCAGCTCACGGCGTCCGGAGTTCACCCGCGAGTAGCGCCGCTCGGCGGGGATGAGCGGGGCCACGTCCCACAGCCGGACGGCGTCGCCCTGGTCGGGGTGGTCGTAGCCCGGGGTGCCGATCTCGGAGCCGGGCGGGCCCAGCAGGATCTGGGTGGTCGCGGCCTGCACCTCGTCGTTGAGGTCGCCGAGCACGACCACGTCCCGCGTGCCGCCCTCGCCGGCCAGCAGCTCGTCGGCCAGCGCCCGCAGCGTCGCGGCCTCGGCGGCCCGCCGGTACAGGGCGTACGCGCCGTAGCGTGCCCGCTCGCCCTCGTCGTGCGGGACGAACCGATCGCCCGGGTAGGTCAGCAGCTTCGACTTGAGGTGGGCGACCGCCACCCGCAGCGGCCCGGCCGCCGTCTCGGTCCCCACCGCCAGGAAGCCGCGCCCGGCCTGCGCGTCCTGAGACCCGGAGTCGTCGGCCTGTACGGGCCGCAGCCGCCCCGGGAACGCCGCCGTGTCGGAGAGCACGTCCAGCGCGGTACGGCTGAGGAATCCCACGCGTATGCCCCGACCGTCCGGATGCTCGGAGATCGCCAGGTGCCAGTCGCCGTCCAGCAGCTCCGCCAGGTCCCGCAACGCGTCCGGATCCCCGACCTCCTGCACGCCGAGCAGCGCCGGATCGAGTTCGGTGATCACGGCGGCGAGGGCGGCGAGCTTCGTGTCGTAGGCGGCCTTGTCCTTGGGGCCGTAGGGGCCGCCGGGCCGGTACAGGTTCTCCAGGTTCCAGGTGCCGAGGAGCATGTCGGGCTCCTTCCAGGATCCGGGGCGGGCAGTGGTGAGGCCAGGGTGCCCGCGCGGCCCGCCGGGCGACAGTGCCGTGACCGGATGCGCGGTTCGGCTCACCCGCCGCCACGACGCCGTCGTACGTTGACGTGATGAGCCACTCTCCCGGGAGCCGGTCTCCCGCGAGGCACTCACCGGGGAGCCACTCTTCTCCGAACGGCTCCCCTGCCGATCTCATCATCACCGGATGCACCGCCGTTGCGCACGACGATCAAGAAGGCATCCGGTTCCGGTAGGACGCGGCCGTCGTCGTACGGGACGGCGTCGTCGTCTCCGTCGCCCCCGCTGCCGAGGCCGCCCCCGCACGCCCCCTACACCGTGACCGACGCCGACCTCGCCGCCACCGCCCGGTCCTGCGCCGCACCGCGCGGCTGCCTCAAGTTCGCCTCGCCGACCACCACACCCGTCCGCGCCCTCGCCGACCTCGGCATCCCGGTCGGACTCGCCACGGACGGGGCCGCCTCCGACAACTCCCTGGACGTGTGAGAGGCGATGGCGCTGACCTTCCTGATCCAAGAAGTCCGCCGAGGGCGACCCGCGCCGACCGACCGCCCGTCAGGCTCTGCACCACGCAACGCAGCAACGCTGCGGAGCGCTCGCGCGGTCGACCTCGGCGAGACGGCCGGGGGCCTCGCGCCGGGCCGGCCTCGCCCTCGTCGACCTCACCGGCCGAACACGCAGCCCGTCCACGACCTCGCCGCCACCCTCGTGCACAGCGCCCGCGCCTCCGACGTGCGCACCACCGTGGTCAACGGGCGCGTCCTGATGCGGGACCGCGAGCCGCTGACCGTCGATGTGCCCGCGATCGTGGGGGAGTTGGGGTCACGGCTGCCCGTGCCTGCTCGATCCGCGGCGGCGTCGCCGTGCCCGCGGGCGAGACGGTATGGGTGTCCCTGTCCGCCGCCGACCGCGACCCCGCCCGCTTCCCCCGCCCCGACCGGCTCGACCTCGGCCGCGACACCTCCGGTCACCTCGCCCTCGGCCACGGCATCCACTACTGCCTGGGTGCCCCACTGGCCCGCACCGAGACCGAGATCGCGCCGGCGGCCCTGCTGGAACGGTTCCCGGAGCTGGCCTCGCGGACGGCGAACCGCGGTGGCGGCCCTCCCTGCGGGCCCCGCGGCCTGCTCACGCTGCCGGTGAGGTACGGAAAAAGATCACGCGCGCGCGTGACGCGCTCAACGCCGAGCGGAGGCGGCTGCCCATGGTCGGGACCGACACGGAATACGTCTTCGAGGGAGGCGACGGCAAGGCCACCCTGCTGGACCTCTTCGCGGGGCGGGCCCAGCCCGTCGCGGACGCGGGCCGCCGCAGCTGCTCCGCATTCCTGAGCGCGACGAGTACGAAGAGTGAACACGATATGTACGCGGATTGACGCGCTGGGTGATCGAATAGCCCGAAAGTGTGAGGTAGGCATCACTCTCGGCGTTGAACGAGTGTCAAGTACGTCTCAGAACCGTCACTGCGCGAGGCGTACACCCCATGCTTGGCGTTTAACTCTACGAGTACAGCGCTACATGGAGGTGCAGGGTGAACGGGCGAACGGTGCTCGAGCGCTTTCCCGCCGGCGGGCCGCGCGGGTCGTGGCCGGCGGAGGAGTTCGCGCATGCGCGACGTCTGGAGGGCCTGCCCGCGGAGGTCGTGATGGATCTGGCGACGGACACGTTCCTGGTGATCGTCCGGGGCGGCGAGGCCGGCTGTGACGCGACTGCCTGACCTGCCGGGTCGGCCCGCCTCCGAGGCGGG
>NZ_JBEYZY010000003.1:209954-217895 GCF_040646295.1 Streptomyces sp. NPDC046197 | reverse complement strand
CGTCTCTGTGCTGTGAACGGTCGGCCCGCCTTCGGAGCGGGCTCTGTGCTGTGAACGGTCGGCCCGCCTTCGGAGCGGGCTCTGTGCTGTGAACGGTCGGCCCGCCTTCGGAGCGGGCTCTGTGCTGTGAACGGTCAGCCCGCCTTCGGAGCGGGCACCTTCCCGGTGAACTGCTCCGCCTGAAGCGCGTACAGCTCCGCGTAGAGGCCGCCGGTGGCCAGCAGCTCGTCGGGAGGGCCGGACTCCACGAGCCTGCCCTGGTCGAGGACGTGCACCAGGTCGGCGTGGCGCACGGACGCCAGCCGGTGGGTGATCAGCACGACCGTCTGACCGCCGTCGGCCAGCCCCCGGATCCGCTCGAAGACCTCCAGCTCGGCGCGGGCGTCGAGCGCCGCCGTCGGCTCGTCCACGATCAGGATGCGGCCACGCCGGTAGGCCGCCCGCGCAATGCCGAGCCGCTGCCACTGGCCACCGGACAGCTCGTGCCCGCCGCTGAAGTGGCGGGCCAGCAGAGTGTCCAGGCCCCTCGGCAGGTCGGCGACCACCTCCTCGGCGCCCGCCTCGCCGACCGCCCCGTACAGGCGCTCGTCGGTGAGCGGTGCCGACGGGCGGCCGATCGCCACGTTGACCCGGGCCGTGAACGGCCAGCGCTTGAAGTCCTGCGCCACCATCGCCACGCGCTCGGCGAGGGCGTGGCGGTCCGCTCGCGCCGCGTCGACGCCGTCCCACAGAATCCGGCCCCGCTCCGGGGTGTACAGGCCGGCCAGCAGCTTGACCAGGGTCGTCTTGCCGGAGCCGTTCTCACCGACCAGCGCCACGATTCGGCCGAGCGGGATGGTGAGGGTCACGTCGTCGAGCGCGGGGCGGGCGGCCTCGCCCGGATAGCTGAACGTGACGTTCTCGAACCGGATCTCCCGCGGGTCCTCCGGCAGGGGCTCACCGCCCACCGGAATCGCCCGCTCGGCCGCCTCGGCGTAGAGACGGTGCAGATCACCCACGAAGAGCGCCTCCTCGTGCAGCTCGTTGATCTCCAGGACGAGGGTGTCCAGGCTCGCCGAGCCGGTGCGGATGGCGATCACCGCCGTACCGGCCACCGAGAGCGCCATCGCCCCGGACAGCAGCAACCCGCCGAGCGTCGCGTACGTCGCCACGGTCGCCAGGCCGGTCCAGGCCGCCGCGAACAGACCCGTGCGGGCCGCGAGCCGGGCCAGCCGGGCCTGCTCCGCCTCCGCGGTCTCCGACATCGCCCGGTAGTGGCGCAGCAGGAACGGGCCGACGCCGTGTACGCGGATCTCCGGCGCCGCCGCGGGCTCGGTGAGCAGGCCGCTGAGCAGGTGCCCGGCACGGGCGTGCTGGACCCAGGTGTGGAAGGACTCGTAGTGGCGCCGGGCGTTGGTCAGCGCGCTCCACGCGCTCGGCAGCGTCATGGTGACGAGCAGCGGCAGCAGCACCGGATGCAGCACGGTGAGCACCCCGGCCGCCGCGACCAGCGAGATCATCGCGTTCACCACACGGGTGCCGTACGCGATCATCCGGCGCGCGGAGGAGGCGCCGTACTGGGCGGTGTCCAGCAGCTTGTGGAACGCGTGGTCCTCGATCGCGGCGAGCTCCACCGCCGCCGCCCGCTCCAGGTAACGCTCGGTCGCCAGCCGCTCCACCTTGGGTTCGAGCCGGCCGGTGGCGTACGTGGACGCGGCCCGCAGCACGGCGGCGACCAGCATCACCGCCGCCATGGCGGCCAGTGCGGGGGCGGCGCCGCGCAGCCGGTCCTGGAGGGCGCCGCCGGTGATCACGCGGCCCAGCACGCTGTTCACCGCGAGGAGACTCACCGCCTGCGCGGCCCCCCGGCCCGCCTCGGCGGCCAGTACCGTCCGTGCGGCGCGCCGGTCGGCCTGCCAGGCGAGCCGGAAGCTCGACCCCAGCAGGCCCGGCAGCCGGGTCACCATGCCGCGGAAGTTCAGCTCCAGGAAGGCGTCGTGATGTCGGTTCCACCCCATGTCGTAGCGCAGCGGGCCACCGAAGAGCAGCCGCTCCGACTCCGACACCTCGGTCCGGCCCGCATCCTCGTCTCGGCCCCGCCTCTTGCGCACCGTCGACCTCCCCCGATCGTGGACGACGGCCACTATCGCGGGGCGGGACGGGCCCAGGGCAGGGCGCATGCCACGGCGGGTGAGGCACGCGGGCGTACGCCCGAAGGGAGACCGGTGGTGGTCAGCCGGGAGCGCCGCGCGGGAAGCCCGGCCCCCGATGTCGCCCCCGGCGCCCGGTCAGGCGTTGACCGGCCGTGACCACGCCGGAGTCGTTCCCATCACCCGGCACAGCGCCAGGTAGAGGGGGATCGGCGGGGTGTACGGAACCGTGCCGTCCGGCCGGTGCACGAGGCCGGGCGCCCGTGGGGCGTCGGCCAGGATCGCTCCGGTGGCGTAGCGCGCGGGCGCGGGCCACTGCAGTGCGTAGTCGGAGTCGGACGGGACGATCCACCACCAGTGCGTCTCGTCGGCGTAGACGCACCCCACGCGCGGCAGCCGCGGCATCACCGGCGGTCCGAAGCGGGCGGGCACCGCGACCGCGTCCCAGCCCAGCGGGGCCGTCATGCCCTCCGGAACGGACAGCCGCCGGGGTGTGTCCGGCGTCCGCCGACCGCGCCCCAGGCGGACGAGCGCGTCCAGGCTGAGTACCTGACCGGAGCCGACGCCGCCGCTCACAGCCATGCGGCCCCCGTTCCGTGGTGTGCTTGCGGTGCGTCGCCGCGGTGTGCCTGGGGGGTGTTTCCGTGGCGTGTCTGCGTCTGTGGGGTACTCCCGTGGTGCGCTGGTGCCTGCGGCAGGGGATCCAGGTGGTGCGCCTGGGCCTGCCGGGCGCTTCCGTGGTGTGCCTGCGGTATGCCTGCGTGGTGTGCCTGCGGCGGCACGCCGAGGTGGGCGTGCGGAGTGCTTCGGAGGCGTGCCGCAGGAGTGTCTGCGTGGCCTGGCCGTCCTACGTCCTCAGGGCCTGCCTGCAGTACGTCCTCAGGGCCTGCCCGTGAAGTGTCCGGGTGGCCTGCCTGCGGGTCGTCCGGGTCGTCCGGGTCGTCCGGTCCGCGGGCCGGGCCGGGCTTCGGGCGGGCGCCCCAGCCCAGGTCGCCCCGCACCTCGGACGCGTCGTGCGAGGCGTCGGCACCACGCGGCAGCTCCGCCCACACCAGCAGTCCCGGACCGTGCTCGTGTGCGCCCCAGGCCCGGCACAGGGCGCCGACGAGGAGCAATCCCCTCCCGTGCTCCTCCTCGGCCCGCTGTGGTGTCGGGTGGGGCTCACCTGGGGCGCAGCCCTCGTCGCGCACGGCTATGCGCACCAGGTCCGCGCCGTCGTGCAGTTCGCACACGATCCGGCTGCTGGCGGTGTGCACGACGGCGTTGGTGACCAGTTCGGAGATGACCAGAGCCGCCGTGTCGCAGGTGTCCTCGCCCACCGACCAGCCGGTCAGCCGGGCCCGGGCCAGACGTCTGGCCTGTGCGGGCGAACCCGGGTGTGCGGCCAGCTCGAAGCGGAACCGGCGCTCGGCAGCGGCCCCGCCGGGGCCCGCTCCCGTCGCGGCGCCGAGACCGTGACGGTCCGCGGCGGCGTCTGTTCCTAAGGGCGG
The DNA here is from genome assembly GCF_040646295.1 of Streptomyces sp. NPDC046197. NCBI lineage: Bacteria > Bacillati > Actinomycetota > Actinomycetes > Kitasatosporales > Streptomycetaceae > Streptomyces > Streptomyces sp. NPDC046197. The sequence continues at coordinate 214,276 of NZ_JBEYZY010000003.1, read as the reverse complement.
GGACGGAATCACGCTTGCCACTATCTCCCCGGCGTGAACACTTGGCAAGTGTCACTATGAAAGTTGCAGAGTGCGGTGTGACGCGGTGAGGCGCCGTGGCACACTGCTCGCAACAGCGTGTTGAGCGGCGCCACTTGGGATCGTCGAGGGTCTGTCAGGTCTTCGAATGAATCTTCGAATGGCGCCGTAGGGCTGTCAGGATCCCTTGCTGGAGGTGGAGCGTGAGCGAACCGCGGTCGGCGCCGACCGTCGGGCAGGTCGTGCTCGGTCGGCGCCTGTTGGACCTGCGGGAGGGCGCCGGGCTCAAGCGTGAGGAGGCCGCCCGCGTCCTGCGCGTCGCCCCGGCCACGGTCCGCCGTATGGAGATGGCCGAGGTCGCCTTCAAAATCCCGTACCTCCAGCTGCTGCTGAAGGCGTACGGCGTCTCGGACGAGGAGGCCGAGGCCTTCGTGCAACTGGCCGAGGAGGCCAACAAGCCCGGCTGGTGGCAGCGCTTCCACGACATCCTGCCGGGCTGGTTCTCGATGCACGTCAGCCTGGAGGGCGCCGCCGCCCTCATCCGCTCCTACGAGCCCCACTTCGTCCCGGGCCTGCTGCAGACCGAGAACTACGCGCGTGGGGTGCTCAAGTCGGGAGCCGTCGGCCAGACCAGCCCCGAGGACATCGAGCGGCATGTCGCGCTGCGCATGCAGCGCCAGGATCTGCTCACCCGTCCCGACGCGCCCCGGTTCTGGGTCGTGATGGACGAGACCGCGCTGCGCCGCCAGGTCGGTGGGCCGGAAGTGATGCGCGCTCAGATCGACAAGTTGCTTGAGGCCACGAAGCTGCCCAATGTGACGCTGCAGGTCGCCCCGTTCTCCTCGGGGCCCCACCCCGGCACGTACGGGCCCTTCGTGCTGTTCCGATTCGCCCTGCCCGAACTGCCGGACATGGTCTACAGCGAGTACCTGACCGGCGCCGTCTACCTGGACGCGCGCAAAGAGGTGGCCACCCACCTGGAGGTCATGGACCGCATGGCGGCGCAGGCCGCTACGGCACATCGCACGAAGGAGATCCTCCGGGATCTCCGCAAGGAGCTGTGAATGGATCGCATCACGTCCCAGCCCAAGCCGCGGACCCGCAGCGAGCGGATCTACAACGGCATGCCCGCCCGGGAACTGGGCAGTGAGGGCTGGCACAAGCCGTGGAGCGGTGGCAACGGGGGCAACTGCCTGGAAGCGATGAAACTCGCCGACGGCCGGATAGCGGTGCGTCAGTCGACCGACCCGGACGGCCCGGCCCTGATCTACACCACCGACGAGATGACCGCCTTCATCGAGGGCGCGAAGGCCGGAGAAGCGGACTTCCTGCTCTCCTGACCGACCGGACCGGACACTTGACCGGACACTTGACCGGACACTTGACCGGACACTTCTTCTCCCAGACGCACACGGGGTGCCGCATGACCCGGCAGGACGCCGACCGCAACGCCGTCGAGATCGACACCAGCAAGCCGCATCCCGCGCGGATGTACGACTGGTACCTCGGCGGCAAGGACAACTACCCGGTCGACGAGGAGATGGGCCGGCAGATGCTGGCCCTCGAACCGAGGGTGCCGGTGATGGCGCGGGTCAACCGGGCGTTCATGCACCGTGCCACCCGCTGGCTGGCCCAGGACGGTGTACGGCAGTTCCTGGACATCGGCACCGGCATCCCTACCGAGCCCAACCTGCACCAGGTCGCCCAGCAGATCGCGCCCCACGCGCGTGTCGTCTACTGCGACAACGATCCCATCGTGCTGGCCCACGCGGCGGCGCTGCTGCGCAGCACGCCCGAGGGCGTCACCGAGTACCTCCAGGCGGACGTGCGCGAGCCCGCCGCCATCGTCGAAGGGGCCAGAAGGGTCCTGGACTTCACCCGGCCCGTGGCGCTTTCCCTGGTCGCGCTGCTGCACTTCGTCCCGGACGAGGACGGGGCGCACGAACTCGTGGACCGGCTGCTCGCCGAACTCCCCTCCGGCAGCTACCTGATGATGACCCACGCCACCGGCGACTTCACCCCCGAGGAGTCCGCTGCGGCGACCGAGAAGCTCCGGGCCGCCGGAGTCACCCTGGCGCTGCGCTCCCGCGAGGAGTTCGGCCGCTTCTTCGACGGGCTCCAACTGGTCGAGCCCGGTGTCGAGGTGGTCCACAGATGGCATCCCGAGTTGGGCGAGCCGGTGCCCGGACAGGACGACGGGGTCATTCCCGGATACGGGGCGGTGGGCCGCAAGCCATGACGCCGTGAGCCGGCGGGAATTCGCCTCGCGGACCGGGACACGCCCCTGTTGTTGGGAGCGTGTCACCGGCGGTTTGTCTCAAGCAGGCGGCAGCACCCCGCACAGGGCCTCCACGGCCGCGCCGTACGCGTGTTCCGAGGGGCTCGCGTAACCCACGACGAGGCCGTCGGCGGCCGGCATTCCGCTCTGCGGGTGCCGGAACGCGGCGAGGCCGTCCAGGGCGATGCCCTGCCAGGCCGCCGCCCGGCACGTGGACCGTTCGGTGCCGGGCGGAAGCCGGAGCACGGCGTGCAGTCCGGCCGCGATCCCCGTGACCTCGACGTGCGGGGCCTGCGCGGCGAGCGCCGCGACCAGCCGGTCGCGGCGGCGCCGGTAACGCTGCCGCATGCGCCGCACATGACGGTCGTACGACCCGCAGGCGAGGAAGTCCGCGAGGCTCAGCTGGTCGAGGACGCTCGCCCACGCCTCACGCTCGCCCTTGGCCGCGAGCACGTCGCCGACGTACCGCTCCGGCAGCACCATCCACCCCAGCCGCAGCGCGGGCGACAGGCTCTTGCTGACCGACCCGAGGTGAATCACGCGCTCCGGATCAAGGCTCTGGAGCGCTCCGACGGGCTTGCGGTCGTAACGGAACTCCCCGTCGTAGTCGTCCTCCAGCACCACGCCTCCACGCGCGCGTGCCCAGTCGACCACGGCGGCACGGCGCTCGGGATGCAACGGGCCGCCGGTGGGGAACTGGTGCGCCGGGGTGAGCAGCACGGCCCGTTCCCGCCCCAGCTGGTCCACCCGCGCCCCGTGCTCGTCCAGCGGCAGCGGGACGGTGCGCACGCCGGCCGTCGCCAGCAGCTCCCGGTGAAAGCCCAGACCGTACGCCTCCACGGCCAGCGGACCGCGCAGCACTCCGCCCCTGCCCTGCCCGAACAGCAGCCGCAGCGCGTGGGCGAAGCCGGAGCAGATCACGATCCGGCCCGGCTCGGTGCGTACGCCCCGGGCGCGTGCCAGATACTCGGTGAGCGCCTCTCGCAACTCCCTCCGGCCGGCCGGGTCACCGGGACCGAAGGCCTCGTTCGGTGCCTGCTGCAACGCCCGCCGGTAGGACGCAAGCCACGCCCCGCGCGGGAAGGACGACGCGTCCGGAGCGCCCTGCCGCAGGTCGTGGCGCGGCCCACGCGCGCGTGCAGGCGCCCTCGCCGCGACCCACGCCGGGCGCAAGGGCGCCGCGCGTTCGGCAACCCGGGTGCCCGAGCCCTGGCGGGCGGTCAGCAAGCCCTCGGCGACGAGCTCCGCGTACGCGTCGGCGACCGTGTTCCGGGCGACACCGAGATCGGCGGCGAGCGAACGGTACGGCGGCAGCCGGGTGCCCGGAGCGAGCCGCCCGCTGTACACGGCCTCGCGCAGCGCACGGATCAGTGCGGCTCGCCGCCCGCCCGGCCCGGACAGCTCCAGATGCAGGTCGACGCCGATCCGTTCCGCGGAATTGACTCACGATTCCGTCATGGAAATGCACCCTACAGCCGGTCTTTCCGGCCTCTAGATTCAAGGCATGACGACGACGAACACGATCCCCGCGACCACCGGTGCCTCCTCCGTCGAGGAGGCGGGAAAGCCCCGCATCGACTTCGGAAAGGCGGCCCCGAAGGTCTTCCGCGCGCTCATCGGCGTCGATGCCGCGGCCCGCGGGGGCCTGGACCCCGCCCTCGTCGAACTGATCCAGATCCGTGCCTCCCACCTCAACCACTGCGCGTACTGCCTGCACATGCACACCAACGACGCGCGCAAGGCCGGCGAGAGCGAGGACCGGCTGCACATGGTCGCGGTCTGGCGCGAGGCCCGGCACTTCTTCACCGAGAAGGAACAGGCCGCCCTCGCGCTGACCGAGGCGGTCACCCTCGTCGCGGACGCCGGCGTCCCGGACGACGTCTACGCCACGGCGGCGGCCCACTTCGACGAGCAGGAACTGGCCCACGTCCTGGCCCTGATCCTCACCATCAACACCTGGAACCGGGTGGCCCTGGCGACGGCCAAGGTGGCGGGCACGGACGAACGACACCGTTGTGCCTCGGCC
>NZ_JBEYZY010000003.1:183016-209856 GCF_040646295.1 Streptomyces sp. NPDC046197 | reverse complement strand
CCCGGCGGTGCCGACTGGACCGGCCGGTTGCACCGTTGTGCCTCGGCCCGGCGGTGCCGACTGGACCGGCCGGTTGCACCGCTGTGCCTCGGCCCGGCGGTGCCGACTGGACCGGCCGGTTGCACCGCTGTGCCTCGGCCCGGTGGTGCCGACTGGACCGGCCGGTTGCACCGTTGAGCCTCGGCCCGGCGCTGCCGTCGGGACCGGCCGGGTTACACCCGCATCGGCCGGTCGTAGGGCCCTATCGGCGCCGGAAGCGCCGAACTCCCCGTCAGGTAACGGTCGACCGCGGCCGCCACCGCCCGGCCCTCCGCGATCGCCCACACGATCAGCGACTGCCCGCGCGCGGCGTCTCCGGCCGCGAACACCCCTGGCACGTTCGTGGCGAAGCCGTCGTCCCGCGCGATCGTGCCGCGGGGGGTCAGGTCCATCCCCAGCTGGTCGATGAGCCCGTCCGTACGGTCCGGCCCGGAGAAGCCGAGGGCGAGCAGTACGAGATCGGCCGGGATGGTCCGCCCGGTGCCCGGAACCGGGCGCCGTCCCGCGTTCACCTCGACCAGGTGCAGCTCCCGCACGTGTCCGTCCGCGTCCCCGGTGAAGCGCAGCGTCGACGCCGCGAACAGCCGCGCGTCGGCGTCGGCGGCGGGCGCCGTCCGCAGCTCCCGTGCCTCTTCGTGCGCGGCCGACAGGCGGTAGATCTTGGGATACGTCGGCCAGGGCTCGGTGTCCTCGTCGCGTTCCGTGCCGGGCTGGGCGTAGATGTCCAGCTGGGACACGGAGGCGGCGCGGTCGCGCACCGCGGTGCCGAGGCAGTCGGCGCCGGTGTCCCCGCCGCCGACGATCACGACGTGTCGGCCCGCGGCGCACAGCGGGGAGACCTCCAGATCCCCCTCGCGTACCCGGTTGGCCAGTGGCAGGTACTCCATGGCCTGGTGTATCCCCGCCAGCTCGCGGCCGGGCACCGGCAGTTCCCGCCACGCCGTCGCCCCGGTGGCCACCACCACGGCGTCGTAGCGGGACCGCAGCTCCCCGGCCCCGACGTCCCGCCCGACCGTCGTCGACATGCGGAACTTCGTCCCCTCGGCCCGCATCTGCTCCAGCCGCCGGTCCAGATGGTGCTTCTCCATCTTGAACTCCGGGATGCCGTACCGCATCAGACCGCCCAGCCGGTCGTCCCTCTCGTACACGGCGACCGTGTGCCCTGCCCGGGTCAGCTGCTGCGCCGCGGCCAGCCCCGTGGGCCCGGACCCGATCACCGCGACCGTCCGCCCGGACAGCCGGTCGGGCGGGCGCGGAGGCGCGAAGCCCTCCTCCCAGGCCCGGTCGGCGATGGCGCACTCCACGTTCTTGATGGTGACGGCCGGCTGGTTGATCGCGAGCACACACCCGGCCTCGCACGGTGCCGGACACAACCGGCCCGTGAACTCCGGGAAGTTGTTCGTCGCGTGCAACCGGTCGCTGGCCGCCCGCCAGTCCTCACGGGAGACGAGGTCGTTCCACTCCGGGATCAGGTTGCCCAGCGGGCAGGCGTCGTGACAGAACGGGATACCGCAGTCCATGCAGCGGTCGGCCTGCTTGCTGATGATCGGCAACAGCGCGCCGGGGACGTAGACCTCGTGCCAGTCCCGGACCCGCTCCTCGACCGGCCTGCGGGGCCACTCCTGCCGGGGCGTGGTCATGAATCCCTTGGGATCGCCCATGGCCGTCTTCCTTGCGTACGAGTCGACGCGCCGTGCGTCATCGGGCGCACTCTTCCGGCCACGATACGTCTCATCCGCTACTTGCGCAGACTCGTGAACAGCGCTTTCCCTCAGGTGAGGGCCAGCACGTACGCGAGGGCGGCGGAGGCCGAGGCGACGGTGCGGACGTGGTTCCACCGCGTCCACTCCCGCACGTAGGCCGGCCAGTACGCGGCGGCCTCGGGGGTCCCTGGGTCCATGCGGAGCAGCGCGTCGTTGCGGGGCACGTTCGCCACCAGGGTGAGCCCGAAGGAGCCGAACAGGTACAGCGCGCTGCCCAGCAGCAACTCCACCGCCCCCTCGTCCGGCCACAGCACGAACGTCACCACGGCGACCACCGCGCACACCATCGCCGACCCGGCGAACACGATCATGAATGCCGGCCGTACGGCGGCCACATTGATCGCGTTCATCGCGGCAACGCCCTGCGCGGGCGGCAGCGCGGCCGGCCCCCGCATCACGAACGTCGAGAAGCCGCAGAAGATCCCGGCCACCAGCCCGGTCCCGAGCACGCCCAGCACCGTCAGGACGAAGTACGGTCCATCGATCATGTCAACGCCACTCCCGCCTCACGCCGGGGATCCTCCCGGGCACCCGCCACACCGACCCACCTCAAGTGAAGTCGCCCGGGAGTGCCGCGACCATGGCCGAGCAGCGCCAGGGCATACGCGAGCGTCCGGGGGACGCCCGGAGCAGCGGGGCAAGGGGCACGCGTTCCTTTACGCCACTCGTACCCGTCCGTCGACTGACCGGCCGGTCCTTATCGCCCGGGGGCTGACTGGCTGATTCGTGTTGTCCGGTGGTTGATGGGGTGCTCGCCACGGTCCGGGGGTTGACAGATCGATCCCTGCTGTCCAGCGGCTGGCCGTGCGCACACCACCGGCCGCCCGCTGACCCGCCGGTCCTCCCGGTCAGCCGGCCTCCGCAGCCGGCTCCCGCCAGGCGCGCAGTACCGACTCCACCCCGGCCGCGATGCGCCGCCGCGCCTCGTACCGTGGCACGCCACCCATCAGCAGCAGGTCGTACGGCGTGTCCACGTGCCGCACGGACGCCACGACCGCCGAGGTCACCGCCGCCTCGGACAGGGCGCGCCCCGCCGCGCTGCGTCCCACCCGCCCGCTGCCGCGCGCCGAGGCGTGCCCGGCGATGGCGCGGGCCCGCTCGGCCGGGCACCCGGGAAACAGCCTCTGTATCTCCGCCGCGAACGCTTCCGAGAACCGGACGTCCTGCGCCGCCCGCCGCCGCGCGTCCCGGGCCCTGCGTCGCCGCCTGGCTTCCGCATCCGCCAGACAGCGTTCCTCGGCCCGGGCTAGCGCGTCCTCCTCGACTAGGACGCCCTGCCGCTCGTACCGGCTCTTGCGCCGGTTGAACCGCACGACCACCGCCGAAAGCGTGCTCTCCTCCCGCGACCTGCGCGTCAGCGCGGTGTCGCCGCGCGGAAGGAGGACCAGGTGCCCGAGGTCGGCACAGACCAGACACCGCGGGGCTCCACCCTCCAGGACGAGCATCGGCATCGGCCCGCGGCGGCACTCGGTGCAGTGCTTCCGCTTCAGCGGCTGGATGACGACAAGCCCGGCACGATCGGGGGGAGTTGCAGGAACCGCCATACGGAGTTCATTTCCCCGCGGAGGCCGAGACCCCAAGCCCGGCACCATTCTCATCGCATTTCGATCACCACCCCTCCGCCCGGCGCCGCCCACAGCCGGGTCTCAAGCCCGCCCGCACTTCTCGGAGCCGCCCGCGCAGGGTCCCGGCGGCTCCCGAGGCCGGACCTGACGCATCATGGGCCGTGTGCGACTGGAAGCGATCACCTGGGAACGGCTCGGCGACATCCTCGCCGACCGCGTGCTCGACCTGAAGCCGGCCGACGGCGGCGCCTGGCCACGCGTCGCCCTCGACGGCGCACCCGCCGCGCGCCCCGGTGACCTCGCCGAGCGCGTCTCGGAGGCGCTGCGTCTGCGCGGCCGCCCGTCGCTCGTGGTGGGTGTGGAGAGCTTCCTGCGTCCTGCCTCGCTTCGCCTGGAGCACGGTCACAGGGATGTGGAGTCGTACTACAGCGGCTGGTTCGACACCGGCGCCCTGTGGCGCGAGGTCTTCGGCCCGCTCGAGCCCGGCGGCAGCGGCCGCGTCCTGCCCGACCTGTGGGACCCCGTCAGCGACCGTGCCACTCGCAGTTCCTACGTCCATCTCCCGCCCGGCGGCGTGCTGTTGCTCCACGGTACCCTCCTCCTGCGCCATTGGTTCCCCTTCGATCTGACCGTCCACGTCCTCCTCTCCCCGGGCGCCTTGCGCCGACGTACTCCGGACGAGGCGCACTGGACGCTGCCCGCCTTCGAGCGCTACGAGGCCGAGAACGACCCCGCCGGCACGGCCGACGTCCTGGTGCGCGCCGACGACCCGCGCCATCCGGCGTGGCGGGGCTGACCTCGAAACCGCCTCTACACGGGGATGCGGGTAACCCGTGGACACGCGACCCCCTCGGGCGACTCGCACGCGTCGCACAAGTACCTCGGCGTCGAGGGCCCGTCAGAGCCAGCCGTTGCGCCGAAAGCCGCGGTACAGCGCCAGGCAGGCGGCGGATATCAGGCCGATGACCAGGGGATAGCCGAACCGCCAGTGCAACTCCGGCATGTGATCGAAGTTCATGCCGTACACCCCGCACACCATGGTCGGCACCGCGATCACCGCGGCCCACGCCGTGATCTTCCGCATGTCCTCGTTCTGCGCAACCGTGACCTGGGCGAGGTGGGCCTGCAGGATCGAGTTGAGCAGTTCGTCGAACGAGGCGATCTGCTCCTTGGCCCGCATCAGATGGTCGAGGACGTCACGGAAGTAGGCCTGTATCTCGGGATCGACCACCCGTATCGGCCGGGTGGCGAGGTCCTCGACCGGGCGGCCGAGCGGGACCACGGCCCGCTTCAGCTCCAGCAGTTCCCGCTTGAGCTGGTAGATCCGCCCGGGGTCGGCCCGTGCGCCGTTCTCTGCGAAGACGTCGGTCTCGACCTGGTCGATGTCCGCCTGGACGGAGTCGGTGACGGTCAGGTAGTCGTCGACGACGTGGTCCGCGATCGCGTGCAGCACCGCGGCCGGTCCCTTGGCCAGTTGCTGCGGCCGGGACTCCAACTCCTCGCGCAGGGGGCCGAGTGAGCCGTGCCGGCCGTGCCGCACCGTGACCACGAAGTCCGGACCCACGAACACCATGATCTCGCCGGTGTTCACCACCTCGCTCGTCGCGGTCAGTTCCTCGTGCTCCACGTAGCAGACCGTCTTGAACACCGCGAACAGCGTCTCACCGTACCGCTCCATCTTCGGGCGCTGATGGGCCTCGATCGCGTCCTCGACCGCCAGCGGGTGCAGGTCGAACAGCTCGGCGATGCCCGCGAACTCCTGGTCCGTCGGCTCGTGGAGGCCGAGCCAGACGAAGCCGTGGCCCGTTTTGCGGACCCGCTCCACGGCGTCCACCAGATCGCCGCTCTCCGGGACCCGGGCACCGTCCCGGTACGTCACGCAGTTGACCACCGAGGAGCCCAGCGGAGACCGGGCGGGATGGCTCAGGTCGACCCGCGGGCGTCGCCGGGCGAGCCGTGCCACCTTGCGGAGCCCGCCGACCTTGTCGAGGCCCGTCACCCTCCGCAGATTCCCTGCCATGGACATCTGGATCTCCTTGCGTGGCTCTCCCCGCGCCGTGCTGCTGCGCCCTGGCGAGCCAGTCTGCCAGGCCGGTGCGAGCGGCGGGTAAGGCTGTGGAAACGGAGCATTCCGCTTCGTTTCCGGCTCGGGGTGGAGGGGTGGCCGCCATGGCCGAACCGTCCGGGCGCTCGCTGCTGCCGAACGGTGCGGGCCGCCGCTGCTGCCGAACCGCACGGCTGGTAGTGGCCGCACGCCCCTGGCGCGACTGCGATGATCCCGGTCATGACACAGGGCGATGATGTGATGGAAGGTGAGGCGACGATGTGACGGAAGGCGACGATGTGACGGAAAGCGACGCTGTGACCCAAGGCGACGCTGTGACGGAAGGTGAAGGCGCGACGCCAAACGGCGGCTACCTGCTCGACAACCGGCAGAGCGAGGCGGGAGAGCGCTTCGACGCCCTCAGCGCCCTTCTCGACCCCACGACGCTCCGGCACCTGGAGGCCCTCGGTATCGGGCCCGGCCAGCGGTGCTGGGAGGTCGGCGCCGGCGGCACTTCCGTGGTGTCCTGGATGGCCGAGCGGGTCGGCACGTCCGGCGAGGTCCTCGCGACCGACATCGACACCTCGCGGGCCGCCGCGGCGGCCCGTCCACCGGTCGAGGTGCGCGTCCACGACGTGGGTGCTCAGGAACCCCCGGGGACGGGCTTCGACTTGGTGCACGCCCGGCTCGTCCTGGTCCATGTGCCGGACCGGGAGCGGGCGTTGCGGTCGATGATCAAGGCGCTGCGCCCCGGCGGGCGGCTGCTGGTCGAGGACGCAGACCCGGGCCTTCAGCCCCTGCTCTGCCCCGACGAACACGGCCCGGAGGAGGAACTGGCCAACCGGCTGCGCCGCGGTTTTCGCCGCCTGCTCGCCGACCGCGGAGCCGACCTGTCCTACGGGCGCAAGCTCCCGCGTCTGCTGCGCGAGGCCGGCCTGCGCCAGGTGGAGGCCGACGCCTACTTCCCCGTCGCCTCGCCGGCCTGCACCGCCCTGGAGTCCGCCACGGTCCGTCAGATCCGGGACCAGCTCGTCACGGCCGGACTGGCCACGGACGAGGAGATCGACCGGCACCTGGCCAATGTGGCCACCGGGCGCATGGACCTGGCCACCGCACCGATGATCTCGGCCTGGGGGTACAAGGCATAGGGTCGCGCACGCCGTCGCCAGAACTTGGCCCGGCCCGGGGTCGCCGGTCCCAGTCCGTCACCCGGCCTCCGGAGGCCGCCCGCCCACGCGTTCCACCGCCAGCGCGCCCGCCCGGCACCCTTCCGCTGCCGCGGCCTCGGGTTCGCCACCGGAGAGCAGCGTGGCCAGGAACGCTCCCGTGAAGGCATCGCCGGCGCCCGTGGTGTCCCGCGGCGTCGCGGGCACGGCGGGAACGCGGGCGGCCACGCGGCCGCCCCGGGCCACCAGGGCTCCGCCGACACCCAGCCTGGCGACCACGAGAGGGATGTGCCGGCTCAGCTTGGCGGCCGCGTCCGCCGGATCCGGCAAGCCCGTCAGCAGGCACGCCTCGTCACGGCTGGGCAGCAGCACCTCCACCCCTTCGACGAGGGACAGGAATCCGTCCACACCAAGCGCGGCGAGGAAACCGGCCGACGCCGGATCCAGGCTCACCGGCACACCGCGCGCGCGTGCCGCCGCGACGGCAACCGCCACCAGGGCCCGGCTCGGCTCGGAGAACAGGAGGTAGCCCGACAGGTGCAGCCGGGCGACACCGTCGAGCAGGGCGTCCGACCAGTCCCGGGGCTCCAGTCGCAGCGATGCCCCGCTGTCGGTGAGGAACGTGCGCTCGGCCGCCGCCTCCGAGTCGACGAGGCAGATCACTGTCCCGGTCGGCGCCTCCGGGTCGAGCACCAGCCGGGGACACACACCGGAAGCGATCAGCTCCCGCTCGTGCCAGATGGCGGCGTCGGAGCCCACCCGCCCCAGCAAGCGCACATCTTGGCACCCCCAATGCGCCGCCCAGCAGGCCACGTTCGCCCCTGCACCCCCGGGCACCGTCCGGATCACCGCGGCGGTGTCGGTACCGGAGGCGAGCGGCCCCCGATGCCGTGCGACGACGTCCGTCACCACGTCACCGACCACCAGCAGCGCTCCACCCCCTCCCGAACCCCGTGTCGGCGCGGTGCCCGGCTTCTCGTCCGCTCCCGCCTCCTCCTTGCCTCCCGGTGTCCCAGGCCTGCCTCTCGGTGTCACACCCTTGCCCCCCGGTGTCACACGCGGGTCCACGCCGCCGCGATCCGTCCCGCCAGTCGTACGTTGCCGCGCACCGCCGCCAGATTGGCCTGCAACGAGGCACCGTCCGTATGCCGCACCAGGTAGTCGAGCAGGAACGGCGTCACCGCCTGACCGGTGACGCCTTCCGCCTCGCACGCGTGCAGCGCGTCGGCGAGCACCCGCGCGTGCAGGCCGGGATCGAGCTGCTCCTCCTCCGGGACGGGATTGGCGACGATCAGCGCCGATGGTGCCCCGAGCGCGTCCTGCGCCCGCATGGCCTCGGCCACCTCCTCGGGGCTCCGCAGCGTCCACCCCACCGGACAACCCGAGTCGGCGAGATAGAACCCGGGGAACCGCTCCGTGCCGTACCCGGCGACCGCGACGCCCAGCGTCTCCAGCCGCTGCAGGGTCGCCGGCACGTCCAGGATCGACTTCACGCCGGCGCACACGACCGTGATCCTGGTGCGTGCCAGCAGCCCGAGGTCGGCGGACTCGTCCTGCGTCACCGTCCACTGCCGGTGCACCCCACCGAGCCCCCCGGTCGCGAACACGCGGACGCCCACGAGGGCCGCCAGCAGCGCGGTCGCCGAGACCGTGGTGGCCCCGCTCGCGCCGGCCGCCACGGCAAGCGGCAGGTCGCGGTGGCCCAGCTTGCGGATCCCCTCCTCGTTCGCGACCCGTTCCAGCTGTTCCTTGTCCAGGCCGACGTGGGGGCGCCCGTCCAGCACGGCGATCGTCGCCGGCACGGCCCCTTCCTGCCGTACCGCGTCCTCCAGCTCCAGCGCCACCTGGAGATTGCGCGGGCGTGGCAGCCCGTGGGCGATGATCGTGGACTCCAGGGCCACCACCGGACGGCGCGCGGCGAGCGCCTCCCGTACCTCTTCGGACACCACCAGCACGCGCGTGCCTCCCGTCTGTCGCTCTTCCCTCATCTCTGGCGGGCACCGTCCCGGGTCAAACCCTTGCGGCCGGCGGACCGCGACACCAGCCTGGAGTGCATGACGGACAACACGCCACGTCTCGACCATGTCGTCCTCTGGGTGCGCGACCCGGTCGCAGCGGCCGACTTCTATGACAAGGCGGTCGGCCTGGAGCCACTGAAGGTCACCGAGTTCGCCGCGGGCAAGGTGTCGTTCCCCTCCGTACGTCTGAACGAGGAGACCATCCTCGATCTCGCGCCGCTCGACCTGGTGCCGCACATGAACATGCTCCCCGGCGCGGCCGAGAGCGCGGGGCACCCGGTCAACCACGTCTGCCTGGCTCTGTCGGCCGACGACTTCGACGCGTTGCACGCCCGCCTGCGGGAGCACGCCGTCCCGGTGTCCGAGTTCTCGTACGACTCCTCCGGCGCCCGCGGCAATGCCAGGCGCAGCTTCTACTTCCGCGACCCGGACGGGAACGTGTTCGAGGCCCGGCACTACGCGTAACCGCGCGGGTGGTGATCCTTTGGAGTGCTGCCCAGTACGTCTCCCGCGGAAGCGTCAGAACAGCGGCTCGGGCAGCACGCCCTCCAGCGCGAGCAGCTTCCGCTTGGTCTCCAGGCCGCCGCCGAACCCGCCGATGCCACCGTCGCTCTCGACGACCCGATGGCAGGGCACGACGACGGGCAGGGGGTTCGATCCCATCGCCATGCCCACCGCCTGGGCCGCGCCCGGCTGGCCGACCCGGCCGGCCAGATCGCCGTACCCGACGACCGCGCCATAGGGAACGCCCGACGCCAGCTCTCGCAGCACCTGCCGGTTGAAACCGGAGATCAGGGACCAGTCCAGTGGCAGGTCGAAGTCCCGGCGCCCGCCCGCGAAATACGCCTCCAGCTGGCGTATCGCCTCCGCCAGCAGGGGGGAGTCGGGCGCCTCGAGGGGCTCGGTGCCCAGCCGGGACGCCAGCCGGGTCAGCGCCTGCTCGCGCACCGCTCCGGTGGCGTGGAACACGACGTTGACCAGGCCTGCGTCTGTCGCCGCCAGCAGCAGGGGACCGATGTCCGCGTCGACAACGGCCCACACGACCTGCTGCTCGTACTGCCCGTGGCTGTCCATGCGACCCACGGTACGGCTCGCCACTGACAATGCCTCCTGCCTGCGGTTTTCCGACGGCGGACGGTCGGTTTCCCACGGCGGACGGTCGGGCTCCCACGGCGGACGGTCGGGCTCCCGCGACGACAGGGCCGTCCGCGCGACGCGTTCAGGGCGTTTTCAGCGCCTTGCGCACCACGTCCGGCTTGTTGGTGATGATGCCGTCGACGCCGTAGCCGGCCACGGTCCGGGCGCGTGCCGCGTCGTTGACGATCCAGGTGAAGACCCGCAGCGGTGTGCCGTGAGGCCCCTTGAACCGGTGGACGGTGGAGACGTAGCCCGCCGTGAGCGTGCCGTGCGGCGGGTTGATCAGGTCCGCGAAGCCCGCGTACCGGCGCAGGTCCGCGGTCGCCGGCTGGCCGAGGAAGCCGGTCTCGACACCGGGCTTCAGGGCATGCACGATCCGCAGGCTGCCGGCGCTGAAGCTCTGCACGATCAGCCGGCCCGCCAGGTGCTTGCGGTCGAGCCAGCCCTCGTTGCCGAGGAGCTTGAGGGTCTGCCCCTCGATGCCCGGGTACAACTGGGGGTTCTTGATCTCCAGGAGCAGCTTCTGGTGGTTGTGCTCGACCCGGCGCATGTACTGCTTCAGCGTCGGTACGCGCGTGCCCGCGTACGCCCGGCCGAACCAGCTGCCCGCGTCCAGTCGCGCGATCTCCGCCGCGGTGAAGTCCTTCACCTTCCACGGAGCCCGGCGCGGGAAGACCTGCTCGACGTTGGTGGTCCGCTGGAGGCTGTCATCGTGGATCACGACGAGCTCACCGTCCTTGGTGCGTTGCACGTCGTTCTCGACCCAGGGGATGCCGAGCGCGGCCGCCTTGTCGATGGCGGGCAGGGTGTTCTCGGGGGCGTAGGCGGAGGCGCCCCGGTGAGCGACGACCAGGGGTCTGTCGTGAGCGCCGGCTGCCCGGACGTCGGAGGCGGGGAACAGCACGGCGGTCCCCAGGAGCGCGGTGGTCATGGCGGCAACGGCACTCGCGTGCATGCGTACTCCTCGCGTCGAGAGATTACGTTCAGCATCAGACTGACAGCACAGAGTCAACGAGGAGTGGGTACACGATGACCACAGATTGAATGGAGTTGCCCAAGTCGGCTCACCGGTGCGGCACAACTGCGGCAAGTGCGTGTTTCTTTGCCGGAAAATCGTTCGACCATTCCGGTGCGAGTCATACTCTCTGCGTCAACCCTGACCGCCGAACGGTTCTGGGGCGGGGGCGCATCCGCGACATTCCGGGACGCAAGAGGGCGGGAGGTCAATCGCGCATGCAAGGCACGGTCGACGGATTCAGCTACGGGCTCGTCACCCCGCTGGTGGCCTATCTCATGGCCTGCCTCGGCGGGGCTCTGGGCCTGCGCTGCACCACCCGCGCCCTGCTCGTTGCCCAGTCCTGGCGTCCCGGCTGGCTCGCCCTGGGCGCGGCGGCGATCGGCTCCGGCATATGGACCATGCACTTCGTCGCGATGATCGGCTTCACGGTCGGGGGCGCACCCATCCACTACGACCGGCCGATGACGTACGCCAGCCTGGGCCTCGCCATCGTCATGGTGGGCATCGGGATCTTCATCGTCGGCTACAAGGGTGCGACCGGCTCCGCGCTGTTCACCGGCGGTACGATCACCGGCCTGGGCGTCGCCTCGATGCACTATCTGGGCATGGCCGGGATGCGTCTGAACGGCTGGTTCGCGTACAACACGCTCACCGTCGCGGCCTCCGTCGTCATTGCCGTGGTCGCCGCGACCGCGGCTCTCTGGGCGGCCGGACAGGTCAGAGGGTTCCTCTGGAGCGTGGGCGCGAGCCTTGCCATGGGGCTCGCCGTGACCGGCATGCACTACACGGGCATGGCCGCCCTCAGCGTTCACGTGCACGACACGGGGAGCACCGCCACCGGCGAGTCG
This sequence comes from Streptomyces sp. NPDC046197, assembly GCF_040646295.1. Lineage (NCBI taxonomy): Bacteria > Bacillati > Actinomycetota > Actinomycetes > Kitasatosporales > Streptomycetaceae > Streptomyces > Streptomyces sp. NPDC046197. The sequence continues at coordinate 198,258 of NZ_JBEYZY010000003.1, read as the reverse complement.
CCGGCCGCCCTCCTGGCGCCCATGCTGATCGGCCCGCTCGGCTTCCTGCTCCTCGCCGGTGTCGTGGTGATGTTCGACCCGCTGGTGGTCGTGGGCAGGTCCGCCTGGACACCTGTCGAGCACAAGGCGGGCATACCGGCGTGCGAACTGGTCCCGCACCGCGCCCGGCGTCCCGCGGTCCGCGCCCGTCGGGACCCGGAGCGGCGGCCCGCCCGCACCCCGTAGAACCGGTGACCCGGGCCCTTTGTCAGTGGCGGGTCGTACGGTTGATGACATGCGGCCCGTTTCCCACATCGAACGCACGGTGGCGCCCTTCGAGGTCGTCAGCTCCTACCAGCCCAGCGGCGACCAGCCGCAGGCCATCGCCGAGCTCGCCCAGCGCATCGGGGCGGGCGAGAAGGACGTCGTCCTGCTCGGCGCGACCGGCACCGGCAAGTCCGCCACCACTGCGTGGATGATCGAGAAGCTCCAGCGCCCCACGCTCGTGATGGCGCCGAACAAGACGCTGGCCGCCCAGCTGGCGAACGAGTTCCGCGAGCTGCTGCCCAACAACGCCGTCGAGTACTTCGTCTCGTACTACGACTACTACCAGCCCGAGGCATACGTCCCTCAGTCGGACACGTACATCGAGAAGGACTCCTCGATCAACGAGGAGGTGGAGCGGCTGCGCCACTCCGCGACGAACTCGCTGCTCACCCGCCGCGACGTCGTCGTGGTCGCCTCGGTGTCCTGCATCTACGGCCTCGGTACACCCCAGGAGTACGTGGACCGCATGGTCACACTCCGGGTCGGCGACGAGATGGACCGGGACGAGCTGCTGCGCCGTTTCGTGGACATCCAGTACACGCGCAACGACATGGCCTTCGCGCGCGGAACCTTCCGGGTGCGCGGTGACACCATCGAGATCTTCCCGGTCTACGAGGAGCTCGCCGTCCGCATCGAGATGTTCGGCGACGAGATCGAGGCGCTGTCCACCCTGCATCCGCTGACCGGCGAAATCCTCAGCGACGACCAACAGCTCTACGTCTTCCCGGCCTCCCACTACATCGCCGGTCCGGAGCGCATGGAGCGGGCCGTGGGCGGCATCGAGAAGGAGCTGGCGGAGCGCCTTGCCGAGCTGGAGAAGCAGGGCAAGCTGCTGGAGGCCCAGCGTCTGCGCATGCGGACGACCTACGACCTCGAGATGCTCCGCCAGATCGGGACCTGCTCCGGCGTGGAGAACTACTCGATGCACTTCGACGACCGTGCGCCGGGCACCCCGCCCAACACCCTGCTCGACTACTTCCCGGACGACTTCCTGCTGGTCATCGACGAGTCGCACGTCACCGTCCCGCAGATCGGCGCGATGTACGAGGGCGACGCCTCCCGCAAGCGCACCCTCGTGGAACACGGCTTCCGCCTGCCCTCCGCCCTGGACAACCGGCCCCTGAAGTGGGAGGAGTTCCAGGAACGCATCGGCCAGACGGTGTACCTGTCGGCGACCCCGGGACAGTACGAACTCTCCCGGTCGGACCGTCAGGTCGAGCAGATCATCCGCCCCACCGGTCTCGTCGACCCCGAGGTGGTCGTGAAGTCGACCGAGGGCCAGATCGACGACCTGGTGCACGAGATCCGCAAGCGGGTCGAGAAGGACGAGCGCGTCCTGGTCACCACCCTCACCAAGAAGATGGCCGAGGACCTCACGGACTACTTCCTGGAGCTCGGCATCCAGGTGCGCTACCTGCACAGCGACGTCGACACGCTGCGCCGCGTCGAACTGCTGCGTGAGCTGCGCTCGGGCGAGTACGACGTCCTGGTGGGCATCAACCTCCTGCGCGAGGGCCTGGACCTGCCCGAGGTGTCGCTGGTGGCGATCCTCGACGCCGACAAGGAGGGCTTCCTGCGCTCCGGCACCTCGCTCATCCAGACCATCGGCCGTGCGGCGCGCAACGTCTCCGGCCAGGTCCACATGTACGCCGACAAGATCACCCCGGCGATGGAGAAGGCCATCGACGAGACCAACCGGCGCCGGGAGAAGCAGATCGCCTACAACACGGCGAACGGCATCGACCCTCAGCCCCTGCGCAAGAAGATCAACGACATCGTCGCGCAGATCGCGCGCGAGGAGGTCGACACCGAGCAGCTTCTCGGTACCGGGTACCGCAAGACGAAGGACGGCAAGGGCGCCAAGACGCCGGTGCCATCCCTCGGCGAGAAGGCGGCCAAGGGCCCGAAGGGGGCGAAGGGTGTCAAGTCCGCCAAGGGCAAGGCACAGGAGCCGGTGCCGACCGACCGACCCGCGGCCCAGCTCGCCGAGCAGATCGAGGAGATGACCGAGCGGATGCGCGCCGCCGCGGCGGACCTGCAGTTCGAAGTCGCGGCCCGACTGCGCGACGAGGTCGCCGAGATGAAGAAAGAACTGCGCCAGATGAGGGAAGCAGGCCTGGCCTGACCTTCACCACGGGGCCCGGTCCGGCTGGGGCCGGGCCCTTGCGCATGCGCTGTGTTGCAAGACCGCCACAAAGTACGCACCGGTGTACGGCGTTGTCGGTGCCCCTGCGTAGGGTTCTGATCAACCGCGGACTCCGCGGCAACAGGGGAGTAGTCCGAGAGGGGAAAACGCCGTGACCGTCAACTTGACCAAGGGTCAGGCCATCAGTCTGCAGAAGAACGACGGGGGCAGCCTGACCGCGGTCCGTATGGGTCTCGGTTGGCAGGCGGCCCCCCGCCGGGGCCTGTTCGGCTCCCGCACGCGCGAGATCGACCTCGACGCCTCCGCCGTGCTGTTCGCCGACAAGCAGCCGGTCGACGTCGTGTTCTTCCGGCACCTCGTGAGCGACGACGGCTCCGTGCGCCACACCGGTGACAACCTCGTCGGCGGTGCGGGCCAGGGCGGTGACGACGAGGCCATCCTCGTCGACCTGCAGCGCGTGCCGGTCCACATCGACCAGATCGTCTTCACCGTGAACTCCTTCACGGGCCAGACGTTCCAGGAAGTGCAGAACGCCTTCTGCCGCCTGGTCGACGAGAGCAACGGCCAGGAGCTCGCCCGCTACACCCTCGCGGGCGGCGGCAACTACACCGCCCAGATCATGGCGAAGGTGCACCGCGCCGGCGCCGGCTGGACGATGACGGCCCTCGGTGTCCCGGCCAACGGCCGCACCTTCCAGGACCTGATGCCGTCGATCCTGCCGCACCTGTAGGGCGCGCGGGCGAGCGGCACCGGAACAGCGACACACGGGGGACCAAGGCGATGACGGCCGAGCTGGTGCGGGGGCAGAACCACCCGCTCTCCGAGGTCCGCCTCCAGATCCGGATCTCGGCCGGCCGGCCGATCGTGGCAGCCGCCACGCTGGCCGACGAGAACGGCAGGGTGGCGAGCCCCGAGTGGGTGGTCCATCCCGGTGCCCCCGTCCTGCCGGGGCTCGAGGTGTCGCGGCAGGCGGCCGCCGATCACCGGCTCGAAGTGGACCTGGGGGTCATGCCGGGGGAGGTGCACCGGGTCAGCGTGCTGCTCGCCCTTCCTGCGGGTGTGGGCCCGACCCGCTTCGGCGCCCTCGCGGCGCCCTTCGTCGCCATCGCCGGGCCGGACGGCACCGAGCTCGCCGGTTACACCGTTACCGGCCTGGACGCCGAGTCGGCCGTGGTCGCCCTGGAGTTCTACCGCAGGCAGGGGGCCTGGAAGGTGCGGGCCGTCGGCCAGGGGTACGCGGGAGGCCTCGCCGAGCTCTTCGCCGACCAGGCCCTGCCCCAGGCCCGTCACCTCGCCGACACCGTCGAGGAGGCGGTGGTCCTGGGCGTCGCCCGCTCGGTGCCGGCACCGACGCCACATGCTGCGGACGGCGACCGCTTCAATCGGACGACCGCACTGGCGCAGCAGTCGTCGCAGGCGCACCCGGACCGTGGCGCGCCGCATCCCGCGTCCCTGGACGCCTCGGGCGCTCCGACCGCTTCGGGCGCCGGCGAGCAGCCGTCGGCGTCCGCGAGTGGCCCGGTCGACTACAGCCACCCGGGTCGGCGGTCCGCCGCTCCTCCACCGCCCGCGCCGCCCGCGCCTCCGGCCGCACCCGGACAGCCGGCGCCGCCCGTCGCGGGCGACGCGACCGGTTGGTCCATGGACGAGCGGCTGTACAACCAGGTGTGGGGCATGTTCGAGGACCTGGCCCGTACCACGGCCGCCTACCGCGGCGCCGTCGACTTCGCCGACTCACGCAGGGAGAAGGAACTCGACCAGGTCCTGTCCGACCCGCGCAGCCGCATCGGCGGGCAGGGCGACGCCGCCCGGGAGGCGGCCCGCGCCAGGCACGCGCACCTCGTCGACCAGGCCAGAGCGGTCCTCGAGCGCGATCTCGCCCAGCTCGCCGCGGAGTCGGACGTCGTCGAACCCGCGCTGCCCCCGGCATACGCACGCTGGGACAACCCGGTCTGGCACGGCTACCGCGTGCCGATGGAGATTCCGATGGCCGTACGTCTCGGCGATCTCCGCCTCCCCGAGAGCGGCGACCTCCGCATCCCCATGCTGGTCCGACTGCCGTTGGACCGCGGCCTGTGGATCGACAGCGGCCGTCCCGGATTGCTCGACGGCCCGTACGGCGACGAAGGCGGCTCGTACGCCGACGAAGGGGAGCGGCGTCGCCCGGCGATGGACATTGCCGTGGCGCACGCCGCCCGCCTGCTTGCCGTCTATCCGCCGGGCGAATTCGACGTGCACGTCATCGACCCGGCCGGATCGGGTGCGCAGTCCCTCGCCCCGCTGGTGCAGACGGGGGTGCTCGGCCACCCTCCGGCCGTCGGCGCCGCAGGTGTCGCGGACGTCCTCGGCCGACTGACTCGGCGGGTCGACCTGCTGCAGATGGCCGTGCGGGGCGGCGCAGCCGATGCGCTGCCACCGGGCGTCGACCCATCCGCGCAGCTGCTGGTGGTCAATGATTTTCCGCACGGCTTCGACGACCGCGCGGTGACGCAGCTGCGCTACCTCGCGGACGAGGGCCCGGCCGTGGGCCTTCATCTGATGATGGTCGCGGACCGCGAGGACGCCGCCGCGTACGGTCCTTTGCTCGACCCGCTGTGGCATTCGCTGCTGCGACTCACCCCGGTTGCGGACGACCACCTCGCCGATCCGTGGGTCGGACATGCCTGGACCTACGAGCCGCCGCTGGTGCCGTCGGGCAGCCAGGTGCTGCAGCAGGTTCTGGGCCAGGTCGCGACGGCCCGCCGCGAGTGGAACCGGTGAGGGCAGCCGCGCGGCCCCGTGAACACCCCAAGCACACGCAAAGAGTCCTGACCTGGTAATTTGGGCTTTCCTTTGCCAGGTTCTTTACTTTTTCTTGGTGATTGGGGTACTGTTTTCCGTACGGAGGGGAGTACTCCTGACCGTTGCGGCGCACCCGTCAGTACGGATCCGACGGATCCCGGGACGCCGGCCCCCGGCAACCGGACGCGTTCGGCGCACTGGACCCGGCGGGCGGAAGAGACCTCCGGCAGCGACGACGCTGACTGTTTGCCGTTACGTACATGCCGGAGGCGCAGTGAATGTTTCCCCGACCCTGTGGGTCCTGACCATCATGGGCCTGGCCGCCCTGATCGCGGTCGACTTCTTCATCGGCCGCAAGCCGCATGACGTGTCGGTCAAGGAAGCCGGCATCTGGACCGTCGTCTGGATCGCCCTGGCCGGTCTCTTCGGGCTCGGCCTGCTCGCCTTCGGCGGCGGCCGGCCCGCCGGGGAGTTCTTCGCGGGCTTCATCACCGAGAAGTCGCTGAGCGTCGACAACCTGTTCGTCTTCGTCCTCATCATGGCGAAGTTCGCGGTGCCGTCGCGGTACCAGCAGCGGGTACTGCTCGTCGGTGTCCTCATAGCTCTGGTACTGCGAGCCGTCTTCATCGCCGCAGGTGCCGCGATCATCGCGAGTTTCTCGTGGGTGTTCTACCTCTTCGGTGCCTTCCTGATCTGGACCGCCTGGAAGCTCATACAGGAGGCCCGTTCCGGCCGCGAGGACGAGGAGTACCAGGAGAACAGGCTTCTCAAGGCCGCCGAACGCCGCTTCGGCGTGGCCGACCGCTACCACGGCACCAAGCTGTGGATCCAGCGGAACGGCAAGCGCGTGATGACGCCGATGCTGGTCGTCATACTGGCGATCGGCACCACCGACGTGCTCTTCGCCCTGGACTCCATCCCCGCCATCTTCGGCCTGACCCAGGACCCGTACATCGTCTTCACGGCCAACGCCTTCGCGCTCATGGGTCTCAGGCAGCTGTACTTCCTCATAGGCGGCCTGCTCAAGAAGCTGGTCCACCTGTCGTACGGCCTGTCGGTCATCCTCGGCTTCATCGGCGTCAAGCTGGTGCTGCACGCACTGCACGAGTCCGGCGTCCACGTCCCGGAGATCAGCATCCCGGTCTCCCTCGGCGTGATCTGCACGGTCCTGACCGTCACGACCGTCACCAGCCTGATGGCCTCTCGGAAGCAGGCCGCGGCCGAGGAGGTGCGCGAAGGAGGCGAGAGGGCCGCGAAGGACAGCGTCGATGCCTGACCACCGCACCCCGGCGACAGCCCGCCCGCCGGGCGACCGCAGGCCCCCGCGCCGCGGCGGCGCGAGGTCCGCCGAACCGCGCGTGGACCGGAATGCGCCCGCGGACGGCCTCTGCGACGATCACTCCATGAGCACTCGGCTCAGGGCGCTCACGGCATCGTGGACGACCTTCGTGCCGGTGGTCGCGATCGTCCTGCTGGTCTTCACCTGGGGACGCAATCTGCCCGGCCCGGTCGTCGCGCTGGTGACCATGGTCCTCGCAGGCTCGGTGCTGGCGGCCGTGCACCACGCCGAGGTGGTCGCCCACCGGGTCGGTGAGCCCTTCGGGTCCCTGGTTCTCGCCGTCGCCGTCACCGTCATCGAGGTGGCCCTGATCGTGACGCTCATGGCGGACGGCGGAGACAAGAGCTCGACGCTGGCGAGGGACACCGTCTTCGCCGCCGTGATGATCACCTGCAACGGCGTCGTCGGCCTGTGCCTGCTCGTCGCCTCGCTGCGCCACGGCACCGCCGTCTTCAACCCCGAAGGCACCGGAGCCGCCCTCGCCACCGTGGCGACCCTGGCCACGCTCAGCCTGGTGCTGCCGACGTTCACCACCAGCAAGCCGGGCCCCGAGTTCTCCGGGGTGCAGCTCACCTTCGCCGCGTTGTCCTCGCTGATCCTCTACGGCCTGTTCGTGGCCACCCAGACCGTGCGGCATCGCGACTACTTTCTGCCGATCACCCGGCAGGGAGAGGTGATCACCGCGGACGCCCACGCGAACGCACCGTCGGCACGGACGGCCTGGACCAGCCTGGGACTGCTCGGCCTCGCGCTGGTCGGCGTGGTCGGACTGGCCAAGGGTGTGTCGCCCACCATCGAGTCGGGGGTGCAGGCCGCCGGACTTCACCACGCCGTGGTCGGAGTGATCATCGCGCTGCTCGTGCTGCTGCCCGAGACCATTGCCGCGCTGCGCTCCGCCCGTCGTGACCGGGTCCAGACCAGTCTCAACCTCGCGCTCGGCTCCGCAATGGCCAGCATCGGCCTGACCATCCCCGCGGTGGCCCTGGCGTCCGTGTGGCTACCCGGACCGCTGCTCCTCGGGCTGGGCCCCACCGCCATGGTGTTGCTGGCCCTCACCGTGGTGGTCAGCTCGCTGACCGTGGTGCCAGGGCGGGCCACGCCGTTGCAGGGCGGCGTTCACCTGGTGCTGTTCGCGGCGTACCTGGAGCTCGCCATCAATCCCTAGAGGGTGTCGTTTGGATCACCGCGGATCAGGCCGCGGCGCATGATGCGGTGCATCGCAAGGCGGGGCATGACCCGCGTACTGGGCGTACTCGGGTGATGCGGCAACGCGGCGAGGTGCCAGGCGTCGCGGACCCGGGGTGATGCGAACGACACCCCCTAGCGCGGGCGCCGTCATCCGCTGGCCGGCTCCAGGGCCGGGAGCACCGCCGGGCGCGTCTCGGGCAGGAGCGCGAAGCAGCCCAGGCTGAGCACCGCGACCCCGGTCAGATACGCGCCCACACCCCACGGCACGCGGCCCGAGTGGTCCGCGAGTGCCGTCGCGACGAGCGGAGTCAGGGCACCTCCGAGGACCCCGCCGAGGTTGTAGCCCACGGCGGCGCCCGTGCAGCGCACCTGCGGCTCGTACAACTCCGGCAGATAGGCGCCGATCACGGCGAACATCGTGACGAACGCGAGCAGCGCGCCCAGGAAGCCGAGGAACATCAGCAGAGGCGAACCGGTGGCGAGCAGCGCGACCATGGGGAACATCCACACCGCGGTCGCTCCGCACCCCGCCAGGCACAGGGGCCGCCGCCCGAAACGGTCGGCCAGCAGCGCCGCCAGCGGTGTGAGCGAGCCCTTGACCACCACGGCGGCCATGACACAGCCCAGCATGACCGTGCGGCTCACGCCGAGCCGCTCCGTCGCATAGGCCAGGGACCAGGTCGTCACGGTGTAGAAGACCGCGTACCCGACCGTCACCGCGCCTGCTGTCAGCAGCACCAGCCGCCAGTGGTTGCGCATCACGTCGACGAACGGCACGCGCGCGTGAACGTCGATCTCCAGGAAACGGGGGCTCTCCGTGAGCGAGGTACGCAGCCACAGCCCGGCCACCGCCAGCAGCCCGGCTGCCCAGAACGGCACCCGCCATCCCCACTGGGCGAACTGCGCGTCGGAAAGCGTCGCCGACAGGGCGAGCATGACACCGTTGGCGAGGAGGAACCCGAGCGACGGACCCACCTGCGGAAAGCTCGCCCACAGTCCGCGACGGCCCTCGGGCGCGTGCTCCGTGGTCAACAGCACCGCCCCGCCCCACTCCCCGCCCAGCCCGAGCCCTTGCAGAAAGCGCAGCACGAGCAGCAGCACCGGAGCGGCCATGCCGAACGTCTCGTACGTCGGTACGCAGCCGACCGCGACCGTGGAGACGCCCGTCAGCAGCAGCGAGGCGACGAGCACCGGCCGCCGCCCGCGCCGGTCGCCGACGTGCCCGAAGAGCACCGAGCCGAGCGGGCGGGCCACGAACCCGACCCCGAACGTGCCGAAGGCCGCCAGCGTCCCCGCCAACGGTGAGAACGTCGGGAAGAACAGCGGTCCCAGGACCAGGGCCGCGGCGGTGCCGTAGACGAAGAAGTCGTAGAACTCGATCGCGGTCCCGGCGAGCGAGGCGGCGGCCAGCCGCAGCATGGACGGTGCCCTCACGGTGCGTACAGCGTGCATGTCGCGTCAACTACCCACAGTGACACCGGGTTACGGGGGCGTGCGGAGGTGTGGCCCGCGCGTCGGAAGGGGACGCGGATGCGCCTGCGCGTGACCGGCCCACCGTCCGGGCCGACCCGCCCGCCCGCGGACGCGCCGTGATAGACCGGGTCCGAGCGGCGGCCGTCGGCGGTCCGCCGCAGGACGAACGGACCGGAGGAACCGTAACCGTGCCCCATACCCTGGCCAGCGCCCCGATCATGATCCTCAACGGCCCCAACCTGAATCTGCTCGGGCAGCGCCAGCCGGAGATCTACGGCTCCGACACGCTCGCCGACGTCGAGGCCCTGTGCGCCGAGGCGGTGGCCGTGCACGGCGGCACGGTGGACTTCCGTCAGTCCAACCACGAGGGCGAACTGGTCGACTGGATCCACGAGGCGCGGCTGAACCACTGCGGGATCGTGATCAACCCGGGCGCGTACTCGCACACCTCCGTCGCCATCCTGGACGCGCTCAACACCTGTGACGGCATGCCGGTGCTGGAAGTCCACATCTCCAACATCCACCGGCGCGAGACGTTCCGACACCACTCCTACGTCTCCCTGCGCGCCGACGGCGTCATCGCCGGGTGCGGTGTGCAGGGATATGTGTTCGGCGTGGAGCGGGTCGCGGCACTGCTCGGAACAGCCGCCCGGGGCGACGCGTAAGCCCCGGTCCCCAGGGCGCACGCTCCTTACCGGCACCCATCTCCTCACCGGCGCCCATCTCCACCCTCGGATGCCCTGCCCTGCCCTGCCCTGCCGACCGAGCCACTCGTCGGTTGCGACCGTCAGCCTGCCGGAGGTCTTGGTGGCCAACCTGCCCTCGGCACAAGTCGTTCCGGCCGACCCGGACGGACTGCCGCCCGCCTTCTCCTCCGGTTGAGGAGCGCAGCCGACGGCGGTGGCGAGCAGGGCGATGGTGTGACGGACCCGGCGCCGCGCCGAACGCGTGAGGCAGGGTGCATGGCGGGAGATTGGCGGTGAACGACACGTTTGTCGAGGTCGCGAGTCAACCGTCCGCATGGGTGGGAAAGGGTGTTGCGTTCTCGTGAACGCTCGACCGGCAGCCGGGGCCGCCGGTCGAGGGCGGGGAATGAAAGACCGGCGGCCCGTACCGCTCAGGAGCCGTCATCCTGTGCGGGGCTGCGTCCAGTTGACTGCGCAGCAACGAGCGCCGGGAGCGCACGCGTGCCACCGGCGCGTGCGAACGCTTCACACGGGGCGCGTGCCGGCCCCGGACACGTGCCGCCGGAGACCGCATGAGCCGTCACAGGGTCACCAGCCGCGCGCGTGCCACTCCGGCAGGTGCGGGCGCTCCGAGCCCAGCGTGGTGTCGTTGCCGTGTCCGGGGTACACCCAGGTCTCGTCCGGAAGCACGTCGAAGATCCTGGTCTCGACGTCGTGGATCAGGCTGGCGAACGCCCGCGGGTCCTTGTGGGTGTTGCCCACCCCGCCCGGGAAGAGGCAGTCGCCGGTGAAGACGTGCGGGTGACCGTGCGGGTCGTCGTAGACCAGCGCGATCGAGCCCGGGGTGTGCCCGACCAGATGGCGTGCGGTCAGCTCCACGTGCCCCACCCGGATGGTGTCGCCGTCGTCGACGAGGACGTCCGTCGGTACGGGGATGCCCTCGGCGTCGTCCCGGCCCGCGTACGTCCGCGCGCCGGTGGCCGCCACCACCTCGGCGAGTGCCTGCCAGTGGTCGCCGTGCCGGTGGGTGGTGACGACGGAGGCGATGCCGTCGTCACCGATCATGCCCAGCAACGTCTTCGCGTCGTTCGCCGCGTCGATCAGCAGTTGCTCGTCCGTGGCCCGGCAGCGCAGCAGGTAGGCGTTGTTGTCCATCGGGCCGACCGCGATCTTGGTGATCATCAGGTCCTTCAGCTCGTGCACATCCGCCGGGCCGCCGACCGTCACCTCTCCGCTGTACGTCATGGTCGTCAGCCTATAGCGAGGAAGTGCCGGGGAGGTGGTGGAACTACAGCGGGGGGAGGGCCGGCAGCGCCCCGCCCTCCACGGTCAGCGCGGATCCGTCCCGGCGTCCGGCGAGCCAGCCGAGAAGGTCGGCCCGGGCACCCGTGACGGTGATCTCGGGAGCGGCCGCCTCCCTGCCGGTGCTCCACGCGCGCGTGCCGTCCGTCAGGCGGGTCGACGGCACGTCGGGGTGCCCCGTGAACCGCTGGGCGAGGAAGTCGATCTCCCGCTCCACGAACTCCGCCGGCAGATCTTCCAGCTCGTAGCCGATCCCGAGGTCCACGTGGTGCAGCTCGACCTCGACCCAGCGTCGGAACGGCACCCGCGAGGCGGAGTCGGTGACCCCGTTGCGCAGTTCCACGGTGCGTGACCAGTCCGCGGGCTCGGCGCCCGCCTTCTGGAAGAGGGCCGCGCTCTCGCGCATGTCGGCGAGCTGCACGTCGAGGGGGCGCGGGGCGTCCCGCTCGATGTCGGTGGCGCGGGCGTCCGCCGAGACGTACATGGGACGTCCATGGAGGACGTTCACCAGTGCCTCCGCGTTGCGGGCGATGTGGGCGAGGACGTGTCCGCGGCTCCAGCCGGGCAGCCGTGACTGCTCGGTCACAGCGGCGTTGTCCAGTTGGGTCGTCGCACTGAGCAGCCGTTCGGTCGCCTTGCGTACAGACGCCAGGTCACGCACGTGATCAATCATGAGGCCGACCCTAGTCCCGCCACACGTTCGGGTGAAGGTGGTGGACCGCCCCGGTAATTCGAATGCGCGTGCTATATGGTCGGGTGCGGCGTCGGGCATGCTGGAGGGCCCGGGATTGTTATGTATCCACGAATCCGACCCGGCGTTGTCAGTGGCTCCCCCTAGTCTGAAGAAGCACGGGGGCCCCGCCCCTGTCACTTCTCTCAAGAAAGGTGCGGACCGGCGTGGCCGACCGTCTCATCGTCCGTGGCGCGCGCGAGCACAACCTGAAGAACGTGTCGCTCGACCTGCCTCGGGACTCGCTCATCGTCTTCACGGGTCTGTCCGGGTCGGGCAAGTCCTCCCTGGCCTTCGACACGATCTTCGCGGAGGGCCAGCGCCGCTACGTGGAGTCGCTCTCCTCCTACGCCCGGCAGTTCCTCGGTCAGATGGACAAGCCGGACGTCGACTTCATCGAGGGCCTCTCGCCGGCGGTCTCCATCGACCAGAAGTCGACCTCGCGCAATCCGCGCTCGACGGTCGGCACCATCACCGAGGTCTACGACTACCTGCGTCTGCTCTTCGCCCGTATCGGCAAGCCGCACTGCCCGGAGTGCGGTCGTCCGATCTCGCGCCAGTCGCCGCAGGCGATCGTGGACCGGGTCCTGGAGCTGCCGGAAGGGAGCCGCTTCCAGGTGCTCTCGCCGCTGGTGCGCGAGCGCAAGGGTGAGTTCGTCGACCTCTTCGCCGATCTGCAGACCAAGGGATACAGCCGCGCGCGTGTGGACGGCGAGACGATCCAGCTGTCCAGCCCGCCCACGCTGAAGAAGCAGGAGAAGCACACCATCGAGGTGGTCGTCGACCGCCTGACGGTGAAGGACTCCGCCAAGCGTCGCCTCACCGACTCCGTGGAGACCGCCCTCGGCCTGTCCGGCGGCATGGTCGTGCTCGACTTCGTCGACCTCCCCGAGGACGACCCCGAGCGTGAGCGCATGTACTCGGAGCACCTGTACTGCCCGTACGACGACCTGTCCTTCGAGGAGCTCGAGCCCCGCTCCTTCTCCTTCAACTCGCCCTTCGGAGCCTGCCCCGAGTGCACCGGCATCGGTACGCGCATGGAGGTCGACCCCGAACTGATCGTCCCGGACGAGGAGAAGACGCTCGACGAGGGCGCCATCCACCCCTGGTCGCACGGGCACACCAAGGACTACTTCGGCCGCCTGATCGGTGCCCTCGCGGACGCGCTGGGATTCCGCACCGACATCCCCTTCGCGGGCCTGCCGCAGCGTGCCAGGAAAGCCCTGCTGTACGGGCACAAGACCCAGATCGAGGTCCGCTACCGCAACCGGTACGGCCGCGAGCGCGTGTACACGACCCCCTTCGAGGGCGCCGTCCCCTTCGTCAAGCGCCGGCACAGCGAGGCCGAGAGCGACGCCAGCCGCGAGCGCTTCGAGGGCTACATGCGCGAGGTGCCCTGCCCCACCTGCCAGGGCACTCGTCTCAAGCCCGTCGTCCTGGCGGTCACGATCATGGACAAGTCGATCGCCGAGATCTCCGCGATGTCGATCAGCGACTGCGCGGACTTCCTGGGCGAGCTCAAGCTCGACGCCCGGGACAAGAAGATCGCCGAGCGCGTGCTCAAGGAGGTCAACGAGCGGCTGCGGTTCCTGGTCGACGTCGGCCTCGACTATCTCTCGCTGAACCGCGCGGCCGGGACGCTGTCCGGCGGCGAGGCCCAGCGCATCCGCCTGGCCACCCAGATCGGCTCCGGCCTCGTGGGCGTCCTGTACGTCCTCGACGAGCCGTCCATCGGCCTGCACCAGCGTGACAATCACCGGCTGATCGAGACCCTGGTCCGACTGCGCGACATGGGCAACACGCTCATCGTCGTCGAGCACGACGAGGACACCATCAAGGTCGCCGACTGGGTGGTCGACATCGGTCCCGGGGCGGGCGAGCACGGCGGCAAGGTCGTGCACAGCGGCTCCCTGAAGGAGCTGCTGGCCAACGACGAGTCGCAGACCGGCCAGTACCTTTCGGGCAGGAAGTCCATCCCGCTGCCCGACATCCGGCGTCCGCACGACCCGTCACGGCAGCTCACCGTGCACGGCGCCCGGGAGAACAACCTGAAGGACATCGACGTGTCCTTCCCGCTGGGCGTGTTCACGGCCGTCACCGGCGTGTCCGGCTCCGGCAAGTCCACGCTGGTCAACGACATCCTGTACACGCACCTGGCCCGCGAGCTGAACGGCGCGCGCAACGTTCCCGGACGGCACACGCGCGTGGACGGCGACGACCTCGTCGACAAGGTGGTGCACGTCGACCAGTCGCCCATCGGCAGGACCCCGCGGTCGAACCCGGCGACGTACACCGGTGTCTTCGACCACATCCGCAAGCTGTTCGCCGAGACCACCGAGGCGAAGGTCCGCGGCTACCAGCCGGGGCGCTTCTCCTTCAACGTCAAGGGCGGCCGCTGTGAGAACTGTGCGGGCGACGGCACGATCAAGATCGAGATGAACTTCCTCCCGGACGTGTACGTCCCGTGCGAGGTCTGCCACGGTGCCCGGTACAACCGGGAGACCCTGGACGTCCACTACAAGGGCAAGTCCATCGCCGACGTGCTGAACATGCCGATCGAGGAGGCGACGGACTTCTTCGAGGCCGTCCCCGCGATCTCACGCCACCTCAAGACGCTGAAGGACGTGGGCCTCGGCTATGTCCGGCTCGGGCAGTCCGCGACCACTCTGTCCGGCGGTGAGGCCCAGCGCGTGAAGCTCGCCAGCGAGCTCCAGCGCCGCTCCACCGGCCGTACGGTCTACGTCCTGGACGAGCCGACCACCGGTCTGCACTTCGAGGACATCAGCAAGCTGCTGAAGGTGCTGTCCGGCCTCGTCGACAAGGGCAACACGGTGATCGTCATCGAGCACAACCTCGACGTCATCAAGACCGCCGACTGGGTCGTGGACATGGGCCCGGAGGGCGGCGCCGGCGGCGGCCTGGTCGTCGCCGAGGGTACGCCCGAGCAGGTCGCCGGAGTCCCCGCCAGCCACACCGGCAAGTTCCTGCGTGAGGTCCTCGGCGCGGACCGGATCAGCGACGCGGAGCCCGTGAAGGCCCCGCGCAGGGCCACCGCCAAGAAGGCGGTCGCGGCCACGGCGACGGCCAAGAAGACGGCGACGGTCAGGACGACCAAGGCGGCCAACAACACGGCGACCAAGAAGGCCGCCGTGACCACCAAGAAGGCGACGCCCGCGAAGAAGACGACCCGGGCCCGCAAGGCCTAGGGGGTGTCGTTCGGATCACCGCGGACCCGGGGCAGGAACGCGACGAGGTACACCGCGGCCAGGGCCCGCTGGAAGACCAGCCGGC
>NZ_JBEYZY010000003.1:0-183007 GCF_040646295.1 Streptomyces sp. NPDC046197 | reverse complement strand
CGTTCGGATCACCGCGGACCCGGGGTGATCCGAACGACACCGCCCAGCGGCAACCCGCACGTCGAGCGGCGCCCCGAGGGAACCTCCCTCGGGGCGCCGCTCGTTGAACAGCCGGCCGCCCGGTCCCTGCGGCTCGACGCACGGCACGTCCAGCCGCACCTCGACAACATCACCGCGGACCCGGCGCCGACTAGAGCTCGCCCACCTCCGGCGCATACGGCGGCTCCGCCCCCGCGCGGGAGCAGGTGATCGCCGCCGCGCGGGCCGCGAACCGCAGCAGCCGGGTCCAGCCGGAGGCGCCGAGTGCCCTGAGCCCCTCCGGGGAGAGGGCGTCGCGGACGGACAGGCCGTGCAGCAGGGCCGCGTTCACGGTGTCCCCCGCGCCGATGGTGTCGACGACGTCGACCTTCTCGCCGGGCACGGAGTGTTCCGCGCCGTCTGGGGTGTAGGCGGTCAGCCCGTCGCCGCCGTGGGTGATCACCACGGCCGAGGGACCGGCGGCCAGCCACTCGCGCGGGGTGCCGCCCAGCCAGCGGGCATCCTCCTCGGAGAGCTTGAGGAGCGACACCGAGGGCAGCCAGCTCCTGAAGCGATCCCGGTAGGCGTCCGCGTCCGGGATCAGTCCGACCCGGATGTTCGGGTCGAGCGCGGTGAAGACGCCCTGGGCGGCGGCGGACTTCATCAATGCCTCGTAGGCGCTCGCCCCGGGCTCCAGAGCGAGCGAACAGGTGCCGAAGGACACCGCTCGGGTCATGGCCGGGAGCTGCGCCGGCACGGTGAACAGCCGGTCGGCGGTGCCGTCCACGTAGAAGGAGTACGCGGCGGAGCCGTCGGCGCCGATCGTGGCGACCGCGAGCGTGGTCGGTTCCGTACCGCGCTGCACGGAGGAGACGTCGACGCCCGCCTCCCGCAGCCCGTCGAGCAGGGCCTCCCCGAAGGCGTCGTACGAGGTGCGGGAGCAGAAGGCGGTGGGGGAGCCGAGGCGGCCGAGAGCGACGGCCGTGTTGTAGGGGCCGCCACCGAGTGCCGGCTTGAGGTCGGCGAGGGCGCCCGTGCCCTGCGGCACCAGATCGATCAGGGCTTCACCGGCGACGACGATCACAAGGGGGTTCCTTTCTCGGACTGCTCGGGCGCGACGGCTCTCCCGGGAGTTCCGGGCTGCTCAGGTGCGACGGCCTTTTCGGGACTCCCGGGCTGCTCGGGTGCGACGGCCTTCCCGGGATTCCCGGGCTGCTTGGGCGGGCCGGCTTCGGAGGGCCGTGCGCGGTGTTCGGGCGCACCGGCCTGCTGGAAGCGTGCGAGGTGTTCGGGCGCGGCGGGCTCCGGGAGCGGCCGCGGCTGCTCCGGGCAGCCGCACGACGTCCGGTGGACGAAGGTGCAGGGCAGCCGCACCGTCCGGGGCGGCCGGTCCGGCTCGGCCAGGCGGTCCAGCAGCACCTGGACGGCCCGTGCGCCGAGCTCTCTGCTGGGCTGGGCGACGGCGGTCAGCCGTGGCGAGAACAGGTCGGCCCATGCGAAGTCGTCGAAGCAGCACAGCGCGATGTCGCCGGGCACGTCCAGACCGCGCTCCCGCAGGGCGCGCAGGGTGCCGATGGTCATCGCGTTGTTGGCCGTGACGAGCGCCGTGGGTGGCGCGGCGAGGGACAGCAGGGCCGCGGTGGCCTGCTCGGCGCCCTCCGAGGAGGAGTCGCCGTGCACCACGAGCCGTTCGTCGTGGGCGAGCCCGGCGGCCGCCAGACCGTGCCGGTATCCGGTGACGCGTTCGCGGGTCGTGCTGAGGCCGGGCAGGCCCGCGACCAGGCCGATCCGGCGGTGGCCGAGGGCGGCGAGGTGGGTGACGAGGCCGGCCGTCGGTCCGCTGCTGTCGGCGCAGACCTGGTCGAAGCGGGGTGTGCGGTCCGATCCGGCGTCGACGAGCCGGTCCAGGAACACCGTGGGCACGGCATGACGTGCGAGGTAGGCGACGAGGTCGTGCGGGTGGGCGGACGGCGCGACGATCATTCCGTCCACGCGGCGCTCGTGCAGGAGCTGAACGACCTTGCGTTCGTGCGCGGGGTCGTCGTGCGGGTCGGCGATCAGCAGGCTGTAGCCGTGCTCCAGGGCACAGGCCTCGACCCCCTGCAGGATCTCCGTGAAGTAGGGGTTGCTGATGGCCGAGACCGCGAGCCCGATGGAGCGGGTGCGGGCGGTGACCAGGGAGCGGGCGAGGGTGTTCGGCGTGTAGCCGAGCTCCTCGACGGCGTCGAGCACCGCCTGGCGGGTGTGGGGCAGCACCGGCCGGGTGCCGTTCAGCACGTGCGAGACGGTTGCCACGGAGACCCCGGCGGTGCGTGCCACGTCGGCCATGGTCGGCATCGCGTTCTTCCCTCCGTGGAGTGCCGGGCGGCTCTGTGGCGGCGACCGTACCGCATTCCGAGTCTGACGTAAACGCTTGCGCAAGCGTTTACGTCCAGCCGCCCCACCCCCGGGACGACCGCGACGTGTGGGTAGGGTCGCTGTGCACAGTCCTTTGACCAGTGGAGATGCTCATGTCCGGCCGACCCTCCGCGAGCCGTCGTACCGTCCTTCGGGGAGCGGCCCTCACACCCGTTGCGGGGCTCGCACTCAGCGCCTGCGCGCCGGGTGGCGACGGAGCCTCGGTGGCGGCGACCCCGACCGGGCCGGTCGAACTGGGCGCGGAGAGCGAGATCGCCAAGGGCGGCGCCAAGCTGTACCGGGATCACAACGTGGTGGTCAGCAGGGGAGCCGACGGTGCCCTGAAGGCGTTCAGCACGATCTGTACGCACGCGGGCTGCCCCATCAACAAGCTGCAGGGAACCACCCTCGTCTGCCCCTGCCACGGCAGCCAGTTCGACGCCACGACCGGCAAGGTCGTGCAGTCCCCGGCCACCGAGCCGCTGCAGGAGCTTGCGGTCCGTGCGGACAACGGCAAGGTCGTCGCCGGGCCGGGCGCCTGACCCGGAGGAGGCGTTCGGACCCCGTCCCGGGCCCTCGGCGCACGGTCGGCCCTTCAGGCGCGGCCGCTCACTCCCAGTCCCAGCCGATCCCCACGATGCCGGACCGCACCCGCGGCTCGACGAGGTGGACGGAACGGTGCCGTTCGCTCACCGGCAGCTCGTGGCGGCCGCTGCGCGGAGCCGCCGCCGAGTGCTGGGTGAAACGGTGGCAGCGCGCAGGCAGGGCACCGGCGTCGAAGCGAACCTGGAGGGCGTACTGCCCGCCCGCGGACGCGAATCCCCGGACGTACTCCCGCGACACGCCGGCCGTACCGTCCTCGACTCCGTAGCGGAAGAGGAACGTGTCACCGGCCCGCAGCCGGGTGTCGAAGAGCAGTTCCGCGACCAGCACCCCGGTGTCGTGGTGCCGGCGCAGGCGCCCCGTCCGGCAGTTCTCCAGGGCGTGCACCGTCATCCGTTCCGGTGCACACCCCGGGTCGCCCTGGTGGACGGCCATGAAGCGGTCCACACCGTCGCGGTGGGCGCGCACGATGTGCTGGGACTCGCGCCCCGCCAGTTCGCGACGCGTCCCGATCCGCACGCGCTCGTGGTGTCCGAGGGTGTGCAACCCGCCGTCGACCGGGAAGTCCAGCTCTGCCAGCAGCCGCTCCAGGACGCCCGACGCCTCGACGAGGGAGCGGTAGGAACGGGCCGCGGGCCGCCGGGCGGCCGAGAGTTCCTCGGTCTCGCCGAGCAGCCGGATGAGCGACTCCTCCGGCAGGTGCAGGATCTCCTCCAGCGCCCGTACGGCACGCAGGGACTCCGGGCGCTGCGGGCGCCGGGCGCCCTGTTGCCAGTAGCTCAGGCTGGTGACCCCGACCTTGACTCCGTAACGCGACAAGTGGTGCTGCACGCGCTGCAGCGGCAGTCCGCGGGCGGCGATCGCGGCGCGCAGCGCTACGTGGAAGGGGCCGCCCCGCAGGGCCGTGTGCAGTTCCGCGGTGGCGACGTCCGCCTGCTGTGAAGCGTGCGGCATGCAGGGGCCTTTCTGTGAATGTTCACAACGGCTGGTCAGACCGTTCACGTGAGTCCCGGGGCCACCCCGTCGGCGCGGTGGGCATGGCTTCACATCCGTGCGCCGTTGCTCACGGCCCCGAGTTCCCCCGCATTGAAGCGTGTTGACCAAGTCCCGACAACACCTGATGCCCGATGGCCGCGCACTCCTGGCCGAGTCCGCACCCCGGCCACGGCGGGCTGGGCCGCCTGTGCGACGGGTCATGAGCAGGCGACGCCCAGGTGGTCACGGTGCGTAGTCGCGCGACCGTGTGGCCGGGGCGCGGCGTTGTCCACAGGCCCGCCGCGCTGTCACTTCCCGCCAGTAGGGTGTGAGACATGGCCGACCCCTCCAGCTACCGCCCCAAGCCGGGAGACATCCCGGACTCCCCCGGGGTCTACAGGTTCCGCGACGAGCACCGCCGGGTGATCTACGTCGGAAAGGCGAAGAGCCTGCGCCAGCGCCTGGCGAACTACTTCCAGGACCTGGCGAACCTCCACCCGCGCACCCGCACCATGGTCACCACGGCCGCGTCCGTGGAGTGGACCGTGGTGTCCACCGAGGTCGAGGCCCTGCAGCTGGAGTACTCCTGGATCAAGGAGTTCGACCCCCGGTTCAACGTCAAGTACCGCGACGACAAGAGCTACCCCTACCTCGCGGTGACGATGAACGAGCAGTTCCCGCGCGTGCAGGTGATGCGCGGCCACAAGAAGAAGGGCGTGCGCTACTTCGGGCCGTACGGGCACGCGTGGGCGATCCGCGACACCGTCGACCTCCTCCTGCGCGTCTTCCCGGTGCGCACCTGCTCGGCCGGCGTCTTCAAGAACGCCGCCCGCACCGGCCGCCCCTGCCTGCTCGGCTACATCGGCAAGTGCTCGGCGCCCTGCGTCGGCCGGATCCCCGCCGAGGACCACCGGGAACTGGCCGAGGAGTTCTGCGACTTCATGGCGGGCCGCACCGGCACGTACCTGCGCCGCCTGGAGAAGCAGATGATGGAGGCGGCCGAGGAAATGGAGTACGAGCGGGCGGCCCGCCTGCGCGACGACATCGGGGCCCTGAAGAAGGCCATGGAGAAGAACGCGGTCGTGCTCGCGGACGCGACCGACGCCGACCTCATCGCCGTGGCCGAGGACGAGCTGGAGGCGGCCGTGCAGATCTTCCACGTGCGCGGGGGGCGCGTGCGCGGTCAGCGTGGCTGGGTGACCGACAAGGTCGAGGACGTCAGCACCGGCGCCCTGGTCGAGCACGCCCTGCAGCAGCTCTACGGGGAGGAGACGGGCGACGCCGTGCCCAAGGAGGTCCTTGTCCCTGCCCTGCCCGACCCGCTGGAGCCGGTCCAGCAGTGGCTGACCGACCGCCGCGGTTCCGGCGTCTCCCTGCGCATCCCGCAGCGCGGCGACAAGAGGGCCCTCATGGAGACCGTGCAGCGCAACGCCCAGCAGGCGCTCGTGCTGCACAAGACCAGGCGTGCCTCCGACCTGACCACCCGCTCGCGCGCGCTGGAGGAGATCGCCGAGGCCCTCGACCTGGACAGCGCCCCGCTCAGGATCGAGTGCTACGACATCTCCCATCTGCAGGGCGACGACGTCGTGGCCTCCATGGTCGTCTTCGAGGACGGCCTGCAGCGCAAGAGCGAGTACCGCCGCTTCCAGATCAAGGGCTTCGAGGGCCAGGACGACGTCCGGTCCATGCACGAGGTGATCAGCCGTCGCTTCCGCCGCTACCTCGCCGAGAAGGAGCGGACAGGCGAGTGGGCGCAGAGCGAGGACGGCGCCGCCGGCGGTCCGGCCGACGGCTCGCACAACGAATCGCCGCACGCCTCGCCCGACGCCGCCTCGCACAGCGCGCCCGACGGCGCCTTCGACGGCTCACCGAGCGGCTCGGGCAACAGTGCCCTCGACGGCTCACCGAGCGGCTTCCCCGAGGACGACGGGCGGCCCAAGCGGTTCGCCTACCCACCGCAGCTGGTCGTCGTCGACGGCGGGCAGCCTCAGGTCGCGGCCGCCCAGCGGGCCCTGGACGAGCTCGGCATCGACGACATCGCCGTGTGCGGCCTGGCCAAGCGTCTGGAGGAGGTCTGGGTGCCGGGCGAGGACGATCCGGTGATCCTGTCCCGCACCAGCGAGGGCCTGTACCTGCTGCAACGCGTTCGCGACGAGGCGCACCGCTTCGCCATCACCTACCAGCGGACCAAGCGCGCCAAGCGCTTGCGGGCCGGCGCCCTGGACGATGTGCCGGGTCTCGGCGAGGCGCGCAAGCAGGCGCTGATCAAGCACTTCGGCTCGGTGAAGAAGCTGCGGTCCGCGACGATCGACCAGATCTGCGAGGTTCCCGGCATAGGCCGCAAGACGGCCGAGACGATCGCCGCGGCCTTCGCCCGGGCGGCCCCGGCCGCACCCGCCGTGAACACGGCGACTGGAGAGATCATGGAAGAGATGGAACCCGAGACGACGGCGGGTTCCCCAGGGGAGCCCGTGCCCACGGGTGCCCCGGACGAGCGACGGGGGCAGGAGACATGACCGAGCACGAAGAGCAGCCCACAGTGCAGCGAGATCAGGCTCACAAGGAAACGCACGAGGACCAGCGGGAGCAAGCGGTCCAGGAAAACGGAGCACAGGTGAGTACGGGCATCGACACGGCCGGGGTCCCCGACGCGGCCATCCCCGAGCTGGTGATCATCTCCGGCATGTCAGGGGCCGGCCGGTCCACGGCCGCCAAGTGTCTGGAGGACCTCGGCTGGTTCGTGGTCGACAACCTCCCGCCCGCACTGATCCCCACCATGGTGGAGCTCGGCGCCCGCTCGCAGGGCAACGTGGCACGGATCGCGGTCGTCGTGGACGTCCGAGGCCGCCGCTTCTTCGACAACCTGCGCGAATCCCTGGCGGACCTGGAGGCGAAGAACGTCACCCGGCGGATCGTCTTCCTGGAGTCCTCCGACGAGGCGCTGGTGCGCCGCTTCGAGTCGGTGCGCCGCCCGCACCCCCTGCAGGGCGACGGCCGTATCGTCGACGGCATCGCCGCCGAGCGCGAGCTGCTGCGCGAACTGCGCGGCGACGCCGACCTGGTGATCGACACCTCCAGCCTCAATGTGCACGAGCTGCGCGCCAAGATGGACGCCCAGTTCGCCGGCGAGGAGGAGCCCGAGCTGCGGGCCACCGTCATGTCCTTCGGCTTCAAGTACGGCCTGCCGGTCGACGCCGACCTGGTGGCGGACATGCGCTTCCTGCCCAACCCGCACTGGGTCCCGGAGCTGCGGCCGTACACCGGCCTCAACGAGGAGGTCGCCGGGTACGTCTTCAACCAGCCCGGCGCCAAGGAGTTCCTCGACCGCTACGCCGAGCTGCTGCGGCTCATCGCCACCGGGTACCGCCGCGAGGGCAAGCGCTACGTGACGATCGCCATCGGCTGCACGGGCGGCAAGCACCGCTCGGTGGCCATGTCGGAGAAGCTCGCCGCGCGGCTCGCGGCCGAGGGCGTGGAGACCGTCGTCGTCCACCGGGACATGGGGCGCGAGTGACCGGACGTACTCCGCGGCTGAGCAGGCTGCGCCGGGTGGTGCCCGAATCACGTTCGGGACGCCCGGTGACGGAGGGGCGGACGGGGCGTCCCGCCGAGGCCCGCGGTGCCCGGCCGCGCCGCCGTGGCGCCCAGCCCAAGGTGGTCGCCCTCGGCGGCGGCATGGGCCTGTCCGCCTCGCTCGCCGCACTGCGCCGGATCACCGGTGACCTGACCGCCGTCGTCACCGTGGCCGACGACGGCGGTTCCAGCGGGCGCCTGCGCGACGAGCTGGGCGTGCTGCCGCCCGGCGACCTGCGCAAGGCGCTGGCCGCGCTGTGCGGTGACGACGACTGGGGCCAGACCTGGGCCCGTGTCATCCAGCACCGCTTCACCTCCCAGGGCGACCTGCACGACCATGCGGTCGGCAACCTGCTGATCGTCGCCCTGTGGGAGCAGCTCGGCGACCATGTCGAGGCCCTGGACCTGGTCGGCAAGCTGCTGGGCGCGCACGGCCGGGTGCTGCCCATGTCCGCCGTGCCGCTGGAGCTGCAGGCCCTGGTCAGGGGCCACGACCCGGCCCGGCCGGACGACGTCGACACCGTACTGGGTCAGGCGACCGTCGCCCTGACGCGGGGGGAGGTGCAGTCCGTGCACCTGGTGCCGCACGACCCGCCCGCGGTCCCCGAAGCCGTCGAGGCGGTTCTGGACGCGGACTGGGTGGTGCTCGGGCCCGGCTCCTGGTTCTCCTCGGTCATCCCGCACCTGCTCGTGCCCGAGCTGCTGGACGCGCTCACCGAGACCAAGGCACGCCGGGTGCTCTCCCTGAACCTCGCGCCGCAGCCGGGAGAAACCGAGGGCTTCTCCCCGCAGCGTCATTTGGAGGTTTTGGGACGACACGCCCCTAAACTCGCCCTGGACGTGGTGCTGGCCGACGAGGCCGCCGTGCCCGACCGCGAAGTCCTCACCGAGGCCGCCAAGCGGTTCGGCGCCGCGGTCGAGCTGGCGCCGGTGGCCCGGAGGGACGGATCTCCGCGGCACGACCCGGAGCTGTTGGCCGCCGCGTACGACCGTATTTTTCGGATGCATGGAAGGATCGGCCCATGGCGATGACGGCAGCGGTGAAGGACGAGATCTCCCGACTCCCCGTCACCCGGACCTGCTGCAGGAAGGCGGAGGTCTCCGCCATCCTGCGGTTCGCCGGCGGCCTCCATCTGGTCAGCGGGCGCATCGTGATCGAGGCGGAGCTGGACACCGCGATGGCGGCCCGGCGCCTCAAGCGGGACATCCTGGAGATCTTCGGTCACGGCTCCGAGCTGATCGTGATGGCGCCCGGCGGGCTGCGTCGCGGTTCGCGCTACGTCGTGCGCGTCGTCGCCGGCGGTGACCAGCTGGCCCGCCAGACCGGCCTCGTGGACGGCCGGGGCCGCCCTATCCGCGGGCTGCCCCCGCAGGTGGTCTCGGGGGCCACCTGCGACGCCGAGGCCGCCTGGCGCGGGGCCTTCCTGGCACACGGCTCGCTCACCGAGCCCGGCCGCTCCTCCTCGTTGGAGGTGACCTGCCCGGGCCCGGAGGCCGCACTGGCGCTGGTCGGCGCCGCCCGTCGGCTGTCGATCGCCGCGAAGGCCCGGGAAGTGCGCGGCGTCGACCGGGTCGTTGTGCGTGACGGAGACGCCATCGGTGCCCTGCTGACCCGCCTGGGCGCCCATGAGTCCGTGCTGGCGTGGGAGGAGCGGCGGATGCGCCGCGAGGTCCGCGCCACGGCGAACCGGCTGGCCAACTTCGACGACGCCAACCTGCGCCGCTCGGCCCGGGCCGCGGTCGCGGCCGGCGCCCGGGTCCAGCGGGCCCTGGAGATCCTCGGTGACGACGTCCCCGAGCACCTCGCGGCCGCGGGCCGTCTGCGCATGGAGCACAAGCAGGCCTCCCTGGAGGAGCTGGGCGCGCTGGCCGACCCGCCGCTGACCAAGGACGCCGTGGCGGGCCGGATCCGCCGTCTGCTGGCGATGGCCGACAAGCGCGCCTCCGACCTGGGCATTCCGGGAACGGAGGCCAACCTCAGCGAGGAACTCGCGGACAACCTCGCGGGCTGACGGGCGCGCGCTGACAGTCGTACGAACGGTCTGTCAGCCGCGCACGCGAGCTTCCCGTCCCCACGCAAACCCCATCGGCCTGCCTGTGACGTCTCCCGTCCCCGCACAAGCCCAGTCGGCCCGCGCGTGACGTCTCCCGTCCCCACGAGTTCAGTCCGCCCGCACGCGACCTCCCTCGGCCCCGCACCCCAACCCCGGCCGGTGCCTCACGTACGAGCTTGACCGGCCTGCGCACACAAGCCCCTTTCAGCCGCTCTCGGCACACCCCTGTCGGCCCCAACACGCCGGTGTCAGCACCCTCTTGGGTCTCCGGCACCGGCGTTCTTCCTGTCCTGGAGGCACCCTTGACGCGACCAAGGACTGACATGAGCCTGGCAACTGTTCGCCGCGGTGGCGGACCACCGCTAGGGGGGTTCATGAGACACAGAGCGAGATCGATCCTCGCTGTCGGCGCGCTCCTGCTCGGCGGAGCGAGCCTCGCACCCATCGCCCAGGCGCAGAGCGGACGTCCGGCCGCACCGGATCCGGACGAGGTCAAGGTCTTTCACGCCGACATCACCGCACAGCAGGTCCCCCTTCTTCTGAAGGCCGGCCAGGACGGCCAGGAACTCGGCGACCAGGTGTCCGGCAAGGGCCGGACGACCGTCGAGCTCTACCTCACCGACAAGCAGGCCGAGAAGCTTGCGAAACAGGGTGTCCATCTCACGGAGCACACCCTGTCGGCCAGGGCCGAGAGGAAGGTGGAGGGCGCCTCGCAGGGCGTGTTCCGGCCGTACAGCGGCAAGGGCGGCCTGCAGGAGGAGATCGTCAGGACCGGGCAGGCCCACCCCGACCTCACCAAGGTCGTCTCCATCGGCAAGACCGTCAGGGGCCAGGACATCCTCGCGCTCAAGCTCACCAAGGGCGCCCGGAAGTCCAGGGACGGCTCCAAGCCGGCCGTGCTGTACCTGTCCAACCAGCACGCGCGCGAGTGGATCACGCCGGAGGCGACCCGTCGGCTGATGCACTACTACCTGGACAACTACCGGACGGACAAGCGCATCCGGAAGATCGTCGACTCGACCGAGCTGTGGTTCGTCCTGTCGGCCAACCCCGACGGCTACGACTACACCTTCAAGGACTCCACCACCCGCCTGTGGCGCAAGAACCTGCGCGATGTCAACGGCGACGGCGTCATCTCCACCGGCGACGGCGTCGACCTCAACCGCAACTTCGCCTACAAGTGGGGCTACGACGACGAGGGTTCCTCGCCCAACCCCACCAGCGAGACCTACCGGGGTGCGGCGCCCGGCTCCGAGCCCGAGACCCAGGCGCTCGACAAGTTCGAAAAACGCATCCACTTCAGATACGCCATCAACTACCACTCCGCCGCGGAACTGCTCCTGTACGGCGTCGGCTGGCAGGTGGCCACCCCCACCCCGGACGACGTCCTCTACAAGGCACTGGCCGGCACTCCGGACAACCCGGCGATCCCCGGCTACCGTTCGCAGCTCTCCTCGGAGCTGTACACCACCAACGGCGAGGCGGACGGCCACGCCGCGAACGTCAACGGCATGGCGATGTTCACCCCCGAGATGTCGACGTGCCAGACCGCGTCCAACGCCGATCCCAACGACGCCTGGAACGCGGCCGACTGCCCGTCGGTCTTCAACTTCCCCGACGACGAGAAGCTGATCGAGAAGGAGTTCCAGAAGAACATCCCCTTCGCGCTCTCCGTCGCCGAGACGGCCTCCCACCCCGACCGGCCGACGTCCTCGGTCGGACTGAGCGCCGCCGACTTCACCCCGTCCTCCTTCACCACGTCCTACGCGCGCGGCGCCGATCAGGAGGTCTCGGTCGTCGTCCGCAAGTCCGTGCGCGGCAAGGAGCTCAAGTACCGCGTCAACGGCGGCCGTACGCTCGACCAGGCGCTGAGGCCCTGGAAGGGTGGCGTCACCTACGGCGGTGCGGACAACCTCCACTTCGACGAGTACCGGGCCAAGGTCCAGGACGGCGTCCCGGGGGACAGGGTCGAGGTCTGGTTCACCGGCGAGACCGGAAGCGGCAAGAAGGTGTCCAGCCGGCACTTCACCTACACGGTGGCGCGGCGGCCCGCCGCGGACACCCTGGTGGTCGCCGAGGAGGGCCTGGCCGCCGGCCAGGCGCAGAAGTACGTGGACGCCCTGAAGGCCGACGGGCACAGGGCGATCGTCTGGGACGTCGCCACCCAGGGCGCGCCCGACGCGCTCGGCGTGCTCAAGCACTTCAGGACGGTCGTCCACTACTCGGGCGCGAGCGGCCCGGGCAACGCCACCCAGCTCCAGCTGCGCGCCTACCTCAACGAGGGCGGCAAGCTGATCGAGGCGGGCGAGCGGGCCGGCGGCAGCGTCGACCTCGGTGGCGGGACCCTCTCGGACGACTTCAGCCAGTACTACCTCGGCGCCTACTCGCGCACCTCCACCTCCGGCGCCACCGGGTTCACCGGCTCCGGCCGGCTCGCCGGGTACACCGGCGCGCTCGGCGACGCGCCCGGCAACCCGCTGGACAAGGCGGGCACCTACGGGGTGACCTCCGAGGCACTGCCAGCGGCCACCTATCCGCAGTTCGCGAGCGCGGGCGCCGGGCAGTTCGCCGGAACCGCCAACCCGTACGGGCCCTACAGGGGCTCCTACATGGCCGCCGCGGTCCACACCGACGACGCCTACAAGCGCCTCACCCGGACCATCGACCTCACCGGAGTGGGCGCGGCCGACAGGCCCACGCTGCGCACCCGGCTGCTGTGGGACACCGAACCCGGCTACGACCATGCGATCGTGGAGATCCACACCACCGGGGCCGAGGACTGGTCGACGCTTCCGGATGCGGGTGGCAGGACCAGCAACACCGTGCCCGCGGAGTGCGGGGCCGGATTCCTGGTCAACGAGCATCCGTGGCTCAAGCACTACCTGACCCTGGCCTCCGGCGGCTGCGCGGCGACCGGCACCAGCGGCTCGTGGAACAGCTTCACCGGTTCCTCCAGCGGCTGGCAGCAGGTGAGTTTCGACCTGAGCGCGTACGCCGGCAAGTCGGTCGAGGTCTCCCTCAGCTACGTCACCGACCCCGGCACCGGGGGTCACGGCGTCCTGGCCGACGACGCCTCGCTGGTGGTAGGTGGCACGGCGAAGGAGACCGAGGGCTTCGAGACGTCCCTCGGCCCCTGGCGAGTCCCCGGACCGCCCCCGGGCAGCCCGGCCGTCCTCAAGGACTGGACGCGCAGCGGAACCCTCTTCAAAACCTACGGGGCCGTCACCACGGACCGGACGGTGCTCCTCGGATTCGGCCTGGAGCACGTCCCGTCGGCGGCCGACCGTGCGGCTCTGGTGAAGAAGGCGCTGGCGGCACTCGACAGGTGAGCCGACGCGCTCACGAACGAGTGACTCAAGCGCTCGATCGGCCCTGACACTCCACAGCGAAACGGGGTGATCCAGGCACTGAGCACGGGTGGTCCGTACCCCTACTGGCGGGTACGGACCGCAGTGCCGTGTATGGGTCATCTGGATGTCACCGCGGGGGCCTCAGGGAGGTAGGGTCGGGGGTGGTCGGGGACATCCCAATACAGCTCGCCGGCACCGCATGGCCGGCGTACCAACGAGGAGATCGGTTCGTGACGATCCGCGTAGGCATCAACGGCTTCGGCCGCATCGGGCGTAACTACTTCCGCGCGCTGCTCGAGCAGGGGGCGGACATCGAGGTCGTGGCCGTCAACGACCTGGGTGACACCGCGACCACCGCTCACCTGCTCAAGTACGACACGATCCTGGGCCGCCTCAAGCAGGAGGTCTCGCACACCGAGGACACCATCACCGTCGACGGCAGGACCATCAAGGTCCTCTCCGAGCGCAACCCCGCGGACATCCCGTGGGGCGAGCTGGGCGTCGACATCGTCATCGAGTCGACCGGCATCTTCACCAAGAAGGAAGACGCCGAGAAGCACATCGCCGGCGGCGCCAAGAAGGTCATCATCTCGGCTCCGGCCAAGAATGAGGACGTCACCGTGGTGATGGGCGTCAACCAGGACAAGTACGACCCGGCGAACCACCACGTCATCTCCAACGCCTCCTGCACCACCAACTGTGTGGCACCGATGGCCAAGGTCCTCGACGAGAACTTCGGCATCGTCAAGGGTCTGATGACCACGGTGCACGCGTACACCAACGACCAGCGCATCCTGGACTTCCCGCACAAGGACCTGCGCCGCGCCCGTGCCGCCGCGGAGAACATCATCCCGACCACGACGGGTGCCGCGAAGGCCACCGCCCTGGTCCTGCCGCAGCTGAAGGGCAAGCTGGACGGCATCGCCATGCGCGTCCCGGTCCCGACCGGCTCGGTCACGGACCTGGTCGTGGAGCTGTCCCGCGAGGTCACCAAGGAAGAGGTCAACGCCGCCTTCCAGAAGGCCGCCGAGGGCGAGCTCAAGGGGCTGCTCGACTACACGGAGGACCCGATCGTCTCCTCCGACATCGTCAACTCCCCGGCGTCCTGCACGTTCGACTCCTCCCTGACCATGGTCCAGGACGGCAAGAACGTGAAGATCATCGGCTGGTACGACAACGAGTGGGGCTACTCCAACCGCCTCGTCGACCTGACGGTCTTCGTGGGCAACCAGCTCTGATCGCCGAAGCAGGCACCTCGATGTGACAGCAGGGCTCGGGCAGCGCAGCGTCGCGCGGCCCGAGCCCTGACTCGCGTACGGCGAGCCGGTCCGGCGCCGGTCCCGTGGCGGTCCGGCGCCGGACCGCGGCTCCCGCCCGCGTGCAGATCGATCAGCCCTCGTACGATCAAGAGCCCCCTTCCCAGGAGTCCCCCAATGAAGACGATCGACGAACTTCTCTCCGCAGGCGTGGACAACAAGCGTGTCTTCGTCCGCGCCGACCTCAACGTGCCGCTCGCCGACGGCGTCATCACCGACGACGGCCGCATCCGCGCCGTCCTGCCCACCGTCAAGGCCCTCGCCGAGGCGGGTGCCAAGGTGGTCGTCGCCTCCCACCTGGGCCGCCCCAAGGGCGCCCCGGACCCGGCCTTCTCGCTGCTGCCCGCCGCCGAGCGCCTCGGTGAACTCCTCGGCGCGCCCGTGGCGTTCGCCCAGGACACCGTGGGCCCCGCCGCCCACGACGCCGTGGACGGCCTCCAGCCCGGCCAGGTCGCGGTCATCGAGAACCTGCGCTTCAACCCCGGCGAGACCTCCAAGGACGACACCGAGCGCGGTGAGTTCGCGGACCAGCTGGCCGCCCTCGCCGACGTGTACGTGGGTGACGGCTTCGGCGCGGTGCACCGCAAGCACGCCTCCGTCTACGACCTGCCGGCCCGCCTGCCGCACTACGCCGGCTACCTCATCGCCACCGAGGTGAGCGTCCTGAAGAAGCTCACCGACGAGGTCAAGCGGCCCTACGTCGTCGCGCTCGGCGGCGCCAAGGTCTCCGACAAGCTCGCCGTCATCGACCAGCTGCTCGGCAAGGCCGACCGTCTGCTCATCGGCGGCGGCATGGCGTACACGTTCCTCAAGGCCAAGGGCTACGAGGTCGGCATCTCCCTCCTGCAGGAGGACCAGATCCAGGCCGTCCAGGAGTACATGGAGCGCGCCGAGAAGAACGGCGTCGAGCTGCTCCTGCCCGTCGACGTGGTGATCTCCCCGGAGTTCCCGGACCTGAAGACCAAGGCCCCGACCGAGCACGCCGTCGTCGACGCGGACAAGATCCCCGCCGACCAGGAGGGCCTGGACATCGGCCCGAGGACCCGCGAACTGTACGCCTCGAAGATCATCGACGCCGCCACCGTCTTCTGGAACGGCCCGATGGGCGTCTTCGAGCACCCCGACTTCGCCGAGGGCACCCGGGCCGTCGCCCAGGCCCTGGTCGACTCCAGCGGCTTCACCGTGGTGGGCGGCGGCGACTCCGCCGCGGCCGTCCGTACGCTGGGCTTCGACGAGTCGGCATTCGGCCACATCTCGACCGGCGGCGGCGCCTCCCTCGAATACCTCGAGGGCAAGACGCTCCCCGGCCTCGCCGCACTGGAGGACTGAACCTTAATGAGCACGCGCACGCCGCTGATGGCGGGCAACTGGAAGATGAACCTCAACCACCTTGAGGCCATCGCCCACGTCCAGAAGCTCGCCTTCGCCCTGAGCGACAAGGACCACGAGGCCGTCGAGGTCGCCGTCCTGCCGCCCTTCACCGACCTGCGCTCCGTGCAGACCCTGGTCGACGGCGACAAGCTGAAGATCAAGTACGGCGCCCAGGACGTCTCGGCGCACGACTCCGGCGCCTACACCGGTGAGATCTCCGGTGCGATGCTGGCCAAGCTGAAGTGCACCTACGTGGTGATCGGCCACTCCGAGCGCCGGCAGTACCACTGTGAGACCGACGAGCTGGTGAACGCCAAGGCCAAGGCCGCCTACAAGCACGGTCTGACCCCGATCCTGTGCGTCGGCGAGGAACTGGAGGTCCGCGAGGCGGGCAACCACGTCTCCCACACCCTTGCCCAGGTCGAGGGCGGTCTGAAGGACCTGCCGACCGAGCAGGCCGAGTCGATCGTGATCGCCTACGAGCCCGTCTGGGCCATCGGCACCGGCAAGGTCTGCGGTGCCGAGGACGCCCAGGAGGTCTGCGCGGCCATCCGCGGCAAGATCGCCGAGCTGTACTCGCAGGACGTGGCCGACAAGGTCCGCATCCAGTACGGCGGCTCCGTCAAGTCGGGCAACGTCGCCGAGATCATGGCGCAGGCCGACATCGACGGCGCCCTGGTCGGCGGCGCCTCGCTGGACGTGGACGAGTTCGTCAAGATCGTGCGTTTCCGCGAGCAGTGATCGATTACTGAGCCGAGCTGCGAGTATGCGGTGGCGGCGATCCGTCGTACCCTTGCGGGGGCATGGTAGGCGTGCCATGTGCGGCCGAGCCGCACGGTCTGCCGTGCCCCTGTCGTTCATCCGAATCCGAGGAAGTTGGTCCAGCCGTGGTTTTGGGGTTCTCGATCGCCCTGATCGTCTTCAGCCTGCTGCTGATGCTGCTGGTGCTGATGCACAAGGGGAAGGGCGGCGGCCTCTCCGACATGTTCGGTGGCGGCATGCAGTCGTCCGTCGGTGGCTCCTCGGTCGCCGAGCGCAACCTCGACCGGATCACCGTGGTGGTCGGTCTGCTCTGGTTCGCATGCATCGTCGTGCTGGGGATCGTGATGAAGGCTTCCTGACGAAGGTGAACAGCTGACGCGCGGCACAAACCGCACATTCCGCAGTTGAGGCCCCATGTTGGGTACGCGCTCCTGAGCGCGGCCTATCATGGGGCTTGCGTCTGTGCGTGGGGGGCCTGTAACTCCAATCACTGGACGCGCGTTGGGCCTTACGTAGACTGAGGCGCTCGCAGCGAGGCGAAACGCCGACATGCTTCGCGGCACCATCACGCAGGGAGTTACGACCGTGGCAAGTGGCAACGCGATCCGGGGAAGCCGGGTCGGGGCGGGGCCGATGGGCGAGGCCGAGCGCGGCGAGTCCGCGCCGCGTCTGCGCATCTCCTTCTGGTGCTCCAACGGGCACGAGACCCAGCCGAGCTTCGCCAGCGACGCGCAGGTTCCCGACACCTGGGACTGCCCGCGCTGCGGCTTCCCGGCCGGTCAGGACCGGGACAACCCGCCGGACCCGCCGCGCACCGAGCCGTACAAGACGCACCTGGCGTACGTACGGGAGCGCCGCAGCGACGCGGACGGTGAGGCGATCCTCGCCGAGGCGCTCGCCAAACTGCGGGGCGAAATCTAGGAGTTGGGAACCCGGCCGGTGCCCGAGGGCGCTGGGCCGGACCTGTTTCGGATCCCGCCGGGGCTCGCCCGGAACCGATTGTCAGTGCCGCCCCTTACGGTTTGTGCATGGTCGCAACGTGAGGGGGAGTCGTGACGGGTGTAGCGGGTGCCGGGGCCGGGTCTGCGGGTGCACCCCCGTGGCGCGGGGGCTTCGGTCGGCTGTGGAGCGCCGCCGTGCTCTCCAGCTTCGGTGACGCGCTGCGCACCGCCGCGCTGCCGCTGCTCGCGGCCTCGCTGACCCGCGAACCCCTGCTCATCGCCTCCGTCACAGCGTGCGGCTACCTGCCCTGGATCGTCTTCGGCCTGCTCGGCGGCGCCGTCGCCGACCGCGTGGACCAGCGGCGCGCGATGTGGACCGTGGACGCGGCCCGCGCCCTGCTCGTCGGCGGCTTCGCGCTGGCCGTCGCCCTGGGGCACGCCACGACAGGCCTGCTGATCGCGCTGGCCTTCGTGCTGACCGCACTTCAGACACTCTTCGACAACGCCGCCACGGCCCTGCTGCCCGCCCTGGTGGACCGGGAGGCGCTCGGCAGTGCCAACGCCCGCCTGATGACCGGACAGCGGGTCGCGGGCGGCCTGCTGGGCGGCCCGGCGTTGCCCCTGCTCCTCGCGGTGGGCTCCGCGGCTCCGTTCGCCGCCGACGCCGTGACGTTCCTGGTGGCGGCCGCGCTCGTGGCCTCCCTGCGCGGGTGGGCGCCCGAGCGGAGACCGAGACCGGCGGGCAGCACCCTGCGCCGGGAGATCGCCGACGGCCTGCGTGCCCTCGCGCGCGACCGGGCCCTGCGGGGACTGTGCGTGGCCACGGCCCTGTGCAACGTGGGCATGGGCGCCCTCATCGCCACGTTGGTCATCCTGGTGACCGGCTGGTTGGACGCGGGCACCGCGGGATACGCGGCGGCCATGACCGCGTACACCGTGGGCAGCCTGGCCGGGGGAGTGGTCAACCGCCCGATCGTGGTCCGGCTCGGTCGTATGCGGTGCGTCCTGCTGGCCGGCACCGCGCAGATCGCCGCCCTGGTCGTGATGGGCTCGGTGCGCAGTCTGGTCGCCCTGGTGGCCGCGCTGGCCGCGTTCGGGCTCATGGGCATGGTGTGGAACGTCAACACCACGACGCTGATGCAGCAGCGCAGCCCCGCGGACATGCTGGGCCGCGTCAGTGCGGCCTTCCGGACCCTCGCCGTCGCCGGAGCGCCCCTGGGCGCGCTGCTCGGCGGCGCTGTGGCCACCGCCTGGGGCCCGAACACCCCCGCGCTGCTCACGGCCGGGTTCTTCGTCCTGGCCGTCACGGCGCTGATACCCGCGCGCAAGCCGGACGTAGTTGTTGTTGCGCCGCAGGACGGCGTGACGACGGCTCACGTCACCCGCTGATCACATAGGTTGGGACCGGCAGCGGGGCGAGGTACGCAGCACGGACAGGTACGAAGGAAGGCTGAAGTCCGAAATGAACACAGACGGCCGTGCCAGGCTCAACCAGATGCCCGAGTGGACCGCTCTGGCCAAGCACCGCGAGGAGCTCGCCGACACGCACCTGCGGGATCTGTTCGCGGCCGACCCGGGTCGCGGTGACGGATACACGCTCCAGGTCGGTGATCTGTACGTCGACTACTCCAAGCACCTCGTCACCGACGAGACCCTGCGGCTGCTGCGCGAGCTGGCCGTCGCCACCGACGTCTTCGGTCTGCGCGACGCCATGTTCCGCGGCGACAGGATCAACGTCACCGAGGGCCGTGCCGTCCTGCACACCGCCCTGCGCGCCCCGCGTGAGGCCGTCGTCGAGGTCGACGGGGAGAACGTCGTCGCCGGGGTGCACGCGGTCCTCGACAAGATGAGCGACTTCGCCGAGCGGGTCCGCTCCGGCGCCTGGACGGGCCACACCGGCAAGCGCATCAGGAACGTGATCAACATCGGCATCGGCGGCTCCGACCTGGGGCCGGCGATGGCCTACGAGGCGCTGCGCGCCTGGACCGACCGTGATCTCACCGTCCGCTTCGTCTCCAATGTCGACGGCGCCGACCTGCACGAGGCCACCCGCGACCTGGACCCCGCGGAGACGCTGTTCATCATCGCCTCCAAGACCTTCACCACCATCGAGACGGTCACCAACGCCACTTCGGCCCGGAACTGGCTGCTCGGCGGACTGAAGGCCGGTCCGGAGGCGGTCGCCAGGCACTTCGTGGCCCTGTCGACCAACGCGGAGAGGGTCTCCGCGTTCGGCATCGACACGGCCAACATGTTCGAGTTCTGGGACTGGGTCGGCGGCCGGTACTCCTACGACTCCGCGATCGGACTGTCGCTGATGATCGCCATCGGCCCGGACCGCTTCCGCGAGATGCTCGACGGCTTCCACACCGTCGACGAGCACTTCAGGACCGCGCCCGCCGAGACCAACGTGCCGCTGCTGCTGGGCCTGCTCGGTATCTGGTACGGCAACTTCCACGACGCCCAGTCGCACGCGGTGCTGCCGTACTCGCACTACCTGTCGAAGTTCACCGCGTACCTGCAGCAGCTGGACATGGAGTCCAACGGCAAGTCCGTCACCCGGGACGGGAACGCGGTGCGGTGGCAGACCGGACCGGTCGTGTGGGGCACACCCGGTACCAACGGACAGCACGCCTACTACCAGCTCATCCACCAGGGCACCAAGCTGATCCCGGCCGACTTCATCGCCTTCGCCGAGCCGGTCGCCGAGCTGAGCGACGAACTCGCGGCGCAGCACGATCTGTTGATGGCCAACTTCTTCGCCCAGACCCAGGCGCTGGCCTTCGGCAAGACGCCGGAGGAGGTGCGCGCGGAGGGCGTGCCGGAGGAACTGGTGCCGCACAAGAGGTTCCGCGGCAACCACCCGACGACCACTGTCCTGGCGCGTGAACTCACCCCGTCCGTGCTCGGCCAGCTCGTCGCCCTCTACGAGCACAAGGTGTTCGTGCAGGGCGCGATCTGGAACATCGACTCCTTCGACCAGTGGGGTGTGGAGCTCGGCAAGGTGCTCGCCAAGCGGGTCGAGCCCGCACTGACCGAAGGCGCCGAGGTCGAGGGCCTGGACGCGTCGACGAAGTCCCTCGTCGCCAAGTACCGGGAGCTGCGCGGCCGGAGCTGAGCCGACGGGCGGGGACGGCGTCCGGCGGCTGTCCCCGCCTGGGCTTCCCGGTCGCCCGGAACGCCCCCTTCAGCCGCCGTGCTCACGCCACGGCGCTCAGGGTGTCCGCGAGCCGCCGCCGGGCTGCACGGGCGGCGGGGACGGCGGCGAGGGCGGCGGCGCCCAGCACCGCCGCCGCTGAGAACAGCACCAGGAGCCCCGGCGGCGGTATCTGCGCGATCCCGGCGCCGATGCCGCTGGAGCGGCCCTGCGCGTCGATCAGCCAGTGGGCCAGCGGCAGGCCGAGCACCGTCCCCACGGCGACCGCGGCCAGGGTGGTGCAGCCCGTGGCCGTGACGGTGATCGCGGTGATCTGGCGCGGGGACAGTCCGATCGCCTTCAGCGCCAGCAGGTCCCGCTCGCCCTCGCGGACCGTGCCGCCGATCGCGGTCAGCAACTCGATCAGCCCGATGAGCGCGAGCACGCACACCAGCCCGGCGACGACCGCGCGCAACGGGGACAGCCCGTCGGCCGGGTTGGTCACGGTGTGCACGTCCAGGTGCCCGAGTCCGGCCGAGGCCAGGTCGGTGGCGACGCGGTGCGGGTCGGAGCCGGGGCGCAAGCGCAGCTGGTAGAGGGTCGGTGCCAGGTGGGGATCGTTCTCGCGGAGCGTGTCCAGCGAGGTGGAGATGACCCGGCCCGCGTTCTCCGGCTCGATGCTGCGGCCCACGATGTGCAGGATCTGCGGCTGGTCGCCGACCGTCATCCGGACCCAGTCGCCGACGTGCACGTCCAGAAGGTCGAGCAGCCCCTGGCCGGCCACGGCCTCGTCCGGGCCCGTCGCGGGACGGCCCTCGGCCAGGGTGTACGGGTAGGGGGCCTGGCGGGTGCCCAGGCCCCGCAGGGCGATCGTGGAGGTCTGGCCCGGGACCAGGGCGGCGACCTCGACGCCCGGATAGACGGCGGCGACCCGGGGCTCGCGGTCCAGCAGCACCCGGGTCTCCCGGTCGCCCGTCCCGCCGTCCGCGCGCACGGTGAGCGCGGCCGGCAGGCCCATCTGCGCGGGCCTGCTGTGGAAGCGGTCGATGGTGGTCCAGGCGCTCATCGCGACCACGATCAGCAGGAGCGGCAGCGCGAGCCGGCCGATGGTGGCGAGCGTGCGCGGGCGCCGGCTGAACGCCTTGTGCCAGCCCAGCACCAGCGCGGGCGGCAGCCGCAGGCCGAGGGCCCGGCGCGCCAAGCCGGTCAGCCGTCCGCCGACGGGGGCCGCGGGGCGCGGTACGGGCACCGGGGGCACCCGGCCGGCCCGCCAGGCCGCGAGCCCGGTCACCGCGCCGATGAACAGCACCGCCCCCACCGGCACCGCGAACAGCGCCAGGGTGTGTCCCGGCAGCCCCTGCCACACGCCCACCGCGTCGCCGAGCCGCCCGGGTATGCCCGTACCCAGCCCCTGGGTGAGCGCGGCGGCGGCCAAGGCGCCGAGCAGCGCGTACGCCACGTGCTGGAGCAGGAAGATCCGCACGACCTGACCGGGAGTGAAGCCGATCGCCTTCAGCACCGAGATGTCCCGCAGATGGCCGCGGATGCGGGTGCCGATCGCACCGTGCACCGCGAACCCGGCCGCCACCAGCGCGCCCAGGCCGAACAGGCCCAGCACCTGGCCGAGCAGGCGGTTGTCGCCCTGGGCCTCGGCCCGCGCCTGCTGCCAGGTGGACACCTCGCCGACCGCGCCGGCGCCCAGCACGGTGACCGCGCGCTGCACGGCGTAGTCCGTGTCGCCGGGATCGGTCAGGCGCAGCCCGATCACCCGGCCGCCGGGGTCGCGCACGGCGGACGGCAGTGCCCACACCAGCCCCGGCTGTTCCCCCGGGCGGTAGCGCGGCTCGGCGCTGTCCGCGACGCCCACGACGGTCATGGTGCGCGCGGTGCCCGGCAGGGTGAGCGTGTCCCCGGGCTCGGCCAGCAGCGCCCGGGCCAGGCGGCTGTCCAGGACCACACCGTCCGGTTCCCGCGGGTCGAGCCAGTGGCCGGAGGCCAGCAGCGGGCGGCCCACGGTGGGCCGGCCGGATGTGCCGCGCAGCTCGGCCTGGGCCCGCGTGCCACGCGAGGAGACGGTGACGGACTCGGTGGGATAGGGACCGGCTACCGCCTCGACACCGTCCAGCGCGGCGAGCCTGCCGGTGTCGGCGGACTTCACGGTGTGGATCCACACGTGGGCGCCGCGGGACTGGGTGAAGATCCGCTGCCAGGGGTTCGTGGCGTACCCGAACAGCGCGGTGGCCAGCAGCAGCGAGGCGACGATGCCGGCGGTGGCCAGCACGATGAACAGCGCCTCCCCGCGGTGGGTGCGCAGATCGGAGTGCGCCCAGCGCAACGTGGCTCGCACCGGCCTCAGCCCCTTGGCCCGGGCAGCTGGTTCAGATGGTCGTACACCGCGCTCAGTCCCTCAGCTCCAGCACGCCCGCGATGCCGGTGCCCTGCGGCGGTGACCCGTCCAGTTCGGCGTCGTCGGCGATCCGGCCGTCGAAGAAACTGATCACCCGGTCCGCGGCGCTCGCCAGCCGGGCGTCGTGGGTGACCAGCAGGATGGTCTGGCCGCGCTGGTGGAAACGGGACAGCAGCCGCATCACCTCGCGGGTGCCCTTGCTGTCCAGGCTGCCGGCGGGCTCGTCGGCCAGCAGCAGCGGCGGATGGTTGACCAGCGCGCGGGCGAGCGCGACCCGCTGCTGCTCGCCGCCGGACAGCTCGCCCGGCATGCTGCGCTCCTTGCCCTGCAGGCCCAGCTCGGTGAGCAGTTCCTCCCGCTCGGCGCGCGCCTGCCGGGGCGAGCGGCCGGCGAGTAGCGCGGGCAGCTCGACGTTGTCGGCGACCGACAGATTGGAGACCAGGTTGAAGAACTGGAAGACGATCCCGATCCGCTTCCTGCGTTCCTCGGCCCAGCGGGCCTCGTTGTAGGAGTCCGTGCATCGCCCGTCCAGCCAGATGCTGCCCTCGTCGGGCCGCTGCAGGCCGCCCAGCAGATGCAGCAGGGTGGACTTGCCGGCCCCGGAGGGACCGGTGATCGCCACGAATTCGCCCTGGGTGACGCGCAGGTCGACACCACGCACGGCACGCGCCGGCGCGCCCTCGCCGTGGTGGGTCTTGACCAGGCCCTCGGCGCGCAGCAGCGGAGTGGGGGCCTCGCTCACTCCAGCTCCTCCAGTTCCTCCTGGCACCGTTCCAGCCAGTCCAGGTCGGCCTGCAGGTGCAGCATCGCGCCCTCGATCAGCAGTTGGGCGATTCGGTTGTCCCGGTTCTCGGCCGCGGCCAGTTTCGACAGGTTGCGCATGGTGTTGAGGTACTGGCGCCGCTGCTTGTTGATGAGGGCGATCTGGTCGGCGAGACCGGTCTGCGGGGCGAGTGCCAGCTTCATGAAGAACTCGTCCCGTACCCGCGGCTCGTTCTCGGTCTCCTCGTACCAGGCGCGCAGCGCCTCACGCCCGGCGTCGGTGAGGTGGTAGATCTTCTTGTTGGGCCGGCTGGACTGCTCGACCTCCTCGCCCTCGATCAGTCCCGACTTCTCGAGGCGGCCGAGGGTCACGTAGATCTGGCCGACGTTCGGCTGAGGGTACGCGGAGCCCAGCAGTTGCTCAAGGTCCTGCTTCAGCTCGTAGCCGTGGGCGGGGCCGCGCGCGAGGAGTGCCAGGAGGGGCAGGCGCACTCGTGCTTTCCTCCTGTCCTCTCACAATGTGCTCCAGGCCCACAGGGCCTGGCGTCAATCGCCGCCGGGTCCGACCTTCGGGCGGACGACGTGAGATTGACCCCAGGCCCTAGTATCGCCCATACCTAACCGGTATACAGGCCTCTGGTCCCGGGTGAAGGCGCCCACGGATGCCGGTGTACAGGGAGGAACCTATGCGGTGGATACGCGCCGCCGGTAGGGGCCTTCTCGTTCTGGTCGTGGTCATGACGGGTTACGTCGCCTCGGGCGCCCGCGCCGACGAGGGCGGCGCCGATGGCCGCGGCCCGCTCACCCTGGCCACCGCCGGGGACCTCACCGGCTACCTCGGTCCGCTGCTGGAGGGCTGGAACCGCACCCACCCCGGCGAGAAGGTCACCCTCGTCGAGCTGCCGGACTCGGCCGACGAGACGCATGCGCAGATGACCACCGACCTGCGGGGCGGTGACCGCAGCCGGTTCGACGTCCTCAACATCGACGTCAACTGGACGTCGGAGTTCGCGGCGGCCGGCTGGATCCGCCCGCTGCCGCGCGACCGCTTTCCGCTGAAGACCTTCCTGCCGCCGGTCGTCGACACGGCCACCTACGACGGACAGCTGTACGCGGTCCCGTACGTCACGAACGCCGGGCTGCTGATGTACCGCAAGGACATCCTCGAAAAGGAGGGCGTCCCGCCGCCGCGCACCTGGGCCGAGCTGGAGCACGACGCGAAGACCATCGCGCCGAAGTACGGGCTGGACGGCTACGCGGGCCAGTTCCTGCCCTACGAGGGCCTCACCGTCAACGCGGCCGAGGCCGTCTACTCGGCGGGCGGCACGATCCTCGGCGACGAGGGCGCGCGGGTCACCGTGAACTCGGACGCGGCCCGCGAGGGCATCGGGTTCCTCGCCCATGGTTTCCGTGAGGGCTGGATCCCCGAACAGGCGCTGACCTACAAGGAGGAGGAGTCCAAGCAGGCCTTCCAGGACGGCCGGCTGCTCTTCCTGCGCAACTGGCCGTACGCCTACGTCGTCGCCTCCGCCAAGGGCTCCAAGGTGGCCGGGAAGATCGGTGCCGTACCGCTGCCCGGCCCCTACGGGCCCGGGACGAGCGTCCTCGGCGGCTCCAACCTGGCGGTCAACACCCATGCCCGGCATCCCGATTCGGCCGCGCGTCTGATCGCCTATCTCACCAGCGAGCGAGTCCAGCGCCAGGTCCTCACCCGCGGAGCGCTGCCGCCGGTGCGTGCCGCGCTGTACGCGGACCCCGCCCTCGTACGGCAGTTCCCCTACCTGCCGACCCTGCGCGCCGCCGTGCTCTCGGCCGCGCCGCGCCCCAAGAGCCCGCACTACGACCAGGTGAGCCTGGTGGTGCAGGCGGTCGTGCACGACGCGCTCACCGGGCAGGAGACGCCCGAGGCTGCGGTGCGGCGGCTGGCCCGCGAGCTGGCGGCCATTTCCCGCCGCTAGTTACTTGTTAGGTAACGCGCACATCTCAACTGGGCCCACGGTGCCCCAGTAAGTCCGTATTTGGACCCTCAACTCGGCGGTAGCTTCTGTTCTTTTCATTGACACCCTCGCGACACGCCTACCTAACATGCATGCATAACCGCAGGGCCCGGCTCCGGACCCTTCCCCGCACGCACAGACAGGTCAACGGGGTGAGTAGCAAGCACATCGACACTCGTCGCTGGTGGCGCGACGCAGTGATCTACCAGGTGTACGTCCGCAGCTTCCTGGACAGCACCGGCGACGGAATCGGCGATCTGGCCGGGGTCAGGGCCGGACTGCCGTACCTGAAGAAGCTCGGCGTCGACGGGATCTGGCTGAGCCCCTTCTACCCTTCGCCCCAGCACGACCACGGCTACGACGTGGCCGACTACTGCGACGTCGACCCGCTCTTCGGCGACCTCGCCGAGTTCGACCTGCTGATGGCGGCCGCCCGGCGGCTCGGCATCAAGGTGCTCCTCGACATCGTGCCCAACCACTGCTCCAGCGAGCACCCGTGGTTCCGCGAGGCGCTCGCCGCCGAGCCCGGCAGCCCGGCCCGCGCCCGCTTCCACTTCGCCGACGGTCGCGGCGCCGACGGCTCCGAGCCGCCCAACAACTGGCACGCCATGTTCGGCGGGCCGGCCTGGACCCGGGTCACCGAGTCCGACGGCCGCCCCGGCCAGTGGTACCTGCACATGTTCACGCCCGAGCAGCCCGACTGGAACTGGCGTGGTCCCGAGGTCCCCGCCGAGTTCGACCGGACCCTGCGCTTCTGGCTCGACCGGGGCGTCGACGGCTTCCGCATCGACGTCGCCGCAGGCCTCTACAAACACCCCGAGCTGCCCGACTCCCCGGACCCGGAGGCCGACGCCCGCACCCGCGACTCGGTCAACCCGCTCGCCTGGAACCAGCCCGAGGTGCACGAGGTGTGGCGGCACTGGCGCTCGGTGTGCGAGGAGTACACCGCCCGCGACGGCCGCGAGCGGCTGCTGGTCGGCGAGGTCTCCGTCCCCACCGCCCGCGAGCACGCCAACTACGTCCGCCCGGACGAGCTGCACCAGGCGTTCTTCTTCGACCTGCTCAGTGCCCCCTGGAACGCGGACGCCTTCCGCAAGGTCATCTCCGAGGCCATGCAGGACATAGCCGGCACGGGCTCCACGGTCACCTGGGTCCTCAACAACCACGACCAGGTCCGCACCGTCACCCGGTACGGCGAACCCGCCACCGAGGGCAGCGGACTCGGCGCCGCCCGTGCCCGCGCCGCCGCGCTGCTGATGCTGGCGCTGCCCGGAGCCGCGTACATCTACCAGGGCGAGGAACTGGGCCTTCCCGAGGTCGTCGACCTGCCCGACGACGTGCTCACCGACCCGATCTTCCGCCGCACCGGAAGCCGCGCCCGCATCCGCGACGGCTGCCGGGTGCCGCTCCCGTGGTCCGGACAGGCCTCCCCGTTCGGCTTCACCTCCGGGGCGGAGGGCGCCAAGCCCTGGCTGCCGCAGCCGGACTGGTTCGCCGAACACGCCACCGACCGGGCCCTCGCCGACACCCGTTCCTTCTGGCACCTGTACCGGGACGGCCTGCAACTGCGAGCCGCCCTGCCCCAGTTGGGCGAGGGCAGCCTGCGCTGGCTGGACACCCCACCCGGCGTCCTCGGCTTCGTCCGCGGTGACGGCCTGGTCTGCGCCGTCAACTTCGGTACGGCCCCCACCCCCGCCCCGGTCTCGGGCACCCCGCTGCTGGCCAGCGGCCCCTGCCCGCCCGGCGTGCTCGCCGGATCCACGGCCGCGTGGTGGATCGGCGACGGCGCCGCCGACCTCTGAGCCCCCGTCAGCCAACCGACCGTCAGTCACCCAACCGACCGTCATTCACCCACGCCAGTCACCCAACCGTCAGGCACCCAACCGTCAGTTCCCCATCCCCGAAGGGACATCAACGATGATGCGACGACGTACCACCCTGCTCACCAGCTGCACCGCCCTGGCCCTCGCGCTCGGCGCCACCGCCTGCGGAGGCGGACCCGTCAGCGCCGGCGGCGGCGACAAGGCACTCAGCGGCCAGACCGTCACCGTGGCCGGCGTCTGGACCGGCAGCGAACAGAAGAACTTCCAGAAGGTGCTGGACGCCTTCACCGCCAAGACCGGCGCCAAGACCCAGTTCATCTCCACCGGTGACAACGTCTCCACCGTCGTCGGCAGCAAGATCGAGGGCGGCAACGCCCCCGACGTCGTGATGGTCCCGCAGGTCGGCGTGCTCCAGCAGTTCGCCAAGAAGGGCTGGCTCAAGCCGCTGTCCACCACCACCCAGCAGTCCGTCGACGCCAACTACGCGCCCGTGTGGAAGAAGTACGGCAGCGTCGACGGCACCCTCTACGGCCTGTACTTCAAGGCCGCACACAAGTCGACCGTCTGGTACAGCCCCGCCGCCCTCACGCAGGCCGGGGTCAAGCCGCCGAAGACGTACGACGAGATGCTGAAGGCCGGCCACACCGTCGCCGACTCCGGGCTCTCCGCCTTCGCGGTGGCCGGGCAGGACGGCTGGACGCTCACCGACTGGTTCGAGAACATCTACCTCTCCCAGGCCGGACCCGAGAAGTACGACGCCCTCGCCGCCCACAAGCTGAAGTGGACCGACGCGAGCGTGGTCAAGGCGCTCACCACGCTCGGCAAGCTGTTCAAGGACAAGCAGCTGATCGCGGGCGGGCAGAAGGAGGCCCTCAACACCGACTTCCCGGGGTCGGTGGAGAAGGTCTTCGGACCCAAGCCCGAGGCCGGCATGGTCTACGAGGGCGACTTCGTCGCCGGTGTCGCGCACGACCAGTTCGGGAAGACCATCGGCAAGGACGCGAACTTCTTCCCGTTCCCGTCGGTGGACGGCGGCACCGCACCCGTGGTGAGCGGCGGTGACGCCGCGGCCGTCCTCAAGGACGGCAAGAACGCCAAGGCCGGCATGCAGCTCCTGGAGTACCTCGCCACCCCGGAGGCGGCGGCCGTGTGGGCGAAGGCCGGCGGCTTCCTGTCCCCGAACAAGAAGGTCGACCTCGCCTCCTACAGCGACGACGTCAGCCGCGCCACCGCCAAGTCCCTGATCGCGGCGGGCGACTCGGTCCGCTTCGACATGTCCGACCAGGCCCCGGCGGCCTTCGGCGGCACCAAGGGCGCGGGCGAGTGGAAGCTGCTCCAGGACTTCCTGCGCGACCCGTCCGACCCGAAGGCGACCGCCGCGCAGCTGGAGTCCGCGGCCGCCAAGGCATACCAGGGCTGAGCTGACATGACCGCCACCATCCTCACCAAGCAGAAAGGGGCGAGCCCGCCGCCGCCCGCCGCGCTCGCCGCCCGCGCGCGCCGCATGCGGCGGCGGGGGCGGGTCGTCGCCCTGCTGTTCGTCTTCCCCGCGCTGCTGCTGCTCGGCGCACTCGTCGTCTACCCGGTGCTGTTCTCCGTCGGCCGCAGCTTCTTCGACGCCTCCGGCACCCGGTTCGTCGGCGGGGACAACTACGCCGAGATGTTCCGCGACCCGGCCACGCTCAAGGCCATCCGCAACACGACCATCTGGGTCGTCGTTGCCCCGGCGCTGCTGACCGGACTCGGCCTGGTCCTGGCCGTCCTCGTGGAGAAGGTCCGCTG
This sequence comes from Streptomyces sp. NPDC046197, assembly GCF_040646295.1. Classification (NCBI taxonomy): domain Bacteria; kingdom Bacillati; phylum Actinomycetota; class Actinomycetes; order Kitasatosporales; family Streptomycetaceae; genus Streptomyces; species Streptomyces sp. NPDC046197. Next base: position 153,740 of record NZ_JBEYZY010000003.1, on the reverse strand, counting down.
GGCGACGGCGTTCAAGCTGCTGCTGTTCATGCCGATGGCGGTGTCCTTCCTCGCCGCCGGGATCATCTTCCGCCTCGCCTACGACGAGGACCCGAACAAGGGCGTGCTGAACGCCGCCGCCGTCTCCATCCACGACGCCTTCAAGGGCACGTCGTCGTACCCGACCGCGCGGGCCCGCGAGGGACAGGGGCTGGTCCAGGGCCGCGACGGCTCCTACCTGACGACGGCGGGCGTGTCACCCGGCGACTCGGTGACGCTGCCGATGGTCGGGGTGCTGCCCAAGGACCTGCCCAAGGGTGCCGCGCCCGCCTACACGGCGGCCGGGAAGAAGGCCGCGGCGGACGAACTGCGCGGAGTCGTCTACCTGGACTTCACGCCCGGCGGAGGCGGGAAGCAGGGCAAGGTGGACCGCCGCGAGAGCGGGCTGCCGGGGATGGAGGTCGAGGCGGTGCGCGACGGGCGCTCGGTCGCGAGCACGACGACAGCGTCCGACGGCTCCTTCCGCTTCCGTGGACTGCACGCGGGCTCGTACGAGGTGAAGCTGCCCGAGTCCAACTTCGCACCCCCGTACCAGGGCGTGTCCTGGCTCGGCCCGACCCTGGTCACACCCGCGATCATCGGCGCGTACCTGTGGATCTGGACCGGCTTCGCCATGGTGCTGATCGGCGCCGGCCTGTCGACACTGCCGCGCGACGCGCTGGAGGCGGCGCGGATGGACGGGGCGAACGAGTGGCAGATCTTCCGGCGCATCACGGTTCCACTGCTGGCACCCGTGCTGACCGTTGTCTTCGTGACCCTTGTGATCAACGTGATGAAGGTCTTCGACCTCGTCTACATCATCGCGCCCGGGCCGGTGCAGGAGGACGCGACCGTGCTCGCCACGCAGATGTGGCTGGTTTCCTTCGGCGGCGGAAACAACCAGGGCCTCGGCAGCGCGCTCGGTGTGCTGCTCCTGCTCCTGGTGATCCCCGCGATGGTCTTCAACGTCCGCCGTTTCCGAAGGAGTCAGCGATGAACGCGATCAGGCGCGGCCTGGGCAACGGCCTGGTCCAGGCGTTCCTCGTGGTGATCGGCCTGGTCTGGCTGACTCCGCTGGCGGGGCTGTTCGTGTCCTCGCTGCGGTCGGCGCAGGACACCGCCAAGGGCGGCTGGTGGACGGCCCTGGCGAGCCCCGGCCGGCTGTCCTTCGACAACTACTCGGCGCTGCTGAAGAACTCCGGCATGACACAGGCGTTCTGGAACACGGTGCTGATCTCGGTGCCGGCGACGGTGCTGGTCGTCGTGCTCGCGGCGCTCGCCGGATACGCGTTCGCCTGGCTGGACTTCCCCTGCCGCGAGCCGCTGTTCCTGCTGGTGGTGGCACTGCTGGTGGTGCCGGTGCAGATCGGTCTGCTGCCGGTCGCCAAACTCTTCGGCCAGCTCGGGCTGTTCGGCACCATCCCCGGTGTGGTGCTCTTCCACGTGGCCTACGGCCTGCCGTTCGCGGTGTTCCTGCTGCGGAACTACTTCGCCGAGATGCCCAAGGAGATGCTGGAGGCGGCGCGGATGGACGGCGGCAGCGAGTGGCGCATCTTCACCCGGCTGGTGCTGCCGGTGGGCCGGCCCGCCATCGCCAGCCTCGCCATCTTCCAGTTCCTGTGGGTGTGGAACGACATGCTGGTGGCGCTGCTCTTCGCCGACAGCTCCTCCCAGCCACTGACGGTGGAACTCCAGTCCCAGATCCGCCAGTTCGGCAGCAACATCGACGTCCTGGCACCGGGCGCGTTCCTGTCCCTGATCGTGCCGGTCGTGGTGTTCTTCGCCTTTCAGCGGCACTTCGTGCAGGGGGTGATGGCGGGGTCGGTCAAGTAGGACCACCCGCATACGACGGGGGGGCGGTACCGAGATCCGGTACCGCCCCCCGTCGTATACGGTCACCGATCAGGGCGACGCCGGCGGATACAGCGACTTCGGCAGCTGGGCGGCCGCCGCCGTGTCCAGGAGCCACAGGGTGCGGGCGCGGCCCCGGGCGCCGGCCGCCGGAGCCTGGATCTCACCCGCGCCCGACAGGGCGATGGCGACCGCGTTCGCCTTGTCCTCGCCCGCGGCCAGGAGCCAGACCTCGCGGGCCGAGCGGATCGCGGGGAGGGTGAGGGTGGTGCGAGTCGGCGGGGGCTTCGGGGAGCCGTGGACGCCGACCACCGTGCGCTCCGTCTCACGGACCGCGGGATGTTCCGGGAACAGCGACGCCACGTGCGTGTCGGGACCGACGCCCAGCATGAGGACGTCGAAGGTCGGCACCGCGCCGTGGTTCTGGGGGCCCGCCGCACGGGCCAGCTCCTCGGCGTAGGCCTCCGCCGCCGCCTCGACGTCCGCGCCGTGCGGGCCGTCCGACGCGGGCATGGGGTGTACGCGCTTGGGGTCCAGGGGCACGGAGTCCAGCAGGGCCGCCCGTGCCTGCGTGACATTGCGCTCGGGGTCGCCCTCCGGCAGGAACCGCTCGTCGCCCCACCACAGGTCGAGCCGGCCCCAGTCGATGGCGTCACGGGCGGGTGCCGCGGCCAGCGCCGCCAGCACGCCGTTGCCGTTGCGGCCGCCGGTCAGGACCACGGACGCCGAGCCCGTCGACGCCTGGGCGTCGACGATCTTGGTGATGAGGCGGGCCGCGGCGGCCCGCGCCATCAGTTCCTTGTCCCGGTGGACGACCAGCTGCGGGGTGCTCACTTCGCCGTCGCCTTTCTCGTCGGAACCTTCTTGGCAGTCCGGGAAGCCGCCCGCTGGGCCGGCGCCTTGGCGGCCTCCTCCTCGGGTGCCGCAACCGTGAGGGGATCACCGGCCGGAGCCGCCGGCCCGTTCACCCGGTCCACGCCGTACCGCAGCGCGGACGCGTAGGTGTCGTCCGGGTCCAGCCGCCGCAGTTCCTCCGCGACCAGCTCGGCGGTGTCCCGCCGCTTGAGCGCCACCGCACGCTCCGGCTGACCCTCTATGGACAGCGTCGCCAGCCTGCCGTCGGCCCGGTCCAGGGTGATCGGCCCGCAGGTGGTCTCCATGCGGACCGCGGTCAGCCCCGGACCGGCCGACAGCGAGCGCTTCACCGGTACGTCCAGCCGGTCCGCGAGCCACATCGCCAGCAGCTCGCAGCTCGGGTTGAACTCCTCGCCCTCCACCTCGACGGCCTTGACCTCGCACGTGACCTGGTCGAGGGCAGCCGCCAGCATCGAGCGCCACGGCGTGATGCGGGTCCACGCCAGATCCGTGTCGCCCGGCGTGTACGCCTCCGCCCGCGCCGCGAGCTCCCGCACCGGCTGCTCGGCCGCGTACGTGTCGGTGACCCGGCGCTGGGCGAGGGCACCCAGCGGGTCGTTGGCCGGGTCGAGCGGGGCGTTCACCGGCCACCAGACCACGACCGGGGCGTCCGGCAGCAGCAGCGGCAGGACCACCGACTGGGCGTGGTCCGCCACTTCGCCGTACAGGCGCAGCACCACCGTCTCGCCGGTGCCCGCGTCCGCGCCCACCCGCACCTCGGCGTCCAGACGTGAGGACGTGCGGTCACGAGGGGTGCGCGAGACGCGCCTGATGACCACCAGCGTGCGCGAGGGGTGCTCGCGCGAGGCGTCGCCGGCGGCCTTCAGGGCGTCGTAGGCGTTCTCCTCGTCGGTGACGACGACCAGCGTGAGCACCATGCCGACGGCCGGCGTGCCGATGGCGCGGCGGCCCTGCACCAGCGCCTTGTTGATCTTGCTTGCCGTGGTGTCGGTGAGGTCTATCTTCATGGCCGGCGCCAGCTCCGTCCGTCTCGTGCGAGCATCTCGTCGGCTTCCACCGGGCCCCACGTGCCCGACGGGTACTGGGCGGGCTTGCCGTGCTTGTCCCAGTGGGCCTCGATCGGGTCGAGGATCTTCCAGGACAGCTCGACCTCCTCGGTGCGCGGGAAGAGGTTCGAGTCGCCGAGCAGGACGTCCAGGATGAGACGCTCGTACGCCTCCGGGCTGGACTCCGTGAAGGACTCGCCGTAGGCGAAGTCCATCGACACGTCCCGGATCTCCATCGAGGTGCCCGGCACCTTGGAGCCGAAGCGGACGGTGACGCCCTCGTCCGGCTGGACGCGGATGACGATCGCGTTCTGGCCGAGTTCCTCGGTGGCCGTGGTGTCGAAGGGGGAGTGCGGTGCCCGCTGGAAGACGACCGCGATCTCCGTCACCCGGCGGCCGAGCCGCTTGCCGGTGCGCAGGTAGAAGGGGACGCCCGCCCAGCGGCGGTTGTCGATCTCCAGCTTGACCGCGGCGTAGGTGTCGGTCTTCGACTTCTTGTCGATGCCCTCTTCCTCGAGGTAGCCGATGACCTTCTCGCCGCCCTGCCAGCCGGCCGCGTACTGCCCGCGCACGGTCGCCCTGCCGAGGTCCTTGGGCAGTCGCACCGCGCCGAGCACCTTCTCCTTCTCCGCCGCCAGCGCGTCCGCGTCGAAGGAGGCCGGCTCCTCCATGGCGGTCAGCGCGAGCAGCTGCAGGAGGTGGTTCTGGATGACGTCACGGGCGGCGCCGATGCCGTCGTAGTAGCCGGCGCGGCCGCCGATGCCGATGTCCTCGGCCATGGTGATCTGCACATGGTCCACGAAGGACCGGTTCCAGATCGGCTCGAACATCGTGTTGGCGAAGCGCAGGGCCAGGATGTTCTGGACGGTCTCCTTGCCGAGGTAGTGGTCGATGCGGAAGACCTGCTCGGAGGCGAAGACCTCGTGCACGATCGCGTTGAGCTCCTCGGCCGACTTCAGGTCGTGACCGAAGGGCTTCTCGATCACGGCGCGCCGCCAGGAGCCGTCGGTCTGGTCGGCCAGCCGGTGCTTCTTCAGCTGCTGGATGACCACGGGGAAGGACTTCGGCGGCACCGACAGGTAGAAGGCGAAGTTGCCGCCCGTGCCCTGTGCCTTGTCCAGTTCCTCGATCGTCCCGCGCAGCCGCTCGAACGCGTCGTCGTCGTCGAAGGTGCCCTGCACGAAGCGCATGCCCTGGATGAGCTGCTGCCAGACCTCCTCGCGAAACGGCGTGCGCGCGTGCTCCTTGACCGCGTCGTGCACGACCTGCGCGAAGTCCTCGTGCTCCCAGTCCCGGCGGGCGAAGCCCACCAGGGAGAAGCCCGGCGGCAGCAGACCCCGGTTCGCGAGGTCGTACACGGCGGGCATGAGCTTCTTGCGCGACAGGTCACCGGTGACGCCGAAGATGACCAGGCCCGACGGCCCCGCGATACGCGGGAGCCGTCGGTCGGCGGGGTCACGGAGCGGGTTCGCTCCGGTGGCGGTATGACGCGCCAAGGTTTCAGCCTTCCGCGGGGGCGAGGCGCTCCAGCTCCGCCTCGGTCGACTTCAGCAGGTCGTTCCAGGACGCCTCGAACTTGTCGACGCCCTCGTCCTCCAGGACCTGGACCACGTCGTCGTAGGAGATCCCGATCCGCTCCAGCGCGTCCAGGTCGGCACTGGCCTGCTCGTACGTGCCGGCGATGGCGTTGCCGCGGATGTCGCCGTGGTCCTCGGTGGCCTGCAGGGTGGCCTCCGGCATGGTGTTGACCGTGTTGGGGGCGACCAGTTCCTCGACGTACATGGTGTCCTTGTACGCCGGGTCCTTCACGCCGGTGGAGGCCCACAGCGGACGCTGCTTGTTCGCGCCCGCGTTCTCCAGCGCGCTCCAGCGGTCGGAGGAGAAGACCTCCTCGTAGGCCTGGTAGGCGAGCCGTGCGTTGGCGATGCCCGCCTTGCCGCGCAGCGCCTTGGCCTCGGGCGTGCCGAGCGCGTCGATCCGCTTGTCGATCTCGGTGTCCACACGGGACACGAAGAAGGAGGCCACCGAGTGGATCTTCGACAGGTCCAGGCCCTTCTCACGCGCCTTCTCCAGGCCCGTGATGAAGGCGTCCATCACCGCGCGGTAGCGCTCCAGCGAGAAGATCAGCGTGACGTTGACGCTGATGCCGTTCGCGATCGTCTCGGTGATCGCCGGCAGACCCGCATGGGTAGCCGGGATCTTGATGAGCGTGTTCGGACGGTCCACCAGCCAGGCCAGCTGGCGCGCCTCGGCGACCGTCGCCTTGGTGTTGTGGGCCAGGCGCGGGTCGACCTCGATGGAGACCCGGCCGTCCTGGCCACCGGTGGCCTCGAAGACCGGGTGCAGGATGTCGGCGGCGTCCCGGACGTCCGCCGTGGTGATCATGCGGATGGCCTCTTCGACGGTGACCCGGCGGGCGGCGAGGTCCGACACCTGCTGGTCGTAGCCGTCGCCCTGCGAGATGGCCTTCTGGAAGATCGTCGGGTTGGTGGTGACGCCCACGACGTGCTGCTGGTCGATCAGCTCGGCGAGGTTGCCGGACGTGATCCGCTTGCGCGACAGGTCGTCCAGCCAGATCGCGACGCCTTCATCGGAGAGGCGCTTGAGTGCGTCTGTCATGGAAATTGCATCTCCTACGTGTCGTATATGAGCGTCAGCGCTGGGCGGCGGCGAGGGATTCCCGGGCCTTGGCGGCCACGCTCTCGGCAGTGAAGCCGAACTCGCGGAACAGGACCTTGGCATCGGCGGAAGCACCGAAGTGCTCCAGGGAAACAATCCGACCGGCGTCGCCCACGTACTTGTGCCACGTCAGACCGGTGCCCGCCTCGACGGCCACGCGCGCCTTGACAGCCGGGGGCAGGACGCTTTCCCGGTACCCCTGGTCCTGCTCCTCGAACCACTCCACGGACGGCATGGACACCACGCGGGTGGGAATGCCGCCGGCCTGGAGCTGCTCGCGCGCCTCCACCGCCACGTGGACCTCGGAACCGGTGGCGATGAGAACGACCTGCGGCTCGGTGTTCTGCCCTTCGGGCCCCTCGGCCTCGAACATGACGTAACCGCCGCGCGCGGCCTCCTCGTTGGGCTCGTACGTCGGCACGCCCTGGCGGGTGAGGGCCAGACCGTGCGGGGCGCCCTTGCCGAACTCCTTGGTCCAGCGCTTGAGGATCTCGCGCCAGGCGATGGCCGTCTCGTTGGCGTCGGCCGGGCGGACGATGTTCAGGCCCGGGATGGCGCGCAGCGAGGCCAGGTGCTCGACCGGCTGGTGGGTGGGGCCGTCCTCGCCCAGGCCGATGGAGTCGTGCGTCCACACGTACGTCACCGGCAGGTGCATGAGGGCCGACAGGCGCACGGCGTTGCGCATGTAGTCGGAGAAGACGAGGAAGGTGCCGCCGTAGACACGGGTGTTGCCGTGCAGCGTGATGCCGTTCATCGCGGCGGCCATCGCGTGCTCGCGGATGCCGAAGTGGATGGTGCGGCCGTAGGGGTTGGCCTCCGGCAGCGGGTTGCCCTCGGGCAGGAAGGACGACGTCTTGTCGATCGTGGTGTTGTTCGATCCGGCCAGGTCGGCGGAGCCGCCCCACAGCTCGGGGAGGATCTCGCCGAGCGCCTGCAGCACCTTGCCGGAGGCGGCGCGGGTGGCCAGGGCCTTGCCCGCCTCGAAGACGGGGATCTTCTCGTCCCAGCCGGTGGGCAGTTCGCCCTTGCTGACGCGGTCGAACTCGGCGGTGCGCTCCGGGTTGTCGTCCCGCCACACCTGGAAGGACTTCTCCCACTCGGCCTTGGCCTGGCGGCCCCGCTCCAGGGCCTTGCGGGTGTGGTCCAGCACCTCGTCGGAGACCTCGAAGTGCTGCTCGGGGTCGAAGCCGAGGACGCGCTTGGTGGCCGCCACCTCGTCCTCGCCGAGCGCCGAGCCGTGGGCGGCCTCCGTGTTCTGCGCGTGCGGTGCCGGCCAGGCGATGATGGAGCGCATCGCGATGAAGGACGGCCGGTCGGTGACCGCCTTGGCCTCCTGGATCGCGGCGTGGATGGCCTGGGGGTCGAGGTCGCCGTTCTCCTTGGGCTCCACGCGCTGCACGTGCCAGCCGTAGGCCTCGTAACGCCTGACGGTGTCCTCGGAGACCGCGGTCTCGGTGTCGCCCTCGATCGAGATGTGGTTGTCGTCCCACAGCAGAACGAGGTTGCCGAGCTTCTGGTGACCGGCCAGCGAGGACGCCTCGGCGGAGATGCCCTCCTGCAGGCAGCCGTCACCGGCGATGCAGTAGACGAAGTGGTCGAAGGGGGACTCGCCCTGTGGGGCCTGCGGGTCGAACAGCCCGCGCTCGTAACGCGCGGCCATCGCCATGCCCACCGCGTTGGCGACACCCTGGCCGAGCGGGCCGGTCGTGGTCTCGACGCCGACCGTGTGTCCGTACTCGGGGTGTCCCGGGGTCTTCGAGCCCCAGGTCCGGAAGGACTCCAGGTCGTCCAGCTCCAGGCCGAAGCCCGCCAGGTACAGCTGGATGTAGAGGGTCAGGGAGGAGTGGCCGGCGGACAGCACGAAGCGGTCGCGCCCCACCCACTGCGGATCGGCCGGGTCGTGGCGCATCACCTTCTGGAAGAGGGTGTAGGCGGCCGGGGCCAGGCTCATCGCCGTACCGGGATGGCCGTTGCCGACCTTCTGTACGGCGTCGGCGGCCAGGACGCGCGCGGTGTCCACGGCGCGCTGGTCCAACTCGGTCCACTCGAGGTCTGTGGTGGTCGGCTTGGTGCTCACCCTGGGTCAGGGCTCCTCTCCACATGTCGGATGCCGGTGTACGTGAGCGCGCACCGGCTGCCGGCGTTCTGACACGGGCCGGCCGCTGTCGAGCCTACCCCCGTGAGGACGTGCGTTTTTTCGAGTGTTTCCAGACTGCCGGGACTGCCGGAGATCCGCCTCCCGACCAGGCCGGAGTGCATTCGGCAACTGAATACGCAGCCGCTCATCCGATCGCTCAATCGAGCCCCTGCGCGCCCGTCGGACGACCACCTGATCGGGGGTGGCCGCGTGTGCCGGAGCACATCGGCCAACACGAGCACACCCCCGCGAATGTCCGGGTCTGGGCAACGTCTACAGTGGCGTGGTACGCGCGAGCCTTTACCGTGAGTTCACACGGTGGGGCTCGCTGGGATGTCTCTGTCAGGGGTGTGCGTGACGGCCGTCGAATCCCGTCCAGCGGGGCTGCTCGATGCGAGCCAGAACTCGAGCCACCGGCCGTTCGGGGCCCGTGTCAAGGCGTTCGTGGCGCTGACCAAGCCGCGGATCATCGAGCTGCTGCTGATCACCACCGTTCCGGTGATGTTCCTCGCCCAGCGGGGTGTGCCGGATCTGAAGCTGGTGCTGCTCACCTGCGTCGGCGGCTACCTCTCGGCGGGCGGCGCGAACGCGCTGAACATGTACATCGACCGCGACATCGACGCCCTCATGGACCGCACCTCCCAGCGCCCGCTGGTCACCGGCATGGTCAGCCCGCGCGAGTGCCTCGCCTTCGGCATCACGCTGGCGGTCGTCTCGACGCTGCTGTTCGGATTCACCGTCAACTGGCTGTCGGCATGGCTGTCGCTCGGAGCGCTCCTCTTCTACGTCGTCGTCTACACGATGATCCTCAAGCGGCGTACGTCGCAGAACATCGTGTGGGGCGGCATCGCCGGCTGCATGCCGGTGCTGATCGGCTGGTCCTCGGTCACCAACTCGATGTCATGGGCGCCGGTCATCCTCTTCCTCGTCATGTTCTTCTGGACGCCGCCGCACTACTGGCCGCTGTCCATGAAGGTCAGGGAGGACTACGCGCGCGTGGGCGTGCCGATGCTGCCGGTCATCGCCTCCAACAAGGTGGTGGCCCGGCAGATCGTGATCTACAGCTGGGTCATGGTGGCGGTCTCCCTGCTGCTGACCCCGCTCGGCTACACCGGCTGGTTCTACACGGCGGTCGCCCTGGCGGCGGGAGGCTGGTGGCTGTGGGAGGCGCACGCGCTGCAGAACCGGGCCAAGACCGAGGTGACCGGCGGGAAGCTGAAGGAGATGCGCCTGTTCCACTGGTCCATCACCTATGTGTCGCTGCTGTTCGTGGCGGTGGCGGTGGACCCCTTCCTTCGCTAGGCGCGTTCCTGCGGCAGGGCACGGAGGCATCGAGGCGGGCGGGGTGCGTGGTCAAGGCCACGCACCCCGCCCGTCGCCGTTTGATCTACCCGTCGGTAGCATCCTGACCATGGCAGACACGCAGCAGGTTGACGCGAGGGCCGAGCGCAAGGTGACCCGGCTCGTCCGGCAGATCGGCGCCTTCTCCAAGGCCCACGGAGGGGCCGAAGGACACGTCGAGTACATCGGGGAGCGCGGCGCCCGGATCGTCCTCGTCGGCGAGGACGGCACGTGGGGCGACCTGGTGGCGCCCGCGTACCCCATCGCCGAGCAGGCGGTGCACAAGTCCGGGATCACCGTCCACGACTCCTTCGACGGCGAGTTCGCGGCCAAGGTGAACACGGGCCCGTACGAGTGGAAGAGGATGGCCGGCATCCAGCTCGGCGGCTGACCGACGCCGGCCCCGCGACCGACCGCGACCTGAAACCCCGTTCACCCGTTAGGACGGGTAAGTCAGCGCAGCGTCCCGCGGGGAGTCCGGATGATCGAAACGCCGTCCCTCGTGGACCAGTACTGCCACGGCGTACTGAGAACGGAGCTGGGCCTCGGCACCTTCGAGGCCCAGCTGGCCCGGACCGAGGGCCCGCCCGCCGCGGGCACCACCCTGTTCGACACCCAGACCGGTTTCGCCGTGCGCCGCTGGTGCCCCCCGCTGCTCGGCCTGGAGCCGCACTGCCCGCCCGCCCGCTATCTGGCCCGGCGCCGGGAACTCGGCGTACCGGAGGCCGGCCGCAGACTGCTGCGCGGCAGCGGCATCACCACCTACCTGGTCGACACCGGGCTGCCCGGCGACCTGACCGGCCCCGCCGAGATGGCCTCGGCGGGCGACGCCGCCGCCCACGAGATCGTGCGCCTGGAGCTCCTCGCCGAGCAGGTGGCCGACACCTCGGGGACGGTCGAGTCGTTCCTCGCCAACCTGGCCGAGTCGGTGCACGGCGCCGCCGCGCACGCCGTCGCCTTCACCTCCGTCGCGGGCGTACGCCACGGCCTCGCGCTCGCCCCCGAGCCACCGGGTCCGGGGGAGGTACGCGGTGCCGCGGGGCGCTGGCTGGCCGGGCGCCGGGTGGGCGGGGAGCTGAGCGACCCGGTGCTGCTGCGTCACCTGCTGTGGATCGCCGTGGCCACGGGCCGCCCGCTGCAGTTGCACGCCGGGCTGGGCGAGCCCGGCCAGCGCATCGACCGCACGGACCCGGTCCTGCTGACCGGCTTCGTCCGTGCCACTGCCGGACTGGGCACCGACCTGGTCTTGCTGCACGGCTATCCCTACCACCGTCACGCAGCCCACCTCGCCGGTGTCTTTCCGCACGTGTACGCCGACTCGGGCGCCGCCCTGGTGCGCACCGGGGCGCGGGCCGCGACGGTCCTGGCGGAGATCCTGGAGCTGGCCCCCTTCGGCAAGATCCTCTTCTCCAGTGGGGCCCACGGGCTGCCCGAGCTGCACGTCGTGGGGGCGCGTCTGTTCCGGGAGGCGCTCGGACGGGTGCTCGGCACCTGGGTCGCCGAGGGCGCCTGGTCGCTGAGCGACGCGCAGCGCGTGGCCGGACTGATCGCGGCGGGCAACGCCACGAGGGTGTACGGCCTGACGTGAGCCGGTGGGGTGCGTCAAGGCCTCAGGCACTCAGGACCTGAGCATCGGAGCACCCGAACACCTGATGCCCTCAGGACTTGGCCAGCGCCGCCTCGGCGGCGGGGCCGGGCAGATCGGCCACCACCTCCGGCCGTTCGCGCAGCGACAGCAGCACCCGCAGCGCCCCGATCCACACCAGGCACGAGCCCAGCATGTGCAGGCCGACCAGGACCTCGGGGAGGTGGGTGAAGTACTGCACGTAGCCGATGACACCCTGGCCGAGCAGGATCAGGAACAGCTCACGGGTGCGGTGCAGCGGACCGCTGGGCGCGTCGACCGCCTTCAGTACGAACCACAGGGCGAAGGTCAGCGTCACCACGATCCAGGCCAGTACGGCGTGCAGCTTGGCCACCGTCTCCCAGTCGATGGGGATCCGGGTGACCTCCTTGGAGTCGCCCGCGTGCGGTCCCGCCCCGGTCACCACCGTGCCCACGGCGATCAGCAGGACGGTAGCGGTGACCAGGAACCAGACCAGTTGCTGCACCGCCTTGCCGGCCAGCGGACGCGGCGCCGCGTCACCCTCCCGGGTGCGCTGCCACATCACGGTGGCGACCGTGATGAGCGCGGTGGACAGCAGGAAGTGCGCCGCGACGGTGTACGGGTTCAGGCCGACGAGCACCACGATGCCGCCGAGCACCGCGTTGCCCATGACCACCCAGAACTGCGCCCAGCCCAGCCGGGTCAGGCCGCGCCGCCACGGTTTCTGGGAGCGCGCCGCGACGATCGCCCAGCCGACGGCCGCGCACAGCACGTAGGTGAGCATGCGGTTGCCGAACTCGATGACACCGTGCACGCCCCTCGCGCTGGTGGTGGCCAGCGAGTCGTCGGTGCAGGTGGGCCAGGTCGGGCAGCCCAGGCCCGAGCCGGTCAGGCGGACGGCGCCGCCGGTGACGACGATGATCACCGACATCACGAGTGCGGCGAGGGCCGCCCGCCGGACCGTCCTCGGATGCGGGGTCCAGCGGTCGGCGATGAAGGCGAGCGGGTTGCGCGCGGCGGACACGACGTCGGCGCGGGTCAGGTTTGGCACGCGTTCCATCGTAGGACGCCGCTTGTGCACGCTTTCACGAGGGTCCATCGGTGCGTCCCGCCCCTACTCCCAGCGGAAGAACTTCCCGGCGGCCGCCAGCCCCACGACCGCCCACACGGCGAGGATCCCCAGATCGTCCCAGGGCATCCCGGCGCCGTGCTGCAGCACGGCGCGCAGCCCGCCGGAGAGCGCCGAGATGGGCAGCAGCTGCAGCACGTGCTGGGCACCGGCGGGGAACTTGTCCAGGGGGACGATCACCCCGCCGCCGACCAGCAGCAGCAGGAAGACGAGGTTGGCGGCGGCCAGGGTGGCCTCCGCCTTGAGGGTCCCGGCCATGAGCAGGCCGAGCCCGGAGAAGGCGGCCGTACCGAGCACCAGGAGCAGGAGTACGGCGAGCGGGTTGCCGTGCGGCGACCAGCCCAGGGAGAAGGCGATCACCGTCAGCAGGACCACCTGGAGGATCTCCGTGACCAGGACGGAGGCGGTCTTCGCCGTCATCAGGCCCCAGCGGGGCAGCGGAGACGAGGCCAGCCGCTTCAGCACGCCGTACCGGCGCTCGAAGCCGGTGGCGATGGCCTGCCCGGTGAACGCCGTCGACATCACCGCGAGCGCGAGGATGCCGGGGGCCAGGAAGTCGACGGCCCTCCCCCTGCCGGTGTCCACGATGTCCACTGAGCTGAAGAGCACCAGCAGCAGCGTCGGGACGACCACCGTGAGCAGCAGCTGCTCGCCGTTGCGCAGCAGCATCTTCGTCTCCAGCGCCGCCTGCGCCGCGATCATGCGGGGCAGCGGGGCCGCACCGGGCCTGGGGGCGTACGTACCGGTTGCGGTGGTCACGAGCGCAGCTCCTTGCCGGTCAGCTCGAGAAAGACATCCTCCAGGGTGTGCCGCTCGACCGAGATGCGGTCCGGCATCACCCCGTGCTGCGCGCACCACGACGTCACGGTCGCCAGCAGCTGCGGGTCGACCTTTCCGACGACCCGGTAGGCGCCCGGCGTCAGCTCGGCCGCCGTGGAGTCGGCGGGCAGCGCCTTGAGCAGTGACGCCACGTCCAGGCCGGGCCGGCCGGTGAAGCGCAGGGTGTTCTCGGCGCCGCCGCGGCACAGCCGCTCCGGGGAGCCCTGGGCGATGACCCGGCCGGCGTCGATGATCGCGACGTCGTCGGCGAGCTGTTCGGCCTCCTCCATGTAGTGCGTGGTGAGGATCACGAACACCCCGTCCGCGCGCAGGTCGCGTACCAGGTCCCAGGTGGCCCGGCGGGCCTGCGGGTCGAGACCCGCCGTCGGCTCGTCGAGGAACACCAGCTCGGGGCGGCCCACCACGGCCATCGCCAGCGCGAGCCGCTGCTGCTGGCCGCCGGACAGGCGCCGGTACGTGGTCCGCCCGCAGCTGCCGAGGCCCAGTCGCTCGATGAGGGCGTCCACGTCGAGCGGATGGGCGTGCAGCCTGGCCGTGTGCCGCAGCATCTCGTCGGCGCGGGCGCCGGAGTAGACGCCGCCGGACTGGAGCATCACGCCGATGCGGGGGCGCAGCTCGGCGGACTGTCTCACCGGGTCGAGGCCCAGGACGCGCACCGTGCCGGAATCCGGCTTCCGGTACCCCTCGCAGGTCTCGACCGTCGTCGTCTTGCCGGCGCCGTTGGGGCCGAGAACGGCGGTCACACCTGGCTGGGCCGCCAGGTCTAGGCCGTCCACCGCGGTCTTCGTGCCGTACCGCTTCACCAGGGCCTGGACCTGGACCACGGGCTCACTTCGCATGGGTCCAGAGTCTAGGTAGGCGCGGCGGGCCCCGGGTGGGCGGGTGCGAGAACTCCTCCTCACGGGGCCGGCGCACCGCGATTCACCGTTCGGCGTAGGCCACGGCGTCCGCCGCCGGGAGAGCGCCCGGACCCGGCCGGGTGAACTCGGCGAGCGATGCGCCGGAAGAACCGGGCCGGGCCGACGCCCGGCCCGCGCCGTGGTGCGGTGATGGTGCCCCGGGTGACAAGAGGGCTGGTCGGAGGGGGTGTGGGAGTGGTCGGGGAGTCTCGCGGGAGGGGGCGCGCGGCGCCGCCGGAGGGATCGCCGGATCCACTCGCTCTGATCGATCAAAGATCGTTTCCGCAGGTCGGATTAGGTAGCCCTAAGTGACGCAGGGCACCGCCGGCCCGTCCGGGCGCCGCTTGTCAGTCTCTCGGGAATTACGCAACAATGGCGTTGTGAAAAACGTCGGCGAGGCTCGGGAGACCCCCATGGGTGCCCCTCAGGAGGAGCTCGCGGCCGGTGTGCGCTCGGACCGCTCCACGCGCAACCGGGTCGCGCGGTCCATCCTGGACCACGGCCCGTCGACCGTCGCCGAGCTCGCCGGCCGGCTGGGACTCACCCAGGCCGCCGTGCGGCGCCACCTGGACGCCCTGGTCGCCGACGACGTCGTGGAGGCCCGGGAGCAGCGGGTGTACGGCACGCGCGCGCGTGGCCGCCCCGCCAAGGTGTTCGCGCTCACCGACTGCGGCCGGGACGCCTTCGACCAGTCGTACGACAAGCTCGCCGCGGACGCGATGCGCTGGATCGCCGAGCGTGAGGGCGGGCAGGAGGCGGTCGTCGCCTTCGCCCGAGCCCGGATCGCCGCGCAGGCGAGGGCGTACCGCAAGGCGATCGAGGCCGTCACCCCCGACAAGCGTGCCGAAGCGCTGGCCAAGGCCCTGAGTGTGGACGGGTACGCTGCTACGGCGCGCAGCGCGCCCCAGCCCCAGAGGGGTGAGCAGCTCTGCCAGCACCACTGCCCGGTGGCCCACGTTGCGGAGCAGTTCCCCCAGCTGTGCGAGGCGGAGACGGAGATCTTCGCCGAGCTGCTCGGAACGCACGTCCAGCGACTGGCGACCATCGCCCACGGCGACGGCGTCTGTACGACGTTCATCCCCAAGATTTCCACTGACGCATCTGCAAGCACGGCCGGGAGGAACCCCGCATGACTCTCCCCACGGAGACTGCCCACCCCGAACTCGAGGGTCTGGGCAAGTACGAATACGGCTGGGCCGACTCCGACACGGCTGGTGCCTCTGCCAGGCGCGGCCTGAACGAGGAAGTCGTCCGCGACATCTCGGACAAGAAGTCCGAGCCGGAGTGGATGACGAAGTTGCGCCTCAAGGGCCTGAAGCTCTTCGAGAAGAAGCCCATGCCGAACTGGGGCTCGGACCTGTCGGGGATCGACTTCGACAACATCAAGTACTTCGTGCGCTCCACGGAGAAGCAGGCGGAGTCCTGGGAGGACCTGCCCGAGGACATCAGGAACACGTACGACAAGCTCGGCATCCCCGAGGCGGAGAAGCAGCGCCTCGTGGCCGGTGTCGCGGCCCAGTACGAGTCGGAGGTCGTCTACCACCAGATCCGCGAGGACCTGGAGGAGCAGGGCGTCATCTTCCTCGACACCGACACCGCGCTGAAGGAGCACCCGGAGCTCTTCAAGGAGTACTTCGGGACCGTCATCCCCCCCGGTGACAACAAGTTCGCGTCGCTGAACACGGCCGTGTGGTCGGGCGGCTCCTTCATCTACGTGCCGCCGGGCGTCCACGTCGAGATCCCGCTCCAGGCCTACTTCCGCATCAACACCGAGAACATGGGCCAGTTCGAGCGGACCCTGATCATCGTCGACGAGGGTGCCTACGTGCACTACGTCGAGGGTTGTACGGCCCCGATCTACAAGAGCGACTCCCTGCACAGCGCGGTCGTCGAGATCATCGTCAAGAAGAACGCCCGCTGCCGTTACACGACCATCCAGAACTGGTCGAACAACGTCTACAACCTGGTCACCAAGCGCGCCGTGGCCTACGAGGGCGCGACCATGGAGTGGATCGACGGCAACATCGGCTCCAAGGTGACGATGAAGTACCCGGCCGTCTACCTGATGGGCGAGCACGCCAAGGGCGAGACCCTCTCCATCGCCTTCGCGGGCGAGGGCCAGCACCAGGACGCCGGTTCCAAGATGGTCCACATGGCGCCGAACACCTCGTCGAACATCGTCTCCAAGTCGGTGGCGCGCGGCGGCGGCCGCACTTCGTACCGCGGCCTGGTCGAGATCGGCGAGGGCGCGGCCGGATCGAAGTCGAACGTGCTCTGCGACGCGCTGCTGGTCGACACGATCTCCCGCTCCGACACGTACCCCTACGTGGACGTCCGCGAGGACGACGTGTCCATGGGCCACGAGGCAACCGTCTCCAAGGTCTCCGAGGACCAGCTCTTCTACCTGATGAGCCGTGGCCTCTCCGAGTTCGAGGCGATGGCGATGATCGTGCGCGGCTTCGTCGAGCCGATCGCCAAGGAGCTGCCCATGGAGTACGCGCTGGAGCTCAACCGGCTGATCGAGCTGCAGATGGAGGGCGCGGTCGGCTGACGACCGCCCTCGTCGGCAGCATGCGGCCCGCCTTTCGAAGGGGCGGGCCGAGGGTCACCACTGACTTAGGAAGAGAGCACAACGACAGCCATGGCTGAGGCCCAGAACATCCCCGTGGGGACGACCACCGCGGGCTCGATCGCGGTGGCCGCCGAGTCGACCGTCGCCACGCGCATGAGCGCGCCCCCCTCCTTCGACGTGTCGGACTTCCCGGTCCCGCACGGCCGCGAGGAGGAGTGGCGGTTCACCCCGCTGGAGCGGCTGCGCGGCCTGCACGACGGCACCGCCGTCGCCGACGGCGAGGGCGTGAAGGTCGACGTCCAGGCCCCCGAGGGCGTCACCGTCGAGGCCGTCGGGCGCGACGACGCGCGGGTCGGCAGGGCCGGCACCCCGGTGGACCGTGTGGCCGCCCAGGCGTACTCCGCCTTCGGGAAGGCCTCGGTCGTGACCGTCCCGAAGGAGACCGTCCTCACCGAGCCGATCCGCATCGCGGTGCACGGCGAGGGCGGGACCGCCTTCGGCCACCAGGTGATCGAGCTGGGCGCCTTCGCCGAGGCCGTCGTGGTCATCGACCACACCGGCGACGCGGTGCTCGCCACCAACGTCGACTACCTCCTGGGCGACGGCGCCAAGCTGACCGTCGTCTCCGTCCAGGACTGGGACGACAAGGCCGTGCACGTGGCCCAGCACAACGCGCTGGTCGGCCGGGACGCCTCCTTCAAGTCCGTGGTCGTGACCTTCGGCGGTGACGTGGTCCGCCTGCACCCGCGCGTGACCTACGCCGGCACCGGCGGTGAGGCGGAGCTGTTCGGCCTGTACTTCACCGACCGCGGCCAGCACCAGGAGCACCGCCTCCTGGTCACCCACAACACCCCGCACTGCAAGTCGAACGTCGTCTACAAGGGCGCGCTCCAGGGCGACGACGCGCACGCGGTGTGGATCGGTGACGTCCTCATCGAGGCCAGGGCCGAGGGCACCGACACCTACGAGATGAACCGCAACCTCGTCCTCACCGACGGCGCGCGGGTCGACTCCGTGCCGAACCTGGAGATCGAGACCGGCGAGATCGTCGGCGCCGGCCACGCCTCCGCCACCGGCCGCTTCGACGACGAGCAGCTCTTCTACCTGATGGCCCGCGGCATTCCGGAGCACGAGGCCCGCCGCCTGGTGGTCCGCGGCTTCTTCGCCGGGCTGGTCCAGCAGATCGGCGTCGAGGACATCGAGAAGCGTCTCATCGCCAAGATCGAGGAAGAGCTGGAGGCGTCGGTCGCATGAGCCAGGCCTTCGTACGCGCGTGTGCGCTGAGCGAGCTGGACGAGGACACCCCCAAGCGGGTGGAACTCGACGGCACGCCGGTGTCGATCGTGCAGACCTGCGGCGAGGTGTACGCGATCCACGACATCTGCTCCCACGCGAACGTCTCGCTCTCCGAGGGCGAGGTGGAGGACTGCCAGATCGAGTGCTGGCTGCACGGCTCCAGCTTCGACCTCCGCACCGGCAAGCCGTCCGGCCTTCCCGCTACGCGCCCCGTCCCCGTATACCCCGTAAAGATCGAAGGGGACGACGTGCTCGTCTCCCTCACCCAGGAGTCCTGAGGCACCCATGGCAACGCTTGAAATCCGAGACCTGCACGTCACCGTCGAGGCCGACAACGCCACGAAGGAGATCCTCAAGGGCGTCGACCTCACCGTGAAGCAGGGAGAGACGCACGCCATCATGGGCCCCAACGGCTCGGGCAAGTCGACTCTCGCCTACTCGCTCGCGGGTCACCCGAAGTACACGATCACCAGCGGCACCGTGCTGCTCGACGGCGAGAACGTCCTTGAGATGTCCGTCGACGAGCGCGCCCGCGCGGGCCTGTTCCTGGCGATGCAGTACCCGGTGGAGGTCCCCGGCGTCTCGGTCTCCAACTTCCTGCGCACCTCCGCCACCGCGATCCGCGGCGAGGCCCCGAAGCTGCGCACCTGGGTGAAGGAGGTCAAGGAGACCATGGAGCGTCTCCACATGGACCCCTCCTTCGCCGAGCGCAACGTCAACGAGGGCTTCTCCGGCGGTGAGAAGAAGCGCCACGAGATCCTTCAGCTGGAGCTGCTCAAGCCGAGGATCGCGATCCTCGACGAGACGGACTCGGGTCTGGACGTCGACGCCCTGCGGATCGTGTCGGAGGGCGTGAACCGGGTCCGCGAGACCGGCGAGGTCGGCACCATGCTGATCACGCACTACACGCGCATTCTGCGCTACATCAAGCCCGACTACGTTCACGTGTTCGCGGCCGGCCGCATCGTCGAGTCCGGCGGCCCCGAGCTCGCGGACAAGCTGGAGAACGAGGGCTACGAGGCATACGTGAAGGGTGGCGCATCCGCGTGACACAGCTGCCGGGCCTCCTCGACACCGAGGCGATCCGCAAGGACTTCCCCGTCCTGGACCGGCTGGTCCACGACGGCAGGAAGCTCGTGTACCTGGACAACGCGGCGACCTCGCAGAAGCCGCGCCAGGTGCTGGACGCCCTGAGCGAGTACTACGAGCGCTACAACGCCAACGTCCACCGCGGTGTGCATGTGCTCGCCGAGGAGGCCACGGCGCTGTACGAGGGCGCGCGCGACAAGGTCGCCGCGTTCATCAACGCGCCGAGCCGCGACGAGGTGATCTTCACCAAGAACGCCTCCGAGTCGCTCAACCTCGTGGCGAACATGCTGGGCTGGGCCGACGAGCCCTACCGGGTGGACCACGAGACCGAGATCGTCATCACGGAGATGGAGCACCACTCCAACATCGTGCCGTGGCAGCTGCTCGCGCAGCGCACGGGCGCGAAGCTGAAGTGGTTCGGCCTCACGGACGACGGACGGCTCGACCTGTCCAACATCGACGAGGTCATCACGGAGAAGACGAAGATCGTCTCCTTCGTGCTGGTCTCCAACATCCTGGGTACGGTCAACCCGGTCGAGGCGATAGTCCGCCGTGCCCAGGAGGTCGGCGCCCTGGTCTGCGTCGACGCCTCCCAGGCGGCTCCCCACATGCCGCTGGACGTCCAGGCCCTGCAGGCCGACTTCGTGGCCTTCACCGGCCACAAGATGTGCGCCCCGACCGGTATCGGCGTGCTCTGGGGCCGCCAGGAGCTCCTGGAGGACCTGCCTCCGTTCCTGGGCGGCGGCGAGATGATCGAGACGGTGTCCATGCACTCGTCGACGTACGCGCCCGCCCCGCACAAGTTCGAGGCGGGCACCCCGCCGATCGCACAGGCGGTCGGTCTGGGCGCGGCGATCGACTACCTCGACTCGATCGGCATGGACAGGATCCTCGCCCACGAGCACGCACTCACCGAGTACGCGGTGAAGCGGCTGGCCGAGGTGTCCGACCTGAAGATCATCGGGCCGACCACGGCCGAGGACCGCGGCGCGGCGATCTCCTTCACGCTCGGCGACATCCACCCGCACGACGTGGGCCAGGTCCTGGACGAGCAGGGCATCGCGGTACGCGTGGGTCACCACTGTGCGCGGCCGGTCTGCCTCAGGTACGGAATTCCTGCGACCACGCGAGCGTCGTTCTACCTGTACTCCACGCCCGCCGAGATCGACGCACTGGTCGAGGGGCTGGAGCACGTACGGAACTTCTTCGGCTGAAGGGCGTGCTGAAACCGTGAAGCTGGATTCGATGTACCAGGAAGTCATCCTGGACCACTACAAGAACCCGCACGGGCGTGGTCTGAGGGATGGCGACGCCGAGGTGCACCATGTCAATCCGACCTGCGGCGACGAGATCACACTGCGTGTGAAGTACGACGGCACGACGATCAAGGACGTCTCGTACGAGGGTCAGGGCTGCTCCATCAGCCAGGCCTCGGCCTCCGTGCTGAACGAGCTCCTCGTCGGCAAGGACCTGGCCGAGGCGCGGAAGATCCAGGAGACGTTCCTGGAGCTGATGCAGTCCAAGGGCAAGATCGAGCCCGACGACGCGATGGAGGACATCCTGGAGGACGCGGTCGCGTTCGCCGGTGTGTCCAAGTACCCGGCCCGGGTGAAGTGCGCCCTGTTGAGCTGGATGGCCTGGAAGGACGCGACGGCCCAGGCGCTGGGCGGCGCCGACGCCGAAAGGAAGACGGCATGAGTGACACCGTGGAGATGAAGCCGGCCTCGGAGGAGGAGCTTCGCGAGGCCCTGATGGACGTCGTCGACCCCGAGCTGGGCATCGACGTCGTCAACCTCGGCCTGATCTACGGCATCCACATCGACGAGGAGGCGAACATCGCCACCGTCGACATGACCCTGACGTCCGCGGCCTGCCCGCTGACGGACGTCATCGAGGACCAGGCCAAGTCCGCCACGGACGGCCTGGTCGGCGAACTGCGCATCAACTGGGTCTGGATGCCGCCGTGGGGCCCCGACAAGATCACGGACGACGGCCGTGAGCAGCTGCGGGCGCTCGGCTTCAACGTCTGAGATCCACCGGCCGGGACGAGCAGAGCCGAATCGAACGGCGAGGTCCGAGCGGACCTCGCCGTTCGTCGTTCCGCCGATCGCGCGAGCGGCCGCCCGGACGCACTGTTCCGCGGGGCTTCCCTCGATGTGTACGACCGTACACATCGCCCGATACGCTTTTCCGCATGGGATACCTGATGCTCGCCGGTGCCATCGCCGCCGAAGTCGCCGCCACCACCGCCATGAAGTACAGCGACGGCTTCAGCCGGTTCGGGCCCTCACTGGTGACCGTCCTCGGGTACGTGGTGTCCTTCGGGCTGCTCGCCCAGACCCTGAAGACCGTCTCCATCGGCACGGCCTACGCGATCTGGTCCGGGGTCGGCACCGCGGCCGTGGCGGGTCTCGGACTGCTGCTGTTCGGGGAGGGACTCGGCCTGGCCAAGATCGCCGGCATCGTGCTGATCATCGGCGGGGTGGTGGTCCTGAACCTCGGTGGAGCCCACTGATGCCGCGCCGCTACGACCCCGATCGCCGGCAGCGGATCATCGACGCGGCGATCCGGGTGGTGGGCGAGAAGGGCATCGCCGGCCTGAGCCACCGCTCCGTCGCCGCGGAGGCAGACGTACCGCTCGGCTCCACGACGTATCACTTCAAGACGCTCGACGACCTCATGGTCGCCGCGCTGCGCCAGGCCAACGAGGGTTTCGCCCAAGTGATCGGCGCGCGCGCCGGCCTGGAGGACCCGCGGTCCGACCTGGCCGAGGAGCTCGCGGGCTGGATGGGGGAGTGGCTCGCCGGTGACCGTACCGGGGTCGAGCTGGAGTACGAGCTGTATCTCGCCGCCCTGCGCCGCCCGGCGCTGCGCCCGGTGGCCGCCGAGTGGGCCGAGGACCTGGCCGGCCGGCTCGCCCGCCGCACGGACCCCGTGACGGCGCGGGCGCTGGTGGCACTGATGGACGGCATCTGCCTGCAGGTGCTGCTGACGGGGGCGGCGTACGACGAGGAGTACGCGAGGGAGGTGCTGGCCCGGATGGTTCGGTGAGGGGCATCGACTCGAGGCGGCCGACCGGCACATGAGACGCCCCCTGCACCGGTTCGCACCCGCCGCGCCGCTCACGTTAGGTTTCCCCTATGACCGACACGACTGCTTCCCGCACCACCGGTGCCGTGGCCGCCGGCCTCGCCACGATCGCCTCCGACGGCACCGTTCTCGACACCTGGTTCCCCGCGCCCGAACTGGTGGCGGAGCCCGGCCCGTCCGGTACCGAGCGACTGTCCGCCGAGCGGGCCTCGGAACTGCTCGGCGGGGGCGCGACCGCGGCGATCGGGCCGGACGCCCGCCGCGGCGTCGAGGTGGTCGCGGTCCGCACGGTCATCGCCTCGCTCGACGACAAGCCGATCGACGCGCACGACGTCTACCTGCGCCTGCACCTGCTGTCGCACCGGCTGGTCAAGCCGCACGGGCAGAGCCTGGACGGCATGTTCGGCTTCCTCGCCAACGTCGCCTGGACCTCCCTCGGCCCGGTCGCCGTCGACGACCTCGAGAAGGTCCGCCTCAACGCCCGCGCCGAGGGTCTGCACCTGCAGGTGACGTCCATCGACAAGTTCCCGCGCATGACGGACTACGTCGCGCCGAAGGGCGTGCGTATCGCCGACGCCGACCGGGTCCGCCTCGGTGCGCACCTCGCCGAGGGCACCACGGTGATGCACGAGGGCTTCGTCAACTTCAACGCGGGCACCCTCGGCACCTCGATGGTCGAGGGCCGTATCTCGGCCGGCGTCGTGGTCGGCGACGGCTCGGACATCGGCGGCGGTGCCTCCACCATGGGCACCCTGTCCGGCGGCGGCAACGTGATCATCTCCATCGGCGAGCGCTGCCTGGTCGGCGCCGAGGCGGGCGTCGGCATCGCGCTCGGCGACGAGTGCGTCGTCGAGGCCGGCCTGTACATCACCGCGGGCACCCGCGTGACCATGCCCGACGGCCAGATCGTCAAGGCCCGCGAACTCTCCGGCGCCTCGAACATCCTCTTCCGCCGCAACTCGGTCACCGGCAAGGTCGAGGCACGCCCGAACAACGCGGTCTGGGGCGGCCTGAACGAGATCCTGCACAGCCACAACTGATCATGGTTGGCCGTGACGTGCGGCCGCCTTGCCGATCAGCGTCCTTACCTGGTGCCGAGGTGTCGGCAGTGGTCGGCGTTGGTCGTCGAGCGCCCTTCCACTGCCCCAGGGGGCCCGGAGGGGCGCTTCGGTCGTGCCCGCCTTTGCGCTGGTGTTCATCTGCGAGCCGCGAGAACGTCGTCAGGAGCCAGGTGGCGCCGGACCAGGTCGTGTGCGGCGTCGATGAGACGCCGGTGATGGTCGATGGCGTACCCGCGCAGAGCCGACCGCGCTTCGGACGGTGAGAAGCCGCCGTGCTCCGCGAGCATGCCGCTGGCCATGTCGACGGTCGCCTTGGCGGACAGGGCGGCCTGGACGCTGGTCCTGATGTCGGAGGGGCGCAGCGGATCGGGGCTCCAGTTGACCAGGGCGACGGCGGTCACGTCGGAGAGCGCCTGGGCCAGGTTCAGGTCGTCGGCGGTCAGGCCGCCGGGCCTGTTGAACAGGAGGTTCACCGCGCCGATGGTCTGGTGGTGCACGCGCAGGGGGAGTGCGTGGACGGCCTGGTAGCCCATCCGGCGTGCGAAGGGTGCCACGTGCGGCCAGCGGTCCCTGCCGTCGTTGAGGTCCCTGGCGTCGATCCGCCGGCCCTCCCGGTAGCAGTCGATGCAGGGGCCTTCGTCGATCTGCAGCTGGAAAAGTTCCAGGAAAGCCGTCTGGTCGTCGGTGACGGCCAGGGTGCGCAGATCACCGCGCACGGTCGCCACCATGATGCCGACCGCGTCGGCCCCGGTGAGCTCCGAGCAGTTGCGTGCCAGTCGTTCCACCAGCACCACCGGGTCAATGTCGTCGGCGACGGAGTCGGCCAGCCCGACGAGCGCCTCGGCGAGCTGCTGTTCCCGGTTCATCACCGTTCACCCTCACTTCCGCCGTCGCCGGCCTGCCGCCGGCCCTCGTCCCGGCCGTGGCCACCGCCCGGCTCCGATTCGAAGCGGAGTCTGCGTGCCAGGACGTCCTTGGCCACCTGGGTGACGGTGCGGCTCTCGGCAAAAGCGCGCGCCCGCAAACGGTCAAGGGCCTGATCCGGGTCCAACTGAAGCTGCACCATGACCATGCCGACGGCCTCGTAGACCTCGGTGTGGTCGGCTTCCGAGGCATCTACCCATGACGCTACTCCGTCTTCGTCCTGCCCTCCCCCTTCGGCGCTGTCTTGGGGGGGACGCAGATTGAGCAGAGCGAAGGTGACCGCGTCACGAGCCCACAGGGCGGTCCGCAGCTCGCTCTCCGACAGCGCTCCGACCGTGTCCCGGTACAGGTCGAGGGTGCCGATCGCGATTCCGCCGACGCCGAGCGGCAGGGAGAACACCGCCCGGACACCGAGGCCCACTGCCTCGTGGGCGAAGACGGGCCAGCGGCGGACATCCGGGCCCCGCGTGAGATCGGTTGCCAGCACGGGGGCGGCCCGGTCGAGAGCGGTCTGGCAGGGACCGTCCCCGAGGGTGTACTGGACCTCCGCCAGGCGGAACGCGACGTCGTTACTGGCGCACCACGTGGCACTCACGCCCGGCCCCCCGGACAGCGACACGGACGCGCCGCTGACCGGCAGGAGCCGCATGCAGGCACGGCACAGCAGCTCGGGGGCCCGGCGGGCATCGACGCGGTGGGCGGCACCCGCGACGGCCTCGATGATGCGCCGCCGCTCCTCCGACTCGGACTCCCCGGGGTCCTCAGGGCGCACCGTCATCACCCCCGCGTCGTCCCGCACAGTCAGCAGACATGATCCACCACAATCCCGATCCGTGTCGGCAGGCGGCCGCGGCACCAAACGTCGCAGCGGCCACGTCCCGTTGGTCACCGGCGACTTGCTGTGGCATGACGGGTGCCCAGACTTCCGGCGACCCACCGCGCCATTCCGACGGCCCGAATGTGCAGAAGACGCCGGTTGTGCCGGGCCGTGCCCATGTCATGTCGGCATGACGGCTTGCTGTCCTGCCGACATGACGTCACGCCGTGACGGAGCCCGCGAACCGCGCCAGCGCGCCGAAGTCCGGCTCGCGCATGCCGAGCCTGGGATCGACGTGGTGGAGCAGCGCGGGCCCGGGATGCTCTGCGGCCACGTACGCCGCGTCGGCCGGGCTCTGCTCGTCGTCCACCCAGGCGAAGGGCCGTCCCACGGCATACGCCACGATGGCCTCGGTCTTCCAGTGCACCCCGTCGGGGCGCATCGCGAACAGGCCCGCACCGAAGTCGACGTACGGCAGCTCGGGCAGGCCGACGACCGGGGCGATCCAGCGGTTCGCCGCGTCCATCCAGGTGGTGGCCCAGCACAGGTCGTACCCGAGCCCCAGCAGTGCCGGGCCGTGCGAGGGGTTCAGCCACACCCGCAGCGCCCGGCCGGGATGGAGGGCCACCCGGATCGTCGTGTAGCCCTCGGGGCGCCGCTCGGGCTGCGCGGCCCACGGGTTGAGCGGGCCGTCGACGTCGAGGAACAGCAGCGGGCGGCTCACGAGGCCACCGTACGGCACCGGCACCGGCGTTCAGCGGCCCCGGCCCGGCCGAGCGCGAGGCTCGCGGTGGCGGAGGGCTCGCGGTTCAGTCGGCCAGGAGGCGCTCGTAGCGGGCCAGCAGCCCGTCGACCGTCTCACGGTCCGCGGGGCGCAGGGGCGCGCGTACCGGGCCCGCGGGCAGGCCCAGCGCGCTCAGCAGGCCCTTGACGGTGACGGTGCCGGGCAGGCCGGAGGACATCACCGACTCGATGAGCGGGGTGGCCCGCTGCTGCAGCCGCGCGGCCAGGGCCGTGTCTCCCGCGTCGAACGCGTCCAGGACGGCGCGGAGCCGACGGGGCACGACGTTGGCGACCGTGCTGACGTAGCCCACGCCGCCGACCGCGTACAGGGCGAGGTTGTGCTCGTCGCAGCCCGCGTAGTACGCCAACTCCGTCTGTGCCAGCACCTTCTGGGTGCCGAGGAAGTCGTAGGAGCAGTCCTTGACCGCCACGATCCGTGGGTGCTCGGCGAGCCTGAGCATGGTGTCGGGCTCGATACGGGTGCCGGTGCGGCCCGGGATGTCGTACAGCACCACCGGTAGTGCGCAGGCGTCCGCGACCTCGCGGAAGTGTGCCTCCAGCGCGTCCTGCGGCGGCCTGCTGTAGTACGGGGTCACCACCAACACCCCGTCGGCGCCCGCCTTTTCGGCCCGGAGCGCCAGCTCGACGGTGTGCCGGGTGTCGAAGGTGCCGACGCCCGCGACGACGGACGCCCGGTTCCCGACCGCCTCGCGCACGGCCCGCACGAGCGTGGTCTTCTCCTCGTCCGTCGTGGTCGGCGACTCGCCCGTCGTGCCGTTGAGCACGAGTCCGTCGCAGCCCTCCGACACCAGCCGGTCGGCGAGCAGCCGGGCTCCGTCGAGATCGAGCGCACCCGATGCCGTGAAGGGGGTGATCATGGCGCAGAGAGCCCGGCCGAAGGGAGGGCGGGGAGCCGCTGTGGTCGTCATGAAAGTAGTGTCGGCGGCGCGATCATGAAGCTCCACTTAATTCTCCTACGAGATATCGGTAAGGGATGCTGCGGCATGGGTGACATCGAGCGGATCGACCTCGGCGAGGTGCCGTACGAGGACGCGACGGCGGAGATGAGCGACTGGGTCGCCCGGCGGCGCGCAGGGCAGATCCGGGACCGGCTCGTGCTCCTCACCCACCCGCCCGTCGTCACCTACGGCTCCCGCACGCCGCCCGCGGAGCTGCCCGCCGATCCGCGCATCCCGCTGGTCCCGGTCGACCGCGGTGGGCAGGCGACCTACCACGGGCCCGGCCAGCTCATCGGCTACCTGGTGCTCAACCTGCGCGAACGCGGCCCCGGCGACATCGTGCGCTGGGTGGAGAACGGGCTGGTCAGCGCCTGCGCCGCGCTCGGTTGCAAGACGGTGCGGCGGGACACCCCGCCCGGCGCCCAGTCGCTGGTGGGCGTGTGGACGCCGGACGGGCGGAAGCTGGTCTCCATCGGCATGCGCATCCGGGGCGGGGTGACGAGCCACGGCTTCGCGCTCAACGTCACCTCCGACCTGGAGGAGTTCGCCAGGTTCACCGCGTGCGGCCTGCCGGATGTCGCCATGACGTCCCTGGCCGAGCTCGCGGCGGAGCAGGGCCGTCCGGCACCCGGCGAGCGGGAGGTCAGGGACGCGGTCGCGAAGGCGCTCGGCGCCCATCCGTAGGGACCACGCTCGGCGTGCACCTGTACGGACCGCGCTCGGCGTGCACCTGTACGGACCGCGCTCGGCGCGCACCCGTACGAGCCGGACCCGACCCGCGGAATCGGGCGGTGGATCCGCGGGCCGCACGGGCCCAGTGTCCAAAGTGCCCCTTCATGGGTCACCATGGCCAGGACGGTCACCGACGGCACGTCATGGGAGGCGTCATGAAGCTCGGCAGGGCACTGGCCACCGGCGTCGCGGAGGAGCAGCCCAGGGTCACCGAGGAGGAACCCGAACGTTCCGAGGAGATCCAGGAGTCGCAGACCGCCGCGCCCGAAGAGGTTCCGGCCGCCCGATGAGGCTGCGGCTGCCCGCGGAACGCCCGACGGAGCCGCCGACCGGATACAAGATCGCCCACCCGGTGCTGTCCCAGGACGGCACCCGGGCCGGGTTCACCGGTGTGTCGCTCGGCGGCGCGCTGCCCTACGGGGTCCTCGACGAGGCGTCCTGCGTCTACGGCCGACGGCACCGGGCGCCCGCCCGCCTGTGCGACTGCGGCTTCCACTGCGTGCACGACCGTGCGTCCGCCGAGGCGCTGCTGTGCACCGCGGAACACCGGGCGGCCGCGCTGCTGGAGGTCTCGGTCCTCGGCGCGTACATCCGTTTCGAGCGCGGGTTCCGCTACGCCCGCCAGCGGGTGCGGACGGCGACCGTCGGACGGTGCGCGTGCGGCGCCGCGGCGTCCGCGCTCGCCGACGCGGGCTGGGGCCGGCCCGGATGGTGGGCCCTCACCGCGACCTGCGCGGACTGCGTGCGCGGCCGTACGCCCGTGACGCTCGCCGGCTTCGCCCGGCTGGCCGGCAACGGTCTGCGGGTCGTGGCGGGCGGCGGCGGGGTGCCACCCGGCGCCGGAGCCGGGGCGCCCGGCGGGCCCGAGGGCCTGGGCGTGCCCGAACTCGTGGCCGAGGCCGCCCTGTTGCAAGCCCGGCTCGACTGGTTCCAGACCCAGCTGGCCCGGCTCGGCGAACGCGGTTCCGGCGGCGCCGGCCAAGGGTAGCGCCGTGCTTCCCGGGGTACTCGGACGTTCCGACCGAGAGGAGGCGGAACACCGTGACCGGGACCATGGACGCCAGGTCCGCGCGCGACGGGCACCACCCGGCGGCGGGCCATGCGCCGGCCGACCGCGCGGCGGACGGCCACTCGACGGGCGCCCACTCGGTGGGCGAGCTCGTCCACCAGGCCACCGACCAGCTTTCCCAGCTCGTACGGCAGGAGGTTGCCCTCGCCAAGGAGGAGCTGACCGAGAAGGGACGGCGCGCGGGGCGCGGCGGCGGCCTGATCGGCGCCGGTGGCGCCATCGCCTACGTCGGGGTCATCGCGCTCGCCGGTACGGCAACCGCCGCGCTCTCGCTGACGCTGCCCGTGTGGGCCGCGGCGCTCATCGTGACGGCCGTGCTGTTCGCGGTCGCAGGCGTGCTGGCCGCGGCCGGCCGCGCCCAGCTGCGCCGCGCCGCACCACCCACACCGGAGGAGACGCTCGGCAGTGTCAAGGCGGACGTCGAGGAGATCAGGGAAAGGGCGCACCACCGATGACGGACAGGACACAGGGGGCGGACGGCCCCGAGCGGGCCGCCGGCGCGAAAGGCCCCGACGAGCTGCGGCAGCAGATCGAGCAGACGAGGAGTCAACTCGGCGACACCGTTGAGGAGTTGGCAGGGAAGGCGGACGTGAAGGGCCGGGCGAAGGCCCGCGCCGCCGACCTCAGGGACAAGGCCGGTGCGATGACGGTGCAACTGCGCAGCACCGCCGCGCAGGCCGGTCACCGGGTCCAGGAGAAGGCGTCCCACGCCGGTCACCTGGCGCAGGAGAAGGCGTCCCACGCCGGTCACCTGGCGCAGGAGCGGGCATCCCACGCCGGGCATCTGGCGCAGGAGCGGGCGGCCCACGCCGGGCACCTGGCGCAGGAGAGGGCCGGCCGCGCCGGGCACCGTGCCCATGAAAAGGCCGCCGAGGTCGGTCACACGGTTCAGGAGCGGGCGGTCCGCGCCGGGCACACGTTCCAGGGCAAGGCCACGGACGCGGGTCACGCGGTCGAGCACAGGCTGCCGCAGCCCGCCCGGTCCGCCGTCGACGCCTGCCGCCGCAACCCCCGCCCGCTGCTGATCGCGGGCGCGGCCGGCGCGGTGGTCGTCACGGCCGGGGTCTGGGCACGACGGCACTACAGGCACCACTGACCCGACCGTCCGACCGCCCGATCGGGCGAAGGCCGCCCCCACCGCCAGGAGCAGGTAGGTGGGGGCGGCCTTTTCGCTGCGTTCAACGTGTCCTGACCGTAAGGCACTTGATTGAAGCGACCGGCCGGTCCGGCACGCCCGGCAGCGGCACTCGCGGCGCACGAGCGAGCAGCCGCAGTGGTGGCCTCCCCCGCCTGAGTGGCCGCGTCCCGGGAGCCGCGCACCTTCGATCGAGCCATCGGCGGGCCTCCTCCGCCGGAGGTTCCAACCCATCTGTCCGAAAACTTCAGCCGTCTGGACAAAAAAAGTTTTCGGTGAGACGGTGGAGCCATGCTGGACGTGACCGTGATCGAAGATCCCGAGGCCGCAGCCGTCTCCCTGGACCCGGTGCGGGCCCGGCTGCTCGCCGAGCTGGCGGCCGGCCCCGCGTCCGCCGCCATGCTTGCGGGCAGAGTCGGCCTGCCCCGGCAGAAGGTGAACTACCACCTGAAGGCACTGGAGCGGCACGGTCTGGTCGAGCTGGCCGGCGAGCGCCGCAAGGGCAACGTCACCGAGCGGCTGATGCGCGCCACCGCCGCGTCATACGTGATCTCGCCGCTCGCCCTCGCCTCCGTGCAGCCGGACCCGGACCGCTTCCGCGACCAGCTCTCCGCGCGCTGGCTGCTGGCCCTCGGCGCCCGGCTGGTGCGGGACGTCGGCTCGCTGATCACCGGCGCGGCCAAGGCCCGCAAGCGGCTCGCGACCTACGCGCTGGACGGTGAGGTGCGCTTCGCCTCCGCCGCCGACCGCGCCGCCTTCGTCCAGGAACTCACGGCCGGGGTCGGCGCCCTGATCCGCAAGTACGACGTGCCCGACGCCGAGGGCGGCCGTGACCACCGGATCGTCGTCGCCGTCCATCCCACGGTCAAGGACCAGCCCGGCACCACCCCGGAACCCGACTCCCCGTAAGGCCCCCAGCGAGCAGGAGCACCCCATGTCCAAGGAATTCGAGATCGTCCGCGAGTTCGAGGTCGACGCCACCCCGGAGGAGGTGTGGGAGGCCGTCACCATCGGCACCGGAGGCTATCTGTGGCCGATGGAGCCGCCCGAGCCCCGGGTGGGCGGCACCGGGCCCTTCGGCTCCGAGGTCACCGCCTGGGACCCGCCGCACCGCTACAGCAACCGCGTCGAGAACGTCGAAGGCATCTCCCGGCAGACCCTCAACCAGCTCGACCACACCATCGAGCCCCGCGACGGTGGCCGCCGCGCCTGGGTGCGCTACGTGCACAGCGGCATCTTCGTGGACGACTGGGACAACCAGTACGACGGCGCGAGCAAGCACACCGACTTCTACCTGCACACCCTGCGCGAGTACCTGACCCACTTCGCACCCCGTCCGGTGGCCTTCGCGACCCTGAACGGCCCCGAGGCGTCCGTCGCGGCCGACGCGTTCACCGCCGTCGCCCGGGCCCTCGGCCTGCCGCGGGACGCCGCACAGGGCGCCGCCGTGCGCGCCCAGGGGCCCGGCGGGCGGGTCCTGGACGCCGTGCTCGACTACCGCGACCCCTACTTCATCGGGCTGCGCACCGACGACGCCCTCGTCCGGTTCTTCGGCCGCAACCACTGGGGCGCGCCGGTGGGCATCAGCGTGCACGACTTCGCGTCCGGCGCCGACGCCAAGGCGAACGAACTGGCCTGGCAGGAATGGCTGGACGGGGTCTACGCCTGACCGCGCGGACCCCGTCCCGACCGTCCCGCGGGTGCTACGGGTGGAACCGCAGCACCTGCGGGTCATGGTCGCTGATCTGGTCGTGGAACTCCGAGTTGACGTGCACGCTGTCGTACTCGAAGTCGCAGCCGCGCCGGATCGACGGGCTGATCAGGATCTGGTCCAGCACCTGCTCGTTGCCCTGGTAGTCATAGGTGTACCGCTCGCTCTTGGGCAGCGACTTGATCGCCGACCACAGCTCGCCGTCACCCTCCAGGATCTTGGCGGTGTCGGAGAACTCGAAGTCGTTCATGTCGCCGAGCGCGATGACGTCCGCGTTCTTCTGGACCTTCAGGATGTCCTTGACGAACGCGTTCACCTCGGCCGCCTGAAGGTGGCGCTGGGTCTCCGAGCTGCGCGTCGGCGGCTGGTACTGCGAGGTCAGGCCCTGGTCGCCGCCCTTGGAGGCGAAGTGGTTGGCGATCACGAACACCGTGCGGCCGCGGAAGACGAACTCGCCGGCCAGCGGCTTGCGGCTGGACTTCCAGGCGGCGTTGGCCGGGTCGATGCGGCCGGGGGAGACCGTGAGGGCCGCCCTGCCGTGCTCCCCGGTGACACCGACCGCGGTGGTCGAGTCGCCGCCGGGGCGGTCGGTGAAGGAGACCCGTTCGGGGTTGAACAGGAACACCTGGCGGATGTTGCCGCCCGGCTCGCCGCCGTCCTGGTCGTTGACCGGGTTGATCGAGCGCCAGTCGTACCTCGGGCCGCCCGCCGCGACGATGGCGTCGATCAGCTTGTTGACCGTCGCGCTCGCGTCGACCGTGCCGTCGTCCGTGGCGCCGTTGTTGTCCTGGATCTCCTCCAGGGACACGATGTCGGGCGACCGGAGGTTGTTCACGATCGCGGAGGCGTGGGCCGCGAAGGTGGCGTCCGACGGGTCGAGGTTCTCCACGTTGTACGTGGCCACCGCGAGCTCGCCGCGGGACTGCTTGCGGGTCGTCTCGCGCTGCAGACCACCGCTCTTGAGCGTGCCCAGCTGGTTGGCGACCAGGGCGTAGCCGCCGAACTGGTTGTAGTCCAGCGGGCCGGTGGTGTCACCGGTGAGAGTGTCGCCGACGTTCGCGACGGGGAAGCCGGTGGTCGGACCCAGCGACTGGATCTGGATCCGGCCGGTGTTCTGGGAGTCGTAGGAGCCGTACACCGTGCCGCCGCGGCGGTTGCGGTGCTCGTACGGCTTCACCGTGACCCACAGCTCGCTGTACGGGTCGGTGCCCGTGACCACACGCGTGTCGGCGACCCGGACGTTCATGCCCTCCAGGGACTCGTAGTAGTCCAGGGCGTACTTCGACGGCTCCAGGGCCAGACCGTTGATCGAGCCGTTCGTCGCGGTGTCGCCGGCCGGGGCGTAGGCGTCCGGTACGGAGTCCTCGTCGATCACGACCGGGGCCGGCACGGCGTTGCCGCCGGAGACGACGGTGATCGCCGGCTTGGTGATCTCCGTCACCGACTGGTTGCCGGAGGCGGTACCCCCCGGCACGTACTCCGAGACGGTGCCGGTCACGCTGACGGAATCGCCGACGGCGACCTTCGGGGTGGAGCTGGTGAAGACGAACACGCCCTCGCTGGTGGCCGGGTTGTCGTCCGGGTTCGGGTCCTGCATCCAGAAGCCCTTGGACGAGCCGTAGGTGCGCACCCCGGTGACGATTCCGGTCACATCCGTGACCTTCTGGCCGGCGTAGGGCGAGGTCCGGGTGGTGCCCTGGATGTCATGGATGCGCACGGAGTCGGCGTGCGCGGGTGTGGGGAGAGCAATCAGCTGGGTGGCGGCCGCCGCGGAACAGACGGCGGCGACGGTCAGCGCGGCGAGACGCGCGGAAGACTTGCTCGGCAACGGGATCCCTCCGGGGACGTACGTGAGCGCCGGGACGGGGGGTGGAGCATTGAACCGCGGGAGGCGACCGGTGGGGCGGTGGCGACACACGCGGAGATGAGTGAACAGATTTCCCCCGAAATTTCTACGCGCGTCAATCTCCTGCGTGTCCATGTCAGTTGTCAAGGTTTCAGCCATGTACGGGTGCCGACGGGGAGATGAACCGGGCGGCATGGGAGGAAATCCGTCTAGGCTGAGCGGTTGAGTGATACGGCTTACACGGCCCGCTAGGAGAACCCGCCGATGTCAGACAGGTCCCCGTTGCCGCCGGTGCGGCTGACTTCCGAACCGGAACTGGCCCGGGACGCCCTCGCCACCCCCGCGCTGTCCCGCGCCGCGCGGCTCGCCCGCTGGGCCGGGCCCGCCACCCGCGTCGACGCCGGCGGCGCACTGGTGGAGGAGCAGCTGCCGGCCGCGGCCGAGATGCTCGGCCTGAGCGGGGACGACGCTGCGGCCCAGGCCGGCGAGGCCTGGCGGATCGCCGTGGACACCGGGCTCGTGGAGATCGCCGACGAGGAGTCCGGCACCGTGGCGGCGGGCGCCGACCTCGGCCTGCTCACCGGCGGCTCGCCGCACGACGTGCTCTCGGTGTGGCTGACCGCGCTGGAGACGGTGCTGGCCGACGCCGCCGTACCGGACCTGGAGGACCTGGTCGACGCGATGGCCGGGGACGGCACGGTGGACCTGTCCTCGCTGGACTGGGACCCGAACGCCGAGGCGGAGTTCCTCGACGGGGTGCTGGCCAACCTCTACCTCCTGACGGTCGGCGGCGACGCGACGACCGGTGACGGCCCGGTGCCGCTCCCGGCGCTGGCCGCCTCGATGATCGTGCCCAGTGACATGGGGGAGCCCACCAACGACATACTGGAACAGGTCTCCGACGCCATGATGCGGCTCGACGACCAGTTCCGCCTGCTGGAACCGGTGGGACTGGTCGAGTACCGGCCGGTGGACCAGGCGCTCATGGCGGACGCCGAGGAAGAGGCCGCGACGCCGGTGGACGAGGTGGACGTCGCCCGCTACGGCATGGTCCGGCTGACGCCGCTCGGGCGGTACGGCCTGCGGGCCCGGCTGAGGGAGGCGGGGTACGAGGCCCCGGCGGTCGGCGACCTGACGGACAAGGGGGCGGACGTGCTGCTGGACGGCACGGCCACGTATCCCCCGGCCGCGGCACACGCCGAGACCGAGCAGTGGCTCACGCACCGCGAACCCCTCGCGGCCGCCCGCGAGTTGCTCACCGCGGCACGCGGTGCGGACGCCGGGGCGCCGCTGCGCCGGTTGCGCTGCCAGCAGGCGCTGTCCCTGGTCGGCGCGGAGGCCGAACCGGCCCTGCGGGAGGTGCTCGACGACGCGGAGCTCGGCGGGCTCGCGCGGGTCTGGCTGACCGAGCGGGGCCTGTCCGACGTGCCCGCGCCGTCCGAGGAGATGGTGTTCTGGCTGACCATCGACACCGTGGCCGCGCAGCTGGCGGCCGAGGGCAACTCCGACGAGCTGCACGCCCTGGTGATGGGGCTCGCGGACCAGCACAGCGGGTTCTTCACGGCGGCATGGCGGGTGGACCACCCGGCGACCGCGGAGGTGCTGGACGCGATGGGACGGCTGCATCCGGACAAGAAGATCGCGAAGGCAGCCCGCAAGGCCGCGTTCAAGGCCCGTTCGGCCCAAGGGACCTGAGCGCGGCTCAGCAGCTGTGGACGCGCCCCGCCCGGCCGCACGGGCGGGGCGGCCCTTGCCGGTCTTTGTAATCCCGTGGGTGTGCGCATACGGATTCATGGAAGAGAGCCCGGTGGAGTCGCCCGGCGTTCAGCAGGTGTTCGGGCGTGGGCGGGACGGTTTCGGCGAACGAGGTCCGCCACCCTCCACGGCACGCCCACCGTCACAGGAGACACCATGTCGCTCACCCGCAGGGACTTCGCCAGATCATCCGCGCTCACCGGTGCCGGGGTCGCCCTGGCCGGCAGCGTCGGCGCGCTCGCCACCGCGCCGAACGCGCTCGCGTCCACGGAGACCGGCAGCGACGCGGAGGAGCCGGCGGACGCGCACCCCGGGGTCGGCTACGGAGCGCTGATCCCCGACCCGAACGGCATCCTCGCCCTGCCCGCGGGCTTCTCCTACCGGATCATCACCTACAGCGGCAGGACCAAGCTGGAGTCCGGCGAGTTCACCCCCTCGAACCACGACGGCACCTCCACCTTCTGCGGCCCGCGCGGTGCCACCCTCCTCGTCAACAACCACGAGCTGAAGGGCCCGCGCGCCAACTGGAAGTACCCCGTGCCGCTCACCGAGGGCCTCGTCTACGACCCGGCCGCCTCCGGTGGCTGCACGGTCGTCGAGGTGCGCGGCGACCACGTCGCCGAGTGGGTCGGCATCGCCGGTACCTCCACCAACTGCGCGGGCGGCAACACTCCCTGGGGCACCTGGCTGACCTGCGAGGAGACCGAGGACAAGGCCGACCAGAACGGCATGACCAAGGACCACGGCCATGTCTTCGAGGTCGACCCGGAGGACCGGCGCGCCAACCGCGACCCCAAGCCCGTCAAGGCGCTGGGCCGTTACGCCCACGAGGCCGTCGTCGTCGATCCCAGGCGCGGCCATCTCTACCTGACCGAGGACGCGTCCGGCCCCAACGGCCTGCTGTACCGCTGGACCCCGCCGGAGGGCTTCCGGCACGGCCGCGGCAAGCTGCGCACCCTCGCCGACGACGCCGGCCGCCTCCAGGCCTTCAAGTGCTTCGACTCCGGCGGCAAGTTCGTCGACGACCTCTCCCGCGCCACCAGGATCGGCACGGTCTACGGCGTCGACTGGGTCGACGTTCCCGACCGCGACGCGAGGACCACGTCCACGCGCAAGCAGTTCACCGACGGGCAGATCACTCGCGCCCGCAAGCTGGAGGGCATGTGGTGGGGTGACGGCGGCGCCTACATCGTCTCCTCCTACGCCCGCGCGGAGAGCCCCGTCCAGCACGACGGCCAGGTCTGGTTCTACGACCCCAAGCGCCGCACCCTCACCCTCAAGGTGCTGCTCGGCGTGAATCCGGACCCGGCCGAGGACGGCGCCTTCGACGGACCGGACAACATCACCGTCTCCCCGTACGGCGGCCTCGTCATCGCCGAGGACGGCGAGGGCGTCCAGCACCTGTTCGGTGCCACCGACGGCGGACGCACCTACCCGATCGCCCGCAACGAACTGAACAACGGCACCGCCGACAAGCCCGAGTACAGCGAGTTCACCGGCGTCACCTTCTCGCCCGACGGCCGGACCCTGTTCGCCAACATCCAGGAGCCCGGCATCATGCTCGCCATCACCGGCCCCTGGAAGCGCCAGCAGCGCGGCTGAAGCACGCGCGGAAATCAATTCGTTCGCCGGGCCCGCGGCCGTCCTCCTAAAGTGATGCACGTCCAGGTGCGCAGGCAGGACCTACTTCCGCTGATAACGGGGAGGCCGCGGGTTCGAATCCCGCCGCCGGCACGACATGCCGGTGTAGCTCAGGGGCCAGAGCACCTAATGTCGGTTCCGCCGTCCTGAACTCTGGACACCGAAAATTTCATGCACCTCCCGGTGCGCGGGCAGTGGCTACTTCTTTTGCACAGAGAATCCGATGCCGCAGCCGACTTGATCTCGGGAGGCGCAGCACATGGTGGGTGCCCGGTGCGCAGGCAGCGGATACTTCGGGACGCGGTATGTTGCGGGTTCGAATCCCGTCGTCGACCTCGGTCGACGTGGCGGAAACGGAAGACGCGCCGGGTGAACAGGACCGTCGCCGACCCCTGATCTCGGACACCCTCCTTTTGCCGCGCCTCCCTCCGAAACACACATGAATTCGGGGGAATTCAGCATGGCGCGATTCAACACCAGGGCCGCCAAGGCGCAGCCGACCTCGCGGGTGACGTCCACGGGACGCGTACTCCGTACGTACGAGGGCGGCCGCGGCCGTGAGCGGGACGCGCGCTCCGAGCTCTTCCTGCTGGCGGTGTCCCACTTCCTCGCGGACACCTTCTACGAGAACGCCGAGGACCGCGACGACCGGTTCGCCGCGCTCGTGCGCGAGCTCGCCGTCTTCGACCCGTCGTGGACGGCCGGCCTGCTCGGCTGGCTGCGGGGCGAGGGAAACCTCCGGACGGCCTCGCTCGTGGGCGCCGCGGAGTACGTGAAGGCACGCCTGGACGCGGGCACCTCCGACGGCCCGTCGAACCGGCAGGTCGTGGCCTCCGTGCTGCGGCGGCCCGACGAGCCCGGTGAGCTGCTGGCCTACTGGACCACGACGTACGGCCGCACCGTCCCCAAGCCGGTCAAGCGCGGCATCGCCGACGCCGTCCGCCGTCTCTACACCGGCAAGGCGCTGCTGAAGTACGACACCGCCTCCAGGGGCTACCGCTTCGGTGACGTACTCAACCTGGTGCACGCGGCTCCGGATCCGGACAAGCCGTGGCAGGGCGAACTGTTCCGGTACGCCCTCGACCGCCGGCACAACCCGGACACCGCCGTGCCGCCCGCGTCGAACCGTGTCCTGACCGCGCACCGCGAGCTGATGGCGCTGCCGGTCGCCGAGCGCCGGTCCCTCGTCACGTCGCCCGTGGGGGCCGAGCGGCTCGCCGCCGCTGGCATCACCTGGGAGGCGCTGGCCGGCTGGCTCCAGGGGCCGATGGACAAGGCGGCCTGGGAGGCCGTCATTCCGTCCATGGGCACCATGGCGCTCGTCCGCAACCTGCGGAACTTCGACCAGGCCGGAGTGTCCGACGAGGTGGCCGCAAAGGTCGCCGCGCGGATCAGCGATCCGGTGGAGGTCGCGCGCTCGCGGCAGTTCCCGTTCCGGTACCTGGCCGCCCACCGGCACGCGCCGTCGCTGCGCTGGTCGTACCCGCTGGAGCAGGCACTCGGCCATTCGCTGGCCAACGTGCCCGCGCTGCCAGGCCGGACGCTGGTGCTCGTGGACCGCTCGGGCTCGATGTTCTACTCCCGGCTGTCGGGCCGCTCGGAGCTCAACCGGGCCGACGCGGCGGCGATCTTCGGTACGTCGCTCGCGCTGCGGGCGGCGGACGCGGATCTCGTCGAGTTCGGGACGTCGAGCAACCGCGTGAAGTTCCGCAGGGGCGAGTCCGTGCTGAAGATCCTGGACCGCTTCGGCGACCTGGGCGGCACCGACACCACCGAGGCGGTGCGGCGCCACTACCGGAAGCACGACCGGGTGCTGATCGTCACCGACGAGCAGTACGCCTTCAACCGCCACGGCGACCCGACCCAGCAGGTTCCGGCGCACGTGCCGGTCTACACCTGGAACCTGGCCGGCCACCGCGCGGGGCACGGCCCGTCGGGCAAGGACAACAGGCACACCTTCGGGGGCCTGTCCGACGCGGCCTTCCGGATGGTCCCGCTGCTGGAGGCCGGGCGGGACGCCGACTGGCCCTGGGCTGCCTGAACCGGCCGTGGCCCGCACCGCACGGGGTGCGGGCCCCGGCCGGGCCCGCGGGCACGGCGCCGAAGACCGTGACTCGGCCGGACCCCACGGGCTCGGTAAGATGCCGGGACAGTCTCCGGTGCGCAGGGAGTATCTGGATGACGCAGCCGAGGCCCATGCGCGCGGACGCTCGACGCAACTACGAGCGGCTGCTGAAGGCGGCGACGGCCGCGTTCGCCGAGCACGGGGAGAATGCGTCGCTCGACGACATCGCCAAGCGGGCCGGGGTCGGATCCGGCACGCTGTACCGGCACTTCCCGAACCGTCAGGCGCTGCTGGAGGCCGCGTACGTCGACCGGATCGAGGAGATCGCGGCCCGGGCCGACGAGATCGCCGAGGAACTGCCGCCGGGCGACGCGCTGGTGGAGTGGCTGCACGAACTCTGCGTCGGCACCATCCAGGTCCGCGGGCTGAAGGCCCTGCTCGGTTCGGCCGTCACGGACGGCAGCTCGGCCGCTGCCACGGTCTGCGCCACGTCCATGAGGGCGGCCGCGGCACGGCTGGTGGAGGCGGCGCAGCGGGAGGGCGCTCTGCGCGCCGACGTGGAGCCGATCGAGATCCTGCGGCTGGCCCACGGCGTCGCGACGGCGTCGGAGCTGGCGAACGGACAGGGGGAGCACATCCGCCGGTACCTGTCACTGCTGCAGGAGGGACTGCGACCGGGCGGCGCCGACGGCGGAAGCCGCGACGGAAACCGAGGCACAAGCGCGACGGAAACCGAGGCAGAAGCCGCGACGGAGACCGAGGCGGAGACTGAGGGGCGGGCGCCCCGGGCCGGAGGGCGCCCGTGACCTTCGTACCGCCCGCTAGAGCGCCTGGGCCGCCGGCTGGACCATGTTGCGCACGGTGCGGGCCTTGACGAAGTCGCCCATGGCGGTCATCTCCCATTCGCCGGAGAACTGCCGGATCAGTTTCGCCATCATCACGCCCGTCTGCGGCTCGGCGTGGGTGAGGTCGAAGCGGACGAGCTCCTCGCCGGTGGCGGCGTCGAGGAGACGGCAGTAGGCCTTGGCGACCTCGGTGAACTTCTGGCCGGAGAAGGAGTTGACCGTGAAGACCAGAGCGGTGACCTCCTGGGGAAGGCGGCCGAGGTCCACCACGATGACCTCGTCGTCGCCCGCCCCCTCGCCCGTGAGGTTGTCGCCGGAGTGCTTCACCGCGCCGTTCAGGATGGCCAGCTTGCCGAAGTAGCAGCTGTCGATGTGGTTGCGCTGCGGGCCGTACGCGATCACCGACGCGTCCAGGTCGATGTCCGCGCCGCGGAACGCCGGTTCCCAGCCGAGGCCCATCTTGACCTGGGAGAGCAGGGGACGGCCGCCCTTGACGAGGGACACGGTCTGGTTCTTCTGGAGACTGACCCGGCCCTTGTCCAGGTTGATCTTCCCGGCACCAGGAGCGGGGGCGGCAACGGGCGCGGGTGCGGCTGCGGGTGCGGGAGCGGCAGCACCGGCAGGGGGCGCCGGCTGTGCGGGCCGCGCCGGGGCGGCGGGCGCCTGGGCCGGTTCCTCCACCGTGACGCCGAAGTCGGTCGCGATGCCCGCGAGCCCGTTGGCATACCCCTGGCCGACGGCACGCGCCTTCCACTGGCCGCCCCGCAGATAGATCTCCACGACCACCAGTGCCGTCTCGGTGCCCAGGCGCGGCGGAGTGAACGTGGCCAGGACCGAACCGCCGTCCGCGTCGCGAATCGTGGCCGTGGGCTCGATGCCCTGGAAGGTCTGGCCCGCGGCGTCCGGGCTGGCGGTGACGACGATCTTCTCGATACCGGGCGGCACGGCCGAGGTGTCGACGGTGATCGCGTCGGGAGCGGTGCCGCCGCCCGAGCGGTAGGTCACGCCCGGGCCGGTCGGCTGGTTGTAGAAGATGAAGTCGTCGTCGGAGCGCACCTTGCCGTCGGCGGTGAGCAGCAGGCCCGAAACGTCGAGCCGCACCGGTGCGGCGACGTCCACCGTCACGCGGGCGGCGGAGAGCGGGATGTTCGAGCCGGGGGTCATAGCTGTCATGTGGGGGGTAACGAGCGGGGGCGCTTTACCGTTCCCTTACCCGGCAAACGGGTGCGGCGCCCCCCCGGCCGCCCTACGGCACCACCACGATCTTCCGCCCCACCCCCGCCGCGAACTGCTCCAGCGCCTCCGGGTACCGCTCCAGCGGAATCCGGTCGCTGATGAACACCTCGGGGTCCAGCACCCCGTTCGCGAACAGCTCCGCCGCCCGTTCGAAGCTGTGCAGGACGGCCAT
Organism: Streptomyces sp. NPDC046197; assembly: GCF_040646295.1. Lineage (NCBI taxonomy): Bacteria > Bacillati > Actinomycetota > Actinomycetes > Kitasatosporales > Streptomycetaceae > Streptomyces > Streptomyces sp. NPDC046197. Next base: position 112,520 of record NZ_JBEYZY010000003.1, on the reverse strand, counting down.
CGACCCGGTGATCGTGATCTCCTGGTTGTAGATGCGGTACGGATCGATCGTCACCCGCGTCGCGTAGTCGGCCACCCCGAACTGCAGAAACGTGCCCGCCTTGGCGACCCGGTCGAGGCCGTCCTGGATCGCCGCCGCGTTGCCGGTCGCGTCGACCACCACGTCCCAGCCCTGGGGCCGGTCCAGCTCGTCCGCGCTCGCCGCCGACGCCGAGACGCCCAGCCGCCGCGCCGTCTCCAGCCGCGCGGGGTTCAGGTCGACGACGTCGACGCTCGCCGCGCCGGTCCGCTTGGCGAGCTCCAGCATCATCAGGCCCATCGTGCCGGAGCCGTAGATCAGCACATGGGCGCCGAGCCGTGACTGCAGGACGTCGTAGCCGCGCACCGCGCACGACAACGGCTCCACCAGGGCCGCGTCCTGGGTACGGACGTGCTCGGGCAGCTTCACGCAGTTGGCCACCGGCGCCACCGCGTACCGCGCCGCCCCGCCCGCCGTGGTCACGCCGATGGCGGCCCACCGCTCGCACATGTTGTTGTGGCCCGTGCGGCAGTACCGGCACTCGTAGCAGTAGAGCGACGGGTCCACCGCCACCCGGTCGCCGACCGCCAGCTCCGTGACCTGGGTGCCGACCCCGACCACCTCGCCCGCGAACTCGTGCCCCGGCACGATGGGCAGCTTGGGCGCGAACTCGCCCTGCAGGATGTGCAGATCCGTGCCGCACAGTCCGCAGGCCGCCACCTCGACGACGACCTCGCGGGGCCCTGGCGTCGGGTCCGGGACCTCGGTGACGACGGCGCGGCCCACGGACTCGATGACGGCGGCCTTCATTTCACGGCTCCCAACGACAGACCCTGGACCAGCTTGTCCTGGGCGGCGAACCCCGCGGCGAGCACCGGCAGGGAGATGACGAGCGACGCGGCGCACACCTTGGCCAGGAACAGGCCCTGGCTGGTGATGAAGCCGGTCAGGAAGACTGGGGCGGTCTCGGCGACCACACCGGTGAGCACCCGGGCGAACAGCAGCTCGTTCCAGCTGAAGATGAAGCAGATCAGGGCGGTGGCGGCGATGCCCGGAAGGGCGATGGGGGCAACGACGCGGCCCAGGACCGTGGGCAGCCTCGCGCCGTCGATCTGTGCCGCCTCGATGACGGCGATCGGCACCTCGGAGAGGAAGGACTGCATCATCCACACTGCGATCGGCAGGTTCATGGCGGTGTAGAGCACGACCAGCGCCCAGACGTTGTCGAGCAGCCCCGCGTTCTTGGCGAAGAGGTAGACCGGCAGCAGGCCCGCCACCACCGGCAGCATCTTCGTGGACAGGAAGAAGAACAGGACGTCGGTCCACTTCTTCACGGGCCGGATGGACAGCGCGTACGCGGCGGGCAGGGCGAGGAGCAGGGTCAGCAGGGTGGAGACCACTGACGCCGTCGTCGAGTTGATCAGCGAGGGCCACGGGCTGGCGCCCCCGTCGAGGCCGAAGAACTCCCGGTAACTGTCCAGTGTGAGCGAGGCGGTGAGGGAGGGCGGGTTGGTTGCCGCGTTTGCCTCGGAGTGGAAGGACGTCAGGGCCATCCAGAGGACGGGCGACACGAACAGGATGCCGGCCAGCCAGGCGGCCATCCCCAGGGCGGCGCCCTTGAGTCCACGACCGGAGCGGATCCGCCGCGGTGCGCGTTGCCGCTCAGGAGCAGTGAGGACAGTGGTCATGCGCGGGACGCCTCCTCACGGAACAGGGACGACACGACGCGCAGGGCGAAGGTCGCGAGGGCGATCGAGCCGATGACGACGAGAACACCGGCAGCGGAGGCAAGACCGTTCTCGTGTGCCTGATAGAAGGTCTGGTAGACGGTGTAGGGCAGGTTCGCGGTCCCCAGGCCGCCGGAGGTGATGGTGAACACCGCGTCGAAGTTCTGCACGATGTAGATCGAGCCGAGCAGTACACCCAGTTCGAGGTAGCGGCGCAGGTGCGGCAGGGTGATGTGGACGAACACCTGCCAGTCGCTCGCGCCGTCCATCCGGGCCGCCTCGATCAGTTGCGGGTCGCGGCTCTGCAGCCCGGCCAGCAGGATCAGCATCATGAACGGCGTCCACTGCCAGACCAGCGAGGCTTCGACCGCCGTCAGCGGCATCTCGGAGATCCAGTCCGGCTGTGGTGCGCCGTCTCCTGCGAGCCAGTGCAGTACGCCGTTGAAGAGGCCGTACTCGGGGTTGAACAGCACGTGCTTCCACAGCAGGGCGGCCGCGACCGGCACCAGGAGGAAGGGAGCGATCAGCATGGTGCGGACGGCCGCCCGGCCCCGGAAGCGGCGGTCCAGCAGCAGCGCGAGCACCAGCCCGAGCAGCAGACTGACGAGCACCACGGTGGCGGTCAGCAGGACGGTCGTCCACACCGACTTGCGCAGATCGGGCGTGCTCAGCACCTCGGAGTAGTTGGCGAGGCCGGCGAAGTGGCGGTCGTTCGGGTAGAGCGCGTTCCAGTCGAAGAACGAGATCACCAGGGTCGCCACGAAGGGCAGCTGCGTCACGGCGATCATGAAGATCAGCGCGGGCAGCAGAGGGGCCCGGGTGGCCCATGCGCGCATGCGGTTCGGCGGCCGGGTCGCCGGCCGCGCGGTGGCGGCGGCGACCCGGGCGGAGGTCGTGACGGTCATGATCCCTCGTACTTCTTGGCGACGGCCTCGGCCAGCTGCTGCGACTTCTTCAGGGCGCTGTCCACGGACTGCCGGCCGGCGATGGCGGAGCTGATCTCCTGGGAGACCTTGGTGCCCAGGTCGGTGAACTCGGGGATACCGACGAACTGGATGCCGGGCGCGGGGCGGGGCTGCACACCCGGGTCGTTCGGCTTGGCATTCGCTATGGCGTCTCGGGTGACGTCCGCGAAGGCGGCCGCCTCCTTGCGGTACTCCGGAATGTCATAGGTCGACGCACGCTTGCCGGCCGGCACGTTGGACCAGCCCGCCGCCTTGCCCACGAGCTTCTCGTAGTCCTTGCCGGACGCCCACGAGATGAACTTCCAGGCGTCGTCGGCGTGCCGGGACGCCTTCTGGATGCCCCACGCCCAGGTGTAGAGCCAGCCGGAGCTCTGCGTCTTGTCGACCGGGGCCGGGACGTAGCCGATCTTGCCCTTGACCGGGGAGCCCGCGGCCTCCAGCGAACCCGCGCCCGCCGTGGCGTCGTACCACATCGCCGTCTTGCCCTGCGTCATGTTGTTCAGGCACTCGGCATAGCCGGACTGCGCGGCACCGGACTCGCCGTGCTTGCGGACCAGGTCGACGTAGAACTGTGTGGCCTTCTTGAACTCGGCGGAGTCCAGTCGCGCCTTCCAGTCCTTGTCGAACCAGGTGCCGCCGAAGGTGTTGACGACCGTGGTCAGCGGCGCCATGACCTCGCCCCAGCCGGGCAGCCCGCGCAGGCAGATGCCCTTCATGCCGGACTGGGCCCCGTCCACCTTGGCGGCGAGGTCGGCGACCTGCTGCCAGGTGGGCTTGGCCGGCATGGTCAGGCCCTTCTTCTGGAAGACGTCCTTGCGGTACATCAGGAAGGAGGACTCGCCGTAGAAGGGCTCGCCGTAGAGTTTGCCGTCCGCGGCGGTGAGGGCCTGCCGCATCGGGGCCAGGATGTCCTGCTGGCCGAAGGCGGTGTCGCTCTTGACGTACGAGTCCATCGGGTGGAGCCAGCCGTTCTTGGCATAGATCGGGATCTCGTAGTTGCTGAGCGTGGCGACGTCGTACTGGCCCGCCTGGTTGGCGAAGTCCTGGCTGATCTTGTCTCTGACGTCGTTCTCCGGCAGGACGGTGAAGTTCACCTTGATGCCGGTGTCCTTGGTGAAATGGGCGGCGGTGAGCTTCTGCAGCTCCACCATCTGCGGGTTGTTCACCATCAGGACGTTGACGGAGTGCGCGGAGGATCCGCCGCCGGCGCCGCCCGCGCCCGAGCAGCCGGCGAGCAGTGGCGTGATCAGCGTTCCTGCGGCGGCCACGGCAAACAGGGTGCGAGGCGTTCGTCGGCTCTGGGTTCGCATGGGGTGCTCCTGGGCGCTTGTAGGTGTGTTGAAGCGGAAGCCGAACGAGAATGAGCGGCGTCGCGATGTGGATGTGCGGGGTCCGCCGTGCGGCTTACCGGGTGAACGGCGGACGAACGGTTGCGAGAGGGTGTGGGGTTCTGCGGAGTACGGCCGCGGGCCCGGGTCAGACCCGGGTGACCTGCGGACCCATCAGGGCGTAGCGGTGGGCCTCGGAGGTCGGGAGCAGGGTGCTGGTCACGATCGCCTCCAGCGCGCCGATCTCGGCGAAGCGGCAGAAGCTGACCGCGCCGAACTTGGTGTGCACGCCCGCGAAGACGGTGCGGCGGGCGGCGCGGACCGCCTGCGCCTTGACCTCGCTGACCGCCGGGTCGGGCGTGGTCAGACCGTGCTCGCGGGAGATGCCGTTGGCGCCGATGTAGGCCAGGTCGACGACGAAGCCGGCCAGCATCTTCGTCGTCCAGTGGTCGACGGTGGCCAGCGTGCCCGGGCGGACCCGGCCGCCGAGCAGCAGCACCGAGATGTTCCCGGCCTCGGCCAGCGCGCCCGCGACCGGCAGGGACGCGGTGACCACGGTCAGCGGCCGGTCCCTGGGAAGTGCCTCGGCGATGAGCTGCGGGGTGAAGCCCTCGTCGACGAAGACCGTCTCGGCGTCCCCGAGCAGTTCCACCGCCGCGGACGCGATCCGGCGCTTCTCGGGCACGTGACTGGTGGCGCGGAATTCCAGTGTCGTCTCGAAGCCGGCGCTCTCGACCGGATAGGCCCCGCCGTGGGTGCGGCGGACCAGGCCGTGGTCCTCCAGGGCGCGCAGGTCACGCCGGACGGTCTCCTTGGCCACGCCCAGCTCCGCGGCGAGCGCGGTGACGTCGACCGAGCCGGTGGCACGGGCCACCCGCACGATCTCCCGCTGGCGCTCCTCCGCCGTCCTGGTGGTCATGACCGACACCTGCTTCCGTGCTGTGGCCGGGGGTTCGCCCAGGGCGCGCCCCTGCGGCTCGCGTACTGCCCGTTCGGGCCCGGTGGGGCCCATGGGGGAAGTTCTACAGCGGGCGCGCGCCGCTGACCAGGTCTGTTGCCGGATCGATGCTGCCCGTATGTGCCCGTTCACCCTGCGAGGTGCCCGCCTCGGACCTGCGCTCCTGCGGTGCGCGGGGTGAGATCGGGCAGCGAGGATGCCCGAATACGGCGGGGGCGGGCCCGTTCGGTGCCCGCCGGCCGCCGCGATCGTGCGTTTCCGCCGGGGGGTGAGTCCTGAAACCGCCAGTACGGTGTCGTGAGTACGGCGTCATGAGGAGGGCGCCTTCAGTACGGAGTCGTCAATACGGCGTCCTGGGGACAGCGCTCTCAGTACTCAGTACGGCCAGATCGGCGGGTCGGTGACGAAGTGGCCGCCGAGGCAGGCGTGCGCCTCGTTCGCCGGGTCCAGCTCGCCCTGCTGGGCGATGAGCTTCTCGGCGTACGGCTCGGAGTCGTCCTGCGGCTCGTAGCCGAGCGCACGGGCGGTCGTCAGGTCCCACCACAGCCGCGTGTTGGCCGAGGAGCCGTAGACGACGGTGTGGCCGACGTGCTCGGCGGTCAGCGCCGCGTGGAAGAGGCGCGCGCCGTCGGCCGGGCTCATCCACACCGAGAGCATGCGCACGCTGGACGGCTCGGGGAAGCACGACCCGATGCGCACCGAGACGGTCTCCAGGCCGTGCCTGTCCCAGTAGAGCTGTGCGAGGTCCTCGCCGAAGGACTTGGACAGACCGTAGAAGGTGTCCGGGCGGCGCGGCGTGTCGACCGGGATGAGCGGGTCGTCGCCCTGCGGGCGCGGGGTGTAGCCCACCGCGTGGTTGGAGGAGGCGAAGACGATCCGCGGGACGCCCTCCTCGCGGGCCGCCTCGTACAGGTGGTACGTCCCCTCGATGTTGGCCTTGAGGACCTTTTCGAACGGGGCCTCCAGGGAGATGCCCGCGAGGTGGATGATCGCGTCCACGCCCCGCACCGCCTCCCGCAGCGCCTCCCGGTCTGCGAGGTCCGCGGTGATCGCGTCCGGCTCGCCCTCGACGGGCCTGAGGTCGAGCAGGCGCAGCTCGTAGCCGTAGCCGGGCAGCAGGCCCCGCATCAGGGTGCCGAGCCCGCCGGCGGCGCCGGTGAGCAGAACGGTGCGGGGTGCGGACATCCTGGGTCTCCTTCGGCGCATGCGTAGACGTCGTTCACATACGCGGACACGCTAGGGATCGCCGCCGGGCGCCGTCAAGTGGGGTGCGGAGCAGGTGAATCCGCTGCTGTGTCGCCGGTTCGTGTGCTTGACCGTCCCTGATGAGGCCCCTTAGCGTGGGCGCGTTCAGAAATATGGACATGGATCAGGAACGTGCATCGGTCCGAAGCATGCACCGGGTCCGAGCTCCGGGTCCGAGCTCCGGGTCCGAGTTCCGGTTCGCGCTCCGGTTCGTGTACCCGCGCCGGTTCCGCATGAGTGCCCGCCCCAGGGAGAGCCCGTGACGTCAGCCCCCCTCGCCGAACGCCTGAGCATCCCCAGCGGGCCGCTGTTCTTCCCCGTCACCGCCTACGGTCCCGACGGCTCCGTCGACCTCGACGTCTACCGCACCCATGTGCGCCGCGGCGTCGAGGCGGGGGCGGCGGCCGTGTTCGCGTGCTGCGGCACCGGGGAGTTCCACGCGCTCACCCCGGAGGAGTTCCAGGCCTGTGTCCGCGCGGCCGTCGAGGTGACCCGAGGGCGCGTCCCGGTGGTGGCGGGCGCCGGTTACGGGACCGCGCTCGCCGTGCGCTACGCACGGCTGGCCGCGACGGCCGGAGCGGACGGGCTGCTCGCCATGCCGCCCTACCTTGTCGTCGCCGGCCAGGAAGGGCTGCTGCGCCACTACCGCGAGGTGGCCGCGGCCACCGACCTGCCCCTCATCGTCTACCAGCGCGACAACGCCGTGTTCACCCCGCGGACCGTGGTCGAACTGGCCCGCACCGACGGCGTCATCGGCCTCAAGGACGGTCTCGGCGACCTGGACCTGATGCAGCGGATCGTGAGCGCCGTACGCAGCGAAGTGCCCGGCGACTTCCTGTACTTCAACGGCCTGCCCACCGCCGAGCAGACCCAGCTCGCCTACCGGGGCATCGGCATCACGCTCTACTCCTCGGCCGTCTTCTGCTTCGTCCCCGAGATCGCCCTCGCCTTCCACCGGGCGCTCACCACGGGCGACGACACCACGGCACACCGCCTCCTGGACGGCTTCTACCGCCCGTTCGTCGAGCTGCGTGCCCAGGGTCGCGGCTACGCGGTCTCCCTCGTCAAAGCCGGTGTCCGGCTGCGCGGGCTGGACGTGGGCGAGGTGCGGCCGCCGCTGCACGAGCCGGCCGAGGACCACGTCAAGCAGCTCGCCCAGCTCATCGAGCGCGGCCACGCACTGCTCGGGGAGGACGCGTGAGGGCCTCCGCCTTCGTCTACCCCTGGGACGTCAACGGCGACGCCGAGGCCCCGGCGCGCATCGCCGGGCTCGGTGTGGCACAGGTGACGCTCGCCGCCGCCTACCACTCCACGCGCGCGCTGACCCCCCGCCATCCCCGCCACCGGGTCGTGACCGCCGGGCACGCCGCGGCCTTGTATCCCCCGGACGGGCGCTGGGCAGGCCGCGTGCTGCGGCCGTACCCGGCCGGGGACTGGGCGCCCGGGGACGCCTGCGGCGAGGCCGCGGCCGCGCTCGCCGAGGCCGGTCTGGACGTGCACACCTGGGTGGTCCTCGCGCACAACTCCCGCCTGGGTGCCGAGCATCCGCAGACCTCGGTCGTCAACGCCTACGGCGACCGCTACCCGTGGGCGCCGTGCATCGCGCAGCCCGACACCCGCGCGTACCTGGTCGACCTGGCCGCCGAGGCGGCCGTCCGGCCCGGAGCGCGCGGCACCGAGCTGGAGTCCCTCGGCTGGTACGGGCTCGCCCACCTCCACGCCCACGACAAGACCGCCGGAGTCGGTCTCGGGGGCGCCGGGCAGTACCTGATGTCGCTGTGCTTCTGCCCCGCCTGCCGCGCCGGCTACGGCGAAGGCGGACTGGACGCCGACGAGGTGGCCGACGCCGTACGCACCGCCCTGCAGCCGGTGTGGCGGGGTGCGCCCTCCGGCGGAGGCTGGGCGGGCGTGGAGAAGCTCCTCGGTGTGCCGACGGCGAGGGCCACCCGCGCGTGGCGCGACGCCACCGCCCGCTCGCTCCAGGAAGCGGCGGTCGCGGCGGTACGCGCGGCGGCACCCGAGGGTTTCCAGGTGCTGCTGCACGCCGACCCGGTCTCCCACCACTGCGGTGCCAACGCAGGCGTCGACCCCGGGCACATCCTGTCGGTCGCGGACGGCGTGGTCGTGCCCTGCACGGACGGCTCCGGTTCGCTCACCCCGTTCGCCGAACAGGGGCGCGACGGCGCCGTCCTGGCCGTCAACTTCACGATCGTCTCCGGCATGGGCGGCCGCCCGGACGCGCTGGCCCGGCACGCCTCCCGTGCGCGGGACCTCGGGGCCACCGAACTGCGGCTGTACCACGCCGGACTGGCGTCGGACGATGACCTCGCGGCGGTCCGCTCGGCGCTCCTGGACCTCTGAAGCAACGGCGCCGCGGTCGTCACCGGCGCCAGGGCCTGCCCCACGGATGGCGCGGTCATCCCGGTTCCAGGGCCTGCCCCACGGACGGGGCGGACGCCCTGGCCCCCGGCACAGCGGGGGAGAGGGGAGTCCGGCGGAATCCGCCGGTGCCGTCGGCGACGAGTTCCGGGGCCGCCGCCGGTCTATCCCATGAGCGGGAGGTCCGAGTACCTCCCCGTCCAAGGATCCGAACGACCGAGGAGCAGCCATGACCGACACGATCCTCGACCTGGGCCCGCAGGCCCGCGTCGTGGCCCGTCTGGCCGAGAACGTGAGCGACGAGCAGCTCGGCGCACGGACGCCGTGCCCGGACTGCGCGGTGCACAACCTGCTGGGGCACCTGCTGGGGCTCTCGGTGGCCTTCCGGGACGCCGGCCGCAAGGATCTGGGCGCCACCACCGACACCAGCCCGAACGCCGCCGTGCCGGACATCGGGCCCGGCTGGCGCCAGGAACTGCCGAAGGCGCTCGACGAGCTCGCCGACGCCTGGCGCGACCCGGCCGCCTGGACCGGTGCGACCCGCGCGGGGGGCGTGGATCTGCCGGGCGCGGTGGCCGGCGCCGTGGCCGCCGACGAGCTGGTGATCCACGGGTGGGACCTGGCACGGGCCACGGGCCAGGAATACGAGCCCGACCCGGCCGCGCTGCGGCCGTCCCACAGCTTCCTCCGCGCGGCCGCCGACGACCCGAACCGCGGAAACGCCCTGTTCGGCCCGGTCGTGCCCGTCCCGGAGGACGCCCCGCTCCTGGACCGGGCAGTGGGGCTGAGCGGACGGGACCCGCACTGGAAGCCGTGAACCGGCCGAACACGCCGAAAAGGGGAGCCGCCGCGCAGCGGTGACCGTACGCTCCCCACCATGCCCCTGAGCCTCACCGTCCTCGGTACCGCCTCCCCGCACCCGGCCCCCGACCACCCCTGCTCCGGCTACCTGCTGCGCGGCGGCGGTGCCGAGGTGTGGGTGGACGCCGGACCCGGGACCTTCGCGGAGTTGCAGCGGCACACGAACCCGGGGCGGCTCACGGCGATCTGGATCTCCCACCTCCACGCCGACCACAGCGCGGATCTGCTCTCCGCCGTCCACGCCTACGCCTACGGGGGGCTCACCCCGCCGGTCCCGGTCCCGGTGTACGCGCCGGTGGACTGCGCACAGCGGCTCGCCGGCTTCTTCGGGCGGTCGGACACCGGTTTTCTCCGCGGTCTCCTGGACTTCCGGCCCCTCTACGACGGGCACGAGGCCCGGCACTGGAACCTGCGCCTCACCGCGCGCGCCGTCGCCCACGACGTGGAGGCGTACGGCCTGCGGGCCGAGAGCCAGGGCAGCGTCCTCGCCTACTCCGGGGACAGCGGGCCCTGCGAGGCGCTGGACGAACTCGCCCGGCGGGCCGATGTCTTCCTGTGCGAGGCCGGGATCGACTTCCATCGCGAAGGCGAACGGCAGGTCCACCTCACACCCGAGGAAGCGGGCGCGTACGCCAAGGGGGCACACGAGCTCCTCATCACGCACGTCGGTCCCGGGCTCACCCGCGAGACCGCCGTGAAGCGTGCCGCCGCGGTGTTCGGGGGCGCCACCTCCGCCGCGGTCGAGGGTGGAACGACGACCTTCTGACGGGCCCACATTCTGGCCGGTGGCCCCCGGGCTGCGTTGTGTATCGATCGGATAACGTCCCTCGCACCTCTGTACGTGATGCGCGTAGACAATGCGTGACCTGGTGCATCAACCACCAATCCAGATCCGGAGATTCCATGCGGAAGTCCCTCAGAGTGGCGGCCGTCGTCGCCAGTTGTGCCGTCGCCGGTACTGCCCTCTACGGCGCCGGTGCCGCCACCGCCGGTCAGTCGACGGCCAACTCCACCCACGAGCCCTACAACATCGGGCTCCTGGTCAAGGACATCGACACCTACTACGGCACCGCGCCCGACGCCAACGGCGTGTACCAGGCGTCCCCGGACAGCCCGTACGCCCGTGACCTCGCGCGCATCGACGCCGATGCCAGGCGCTACATCGACCGGGCGGCGCGCAAGGCCCACCACCGGGGCGAGAAGCCGGCCGTCGTCTTCGACATCGACGACACGCTGCTGCTCAGCCTCGACTACGAGAAGCGCTACAACTACACGTACAACTCGGCCACCTGGGCCGCGTACGTGAACAAGGCCGACCGCCCGGCCGTCTTCGGCTCCCCCGAGCTGGTGCAGTACGCCGCGTCCAAGGGTGTCGAGGTCTTCTACAACTCGGGTCTGAGCGAGGCGCAGCGCTCCGCCGCCGTGGAGAACCTGAAGAAGATCGGCGCGGACGTGAATCTCGACGCCGACCACATGTTCCTCAAGGACGCGGCCAACCCGCCGTCGTACCTGAGCGACTGTGCCACCCCGGGCGCGTGGAAGTGCACCACCGTCCAGTACAAGTCCGGCACCCGCGAGCACATCGAGGACCTCGGCTACGACATCATCGCCGACTTCGGCGACCAGTACTCCGACCTCGACGGCGGCTACGCCGACCGGACCTACAAGCTGCCCAACCCGACGTACTTCGTCAGCTAGTCCGGGGCAGCCCGCACGGGGCCGGCCATCGCCGGGGCCGGCACCACCGGTGCGAAGCGTCCGCCCGCCGAACCGCGGGCGGACGCCTGCCGGTGCATGCCGAGTGGGACGTGATTCCGTAACACGGAGAACACCTGAAACCGGTTCGACGGGGGAACAATCCAGCCAGCACCCGCGCACCGATCCTTCAGGCCCGAGGAGTCCCGCCATGTCCGAAACACAGAAGGTGACCGACCGGCCAAGTGCCCCGCCACATGGGGTGAACGGCGTCGACAGGTTCTTCAGAATCTCCGAACGGGGCTCCACCCTCGGCCGGGAGATACGCGGCGGCTTCGCCACGTTCTTCACGATGGCCTACATCCTTGTCCTGAATCCGATCATCCTGGGCAGCGCCAAGGACAAGTTCGGCCACCAACTCGACACGGGCCAACTGGTCACCGCCACCGCTCTGGTGGCCTGTGTGATGACCGTCGTCATGGGCGTCGGCGGCAACCTGCCGCTCGCCATCGCCGCCGGCCTCGGCCTCAACGCCGTCGTCGCCTTCCAGCTCGCCCCACTGATGAGCTGGGCCGACGCCATGGGCCTGGTCGTCATCGAGGGCGTCCTGATCTGCGTCCTGGTGCTCACCGGCCTGCGCGAGGCGATCATGAACGCCATTCCGCAGCAGCTGAAGCAGGCCATCGGTGTCGGAATCGGCCTGTTCATCGCCTTCATCGGCTTCGTCGACGCCGGGTTCGTCAGCCGCATCCCGGACGCCGCGAACACCACCGTGCCGGTGCAACTGGGCGCCGTCGGGCGGCTCACCGGCTGGCCCGTCCTCGTGTTCTGTCTCGGCGTACTGCTCACCATCGCCCTGGTCGCCCGCAGGGTGAAGGGCGCGATCCTGATCAGCATCGTGACCATGACGGTCGTCGCGATCGTCATCGACGCCGTCGCCGACATCGGGAGCTGGGGCCTGACCACTCCCAAGGTGCCCGACCGGATCGTGGCCACCCCCGACTTCGGACTCGTCGGCCACTTCAGCCTGTTCGGCGCCTTCGGCGAGACCGGCGCGATCACCGTGGTCCTGCTGATCTTCACCCTGATCCTGTCGGACTTCTTCGACGCCATGGGCACCATCGTCGGCATCAGCGCCGAGGCGGGGCTTCTCGACGACAACGGCCAGGTGCCCGGCATCGGCCGCGTGCTGTTCATCGACGGCGCCGCCGCGATCGCCGGCGGTGTGGGCTCCGCCTCCTCCAACACCGCCTACATCGAGTCCGCGGCCGGCGTCGGCGAGGGCGCGCGCACCGGCTTCGCCAACCTGGTCACCGGCGGTCTGTTCGGCCTCGCGCTGTTCCTCACCCCGCTGCTGACCATCGTCCCGCTGCAGGCCGCCGCGCCCGCCCTCATCGCCGTCGGCTTCCTGATGATGACCCACGTCAAGCACATCGACTGGGACCGCTACGACATCGCCATCCCGGCCTTCCTCACGATCGCCGCGATGCCGTTCACGTACTCCATCACCGACGGCATCGGCGCCGGCTTCCTGTCCTACGTCCTCATCAAGACGGTCCTCGGCAAGGCCAGGGAGGTCAACTGGCTCCTGTGGGGCGTCTCGGCCCTGTTCCTGCTCTACTTCGCGATCGACCCGGTCGAGCAGGTCCTCGGCGTGAAGTGACGCAACCCCGACGCGGCGCCGGCGCGCAACCCCGACGCGGCGCCGGCGCGCGGCGCCGGCGCGCGGCGCCGGCGCGGGGCGCCGACGTTCATGCGGCCTCGCCGGGTGCGCACGGCCGGCCGGTCGCCGGTCAGCCCCGCAGAGCGCTCCGCATCATCGCCCTGGCCACCGGCGCAGCCAGCCCGTTGCCGCTCACCTCGGAGCGCGCCGCGTCCGACTGCTCCACGACCACCGCCACCGCGACCTCCTTGCCGGTCGCGTCCGACTTGCCGTAGGAGGTGAACCAGGCGTACGGCACCTGGCTGTTGTTCTCGCCGTGCTGGGCGGTGCCCGTCTTGCCGCCCACCGTCACACCGGACAGCCGGGCGTTCGTGCCGGTGCCCTGCTCGACGACCGTCCGCATGGCCGACTGCAACTGCGCGGCGGTCGAGGAGCTGACGATCCGCTTGCTGCCCGGGTGGTCGTCGTGGTTCTGCAGCACGTTGCCGTCGCCGTCGCTGATCTGCGCCACCATGTGCGGCGACACGAGCTCGCCGTTGTCGGCGATGGCGGCCGACACCATCGCCATCTGCAACGGGGTCGCGGTCACGTCGAACTGGCCGATGCCGGTCAGCGCGGTCTGCGCCTGGTCCATGCCCGACGGGTACACGCTCGGGTACGCCCGCACGGGCACGTCCTGCGACCGGTCGTTGAACCCGAACTTCCCGGCCATCGCCTTCACCTTGTCCTGACCCAGGTCGACGGCCATCTTCGCGAAGACGTTGTTGCAGGAGTACCGCAGAGCGGTACGGATCGTGGCGTTCCGGCAGGGCGCGCCGGGGTTCTCGTTGGTCAGCACCCGCGTGGTGCCCGGCAGCGTGTACGGGTCCGGGCTCCTCGTCGGCTCGTCCACCGACGAGTACAGGCCGTCCTCCAGTGCGGCCGCCGCGACCACCAGCTTGAACGTCGACCCCGGCGGCAGCGGCTGGCGCAGCGCACGGTTCGTCATCGGCTTGGCGGGATCCCGGGTCAGCTGCTGCCAGACCTTGCCGTTCCCGGAGCTGAGCGCCGTCGGGTCGTAGGACGGGGTGGAGACCACCGCGAGGATCCGGCCCGTGGCCGGGTCGATCGCGACGGCCGCGCCCTTCTTGTCGCCGAGCGCGTCGTACGCCGCCTTCTGCACGTCCGGATCGATCGTGGTGATCACATCACCCGGAGCGGCCCGCTTGCCGGTGATCGTGTCGAGGGGGCTCTTCAGCCGGTTGTCCGTGCCGTTGAGCAGGTCCTGGTAGACGCCCTCCAGCTGGGTGGCCCCGTACACCTGGGAGCTGTAGCCGGTGACGGCGGCGTACAGTCTGCCGTCCTTGTAGGTGCGCTCGTACTTGAGATCCCCGCTCGTCGTCCGTGCGGAACCCGTGATCGAGCCGCCGGCCACGATGATGTTCCCGAGCGGCTGCGCGTAGGTCTCGATCGCCCGGCGCCGGTTGTCCTTGTCGTCCGCGAGGGCCTTGCCGTCGTAGAACTGCACCCAGGTCGCCCTGACCAGCAGAGTGAACACCAGCAGCAGCGTGAAGACGGCGGCTCGCCTGATTGTCCTGTTCATCCCGCTCAGGAGGACGGGCGGGAAGGAGCCGATCGTTCCCGTCCGCCCCGGTTTCTCATCGGATGTTCATGAATCCGGCGGGTCGGCCCGCAGGAAACCGGCCTCGTAGGCGGCGATCACCGCCTGCGTACGGTCCCGGGTGCCGGTCTTCGCCAGGACCGCCGCCACATGTGACTTCACGGTGGCGGGGCCGACCTCCATGCGCCGGGCGATCTCCGCGTTGGTCAGTCCGCCGGCCAACAGCCGCAGCACCTCGCTCTCCCGGCCGGTGAGCTTCGCCACCCAGGCCGGAGGGGAGGGGTACGCGCGCGCGTGCTCGACGGCCAGCGCCCGCACGGCAGACGGGAACAGCAGGGTGTCGCTGCGGGCGACCAGCCGTACCGCCTGGACGAGCGCGTCGGCCTCGGACCGCTTGAGCAGGAACCCCGCGGCCCCGGCGCGCAGGGCGTCGTAGACGTAGGAGTCGTTCTCGAAGGTGGTGACGACCACGATCCGCGGGGGCTCGGCGAGCGTGGCGAGGATCTGCTCGGTGGCCCGGATGCCGTCGGTCCCGGGCATGCGGACGTCCATGAGGACGACGTCGGGCCGGACCTCCCGCACCACCGAGACGGCCTCGGCACCGGTGGCCGCCTCACCGACCACCTCCAGGTCCGGCTCGGCGCCGAGAATGGCGCGCAGGGCGGTGCGGACCATGCGTTCGTCGTCGGCCAGGACGATCCGGATCGGCGCCGGGCTGGTCATACGGGTCCCTTCATCGGCAGTCGTACGTGCAGTCGCCACATCCCTCCGGCCGGCCCCGCCTGCGCCGTGCCGCCCAGCAGCCGGGCCCGGTCCGCGATACCGCGCAGGCCGTGGCCACCGCCCGGGCGGGAAGCGAGCGTCGTCTCCAGCCGGTTGTCCACCGTGATCTCCAGGTGCCGGTCGGCCGCCTCGATCCGCAGGACCACCTCGGGGCAGCCGCCCGCGTGCCGGAGCGCGTTGCTCATCCCCTCCTGCACGATGCGATAGGCCTCCCGCGAGAGCAGCTCGGGCAGGTTCGCGGGGTCGACGCCGATCTCGGCCGTGACGCGGGGTCCGGCGGCGCGGGTACGGCGCAGCAGGCCGTCGAGGTCCGCGGCCAGCGTGGGGGCCGGGGCCGTTCCGGGGGAGTCGCCGTCCCGCAGCACGCCCAGTACGGCGTCGAGTTCGCCCACCGTGCGCCGCGTGGTGTCCTCGATCGCGGCGAGCGCCTCGCGCGCGAACTCGGGGTCGCTGTCCAGGACCCGGCGGGCAGCGCTCGCCTGGAGGGTGACGGCGCTCAGGGCGTGGCCGACACAGTCGTGCAGCTCGCGGGCGAGCCGGTTCCGTACGGCCAGATCGGCCAGGCGTGCCTCGGCGGCCGCGAGCCGGTCCTCCGGAGTGGGGCCGAGCAGAGCGGGTGCCCAGCGGGCCAGCAGCGCACCGCACCCCGCCGCGCAGGCCGCGAGCGCCAGCAGCGTGGCGAGGCCCACGACCGGCGCGAGCGCCAACCCCCAGGGACGGCTCACGAATCCGGGCAGCGCCAGCCGCGAGTCGCGCAGGCCGGCGAAGAGCGGGAGCACCATCAGCACGACCGCGAACGGCGGTACGGCGAGCGACATCCCGGAGACGATCCCGCCGAGGCCCAGGTGCAGCGTGAACCAGGCCGCCGTACGCCCCTTCGCGGCCCGGGTCCGCGCGGGCCCGTCGGCCAGGCGGTCGCCGTCGATCCCGCACAGGGCGCGCACCGCGGCCACCGACATCGGCCTGGTCAGCGGGAACGGCGAGGTGAGCGCGGCGAGCGGCAACCCGACGGCGAACGAGCCGAGTTCCAGGGGCAGGGAACCGAACGCGTCCGACGAGCCGACCAGCGGGCCGACGACCACCGAGCCGACGAGAACGTACGGCATGGCCAGGGCGCCACCGAGGACCAGATGGATCCAGCGGCGGCGCGCCCTGCGGCCGAACAGCAGCAGCGCGAGCCTTCTCACGCCGGCTGCTTCGACGCCCCGGCGGAGCGCTCCGCGAAGAAGTGGGCGAGCAGGGCCGCCACCAGGACACCGATGATCATCTGGTCAGCGTAGAGGACGTTCATCAGCTGCGTCGGCCGATCGGCGAGGTCGTCCACCCCGGTCAGGGAGGCCAGTGACAGCCAGGCGCCCCAGCAGGTCAGGACACCCGAGCCGACCCAGGCCAGGGCGAGCGGCACCTTCACCGGCAGCGGGCGGCCGCGCCGGAAGGCGAGCAGCCAGGCACCGCAGACGGCGGCCAGCAGGAAGCAGATGTCGGTGGCTTCGAGGACGTAGAAGTCGCTGGTCCGCTCCGCGGCGCGTCCCGCGGCGAGTCCGGCGGTGCTGCCGCAGATCCACAGCAGGTGCAGGGTGAGCGGGAGCAGGGCGAGAAGGCAGACGGCGGCCGCGAAGAGACGTTGTGCGGCCCCGATGAGTCCGGCCGGCAGTTCCCGCACCCGCCCTCGCCACAAGTGCCCCCAGCGGTCACGGGCGTACAGCAGGGTCAGTGTGCCGAGGGTCAGCCCCTGCACGATGAACCCCGTGTACACCACCCCGAACACCCACTCGTCGAGGAACGGCCCCTGGCCGGTGCCGGAGGACTTGTTCACCGTTCCGCCGAGGATCTTCACCAGGAGCTGGAGCGGGAATCCGGTCATGATCGGGGCGAGCAGCCCGGTGGCGACCCACACCGGGAAGGCCGGCGCCCAGGCGGGCACCCTCAGCCCCCACGGCCGGGTCAGCACCAGCGCGAGGACGACCACGGAGGCGTCCATCAGCACGGTGAGGCCGTTCGCGACGACCATCGTCGTCGGGTGCTCGAGGAGCGAGCTGCCTTTCGGGATGCCGAGACGACTCCCGGCGATCCAGGCGGTCTTGAGGCCGAGGTACGGCAGGCAGGAGACGATGGCGGCGGCCCGCAGGATCCGGCGGGGCCGGGTCGGGCCACCGGGAGGCGCGACCGGGGCGGTGGGGGCGGTGCGCTGCTCGAGCGGAGCCGGGAGCCCGGAGGAGGGTGACTGGGTCATGCGACCACGCTCCCGCGCGGACCCCGGTCGGCACGTCCTGCGGGACGGCGAACCGTCTCCGCCGGGCGGGGGAGAGGCCTCTCCACCCCGGGCCGCCGGAGAGCCTCAGTCCTTCAACGACAGGACGACCTCTTCGATCTCCTCGCCCCGGGCATGGGCGTACCCCCGGGCCCGAGCGGTCTCCCGGAAGCCGCACTTCTCCAGCACCCGCAGCGAGCCCGGGTTGTCGGCTGCCGCCCTTGCGTACAACGGGCGTTCGGGCACCTCGGTCAGCAGGGCGCGCAGGGCCGCCGTGGCGATGCCCCGTCCCCAGTAGGCGCGGTCCACCCAGTAGGTGACCTCGCGCTCGCCCGGCTCGCCGTAGACCGCGGTACTGCCGACCACGTCCCCGTCCGCCAGGATGGTGCGCAGCACGTCGCGGGAGGTGCGGATCTTTCGCCAGTGGGCGTCGAAGGCGTCGCGGTCGGCCGGGTCCTTCGGGGTGAAGGCGGCCATCCGCAGGGACTCCGGGTCGTTCATCTGCCGGTAGAACACCGGCAGGTCGCTGTCGTGGACGGGGCGGAGCACGACCTGCATGTCTCAGAGCCTCCGGGTGGCGAGCGTGAGGCGGTCACGGGCGTCGAACAGCGCGTCCTTCACCATCTGTTCGTGGGCGGGTGTCAGCCGCGCCACCGGGATCGAGCAGCTGATCGCGTCGCGGGCCGGGGTGCGGTACGGGATCGCCACGCCGAAGCAGCGCAGGCCCAGCGTGTTCTCCTCGCGGTCCACGGCGTAGCCCTGCTCGCGGACCTGGTGCAGTTCCTCGATGAGCTTCTCGCGGTCCGTGATGGTGTTCTCGGTCAGCGCGGGCAGGGTCTCGGGGAGCATCTTGCGGACCTGCTCGTCGGTGTACGTGCTCAGCAGCGCCTTGCCCAGGGACGTGGAGTGGGCGGGCAGCCGGCGGCCGACCCGGGTGAAGGGGCGCAGGTAGTGCTGGGACTGCCGGGTGGCCAGGTAGACGACGTTGGTGCCGTCCAGGCGGGCGAGGTGGATGGTCTCGGTGGTGTCGTCGGACAGGCGGTCCAGTGTCGGACGGGCCGCCGCCACGACCTCGTCGCCGTCGATGTAGGAGGTGCCGACCAGGAGCGCGCGGACGCCGATGCCGTACCGCGTGCCGGTCGCGTCGGTCTCGACCCAGCCCAGCTCGACGAGCGTGCGCAGCAGCATGTACAGGCTGGACTTGGGATAGCCGACGGCCTCCTGGACCGCGGCCAGGGAGTGCATACCGGGCCGGCCGGCGAAGTACTCGAGCAATTCAACCGTCCGCACCGCGGACTTGACCTGCGCCCCGCCGCCTGTCTCGCCTGCCGACATCGCCCTTGACCCCTTTGTTCGACGAGAACCTGGAGATATAGTCTCCGACTGCATTCATCATCAGAGACGGCGTTCAGTATATCGAACGTCCCTGGTGGGTGGCCCGAATACCGCCGACCGTACCGGCCGAAGACTGCGGCATGACATCTGGAGGGACTCGCGGTGGCAGCAGCACCAGTCTGGAGTGTCGACCCCCGTACCGGGAAGCAGCGGGAACAGGTTGCGGTGGAGGCCACGGCCCACGAGGTGGACGCCGCCGTCCGTGCCGCGCACGACGCGCGCGGCCCGCTCGCCGACCGTGCCACCCGCTCGGCCTTCCTGCGCACCGCCGCCGACCGGCTTCAGGCCGCCGAGGGTTGGCTCGTGGAGGCCGCCGACGCGGAGACCGCGCTGGGCCCCGTCCGGCTCACCGGTGAACTCGCCCGGACCTGCTACCAGTTGCGGGCCTTCGCGGACATCGTCGACGAGGGCGCCTTCCTCGACGTGATCATCAACCACCCGGACGACACCGCGACCCCGCCCGTGCCGGACCTGCGCCGCTACAAGGTCCCCCTCGGTGTCGTCGCCGTCTACTCCGCCTCGAACTTCCCCTTCGCCTTCTCGGTCGCCGGCGGCGACACCGCCAGCGCGCTGGCCGCCGGCTGCCCGGTCGTCGTCAAGGCCCACCCCGACCACCCCGCCCTGTCCGAGCTGGTCGCCAAGGTGCTGCGGGACGCGGCCGCGCGGCACGGCGTCCCCGCGGGCGTCGTCGGTCTCGTCCACGGCTTCGAGGCGGGCGTCGAGCTCATCGGGCACCCGCTGGTCGCCGCGGCGGGCTTCACCGGTTCGGTGCGCGGTGGCCGTGCCCTCTTCGACGCGGCGGCCGCGCGGCCGGTGCCGATCCCGTTCCACGGCGAGCTCGGCTCGCTGAACCCGGTCCTCGTCACCGAGGCCGCGGCCGCCGAGCGCGCCGAGGCCATCGGTGCGGGTCTGGCCGGGTCGATGACGATGGGGGTCGGCCAGTTCTGCGTCAAGCCGGGGCTCGTCCTCGTGCCGTGCGGTGCCGCGGGCGACGGCCTGCTCAAGTCGCTCACCGACGCGGTCGGCGAGACCGAGCCCGGGGTCCTGCTCGACCACCGGATGCGGGACAACTTCGTGGCGGGCGTGGCCGAGCGCGCCGAGCTGCCCGACGTGGCGTCGCCGGTCACCCCGGGAGCGGGCGGCGAGCACACGGTCGGCGCCGGATTCCTGACCGTGCCGGCGAGCAGGCTGACGGAGGAGGGCGCCCACGACCTGCTGCTGGAGGAGTGCTTCGGGCCGGTGACGGTGGTGGCCCGCTACGAGGACGAGAGCGAGGCGACGGCCGTCCTGTCCCGGCTGCCCGGCACCCTCACCGCGACCGTGCAGCTCTCCGCCGAGGAGGCCGCGGGCGCGGGCCGTGGCGCCGAGCTCCTTGCCGAGCTGACGCCGCTCGCCGGCCGGGTCCTGGTCAACGGCTGGCCGACGGGGGTGGCCGTGGCGCCGGCCCAGCACCACGGGGGGCCGTACCCCGCGACGACGTCGACGTCCACGTCCGTGGGCGGTACGGCGATCGAGCGGTGGCTGCGTCCCGTCGTCTACCAGAACGCGCCGCAGGCGCTGCTGCCGGTGGAGTTGCGGGACGACAATCCGCTGGGGCTGCCCCGGCGGTTCAACGGCGTCCTGGAACGGTAGCCCTCGGGGGTGCGCCGCGGGGTGCGGTTGTTCGTGGGCTGCGGACGGTGTGCGGCCGGTCACGCGGTTCCCCGCGCCCCTTTCGGGGTGCGCCGCTGCGCGCCTGGGACACTCGCTCCATGGACGTCGAACTTCCCGAACTCCCGTTCCTCCTGCGCACGTACGGCCCTGACGGGCACTGGTCGTACGAGGACGGGATGCTCTCCGGGTGGGCCGGGCCCCGGCAGGACCGGTTCGTGTCGCCCGCCGGTGAGGCACTGGACCCCGCCTCCGACGCGCCCCGGCTGCTCGGGGCACCCGAGGGCGACTTCCAGCTGATCGCCCGGGTCACCGTGGGGTTCGGCGCCTCCTTCGACGCCGGAGCCCTGTACGTCCATGTCGGCGAGCGGGCCTGGGCCAAGCTCTGCCTGGAGTACTCCCCGGACGTGCCCACCGTCTGCACGGTGGTCACCCAGGGACACTCCGACGACGCCAACTCCTTCACCGTGGAGGGCAGTTCCGTCTGGCTGCGGATGAGCCGCACCGGCCGCGCCCTCGCCTTCCACGCCTCCCGGGACGGTGTCCGCTGGACCTTCGTCCGCCTGTTCACCCTGGGCGGGGAGAAGGAGACCGGCGCGGCCCTGGTCGGCTTCATGACGCAGTCGCCGCTGGGGGAGGGGTGCGTGGTCACGTACGACCACATCGAGTTCAGGCCGAGCTGGCCGGCCGACCTGCGAGACGGCACCTGAGCACGACCGCCGTCACCCTGCCGGGCCGGGTTCGGCCGTCTCGGAACCGCCGCGGTCACGGGCACGTCTTCCGCTGCGTGATCAGGAAGCATCGGGCCGCCGGGATTCTGATGATCAGGACCGTCCTGCCGGTCGAAGCGGAAGCCGTCGCCGGGCTGATGACGCGCGCCCGGTCCACGTACTACCCGGACGGCGTCCCGGACGCCGACGCCGACTGGCCGGCCAGGTGGCGGCAGGCCATCGAGCGCCCCGACGGCCAGGTGCTGTGCGCGGTGCGCGACGCCCGGCTGACGGGCATCGCCTCCTTCCGCACCCCGCGGGGCGCCCCCGCCGAAACGGTCAAGCTGTTCCAGTTCCACGTCGACCCCGACCACTGGCGTGCAGGCGTCGGCACCGCGCTGCACGCCGCCTGCCTGGAGCAGTGGAGGGCCGACGGCAAACGGACGGCGGTGCTGGAGGTGCACGCCGGCAACCACCGTGCCCAGGCCTTCTACGCCCGCCAGGGCTGGGTCCGGGACCCGGAAACCCCGTCCGGCGACGACCTCCACCTCAACCTGCGGCTGTCGGTGACCGGGGAATGAACCCCACTGCTTGAACGTTCAGGCAATCGGCGGAGGGAGTCTCCGTACCGTACGAGTGGGAGAGTGCCGAGAAGCATGCGCGTCGAGATCTGGTCGGACATCGCCTGTCCCTGGTGCTACGTGGGCAAGGCCCGCTTCGAGAAGGCGCTCGCGGCCTTCCCGCACCGCGACCGGGTCGAGGTGGTGCACCGCTCCTTCGAGCTGGACCCGCACCGCGCCAAGGACGACATCCAGCCCGTACTCACCATGCTCACCAGGAAGTACGGGATGAGTCAGGCGCAGGCGCAGGCCGGCGAGGACAACCTGGGCCGGCAGGCCGCGGCCGAGGGCCTCGCGTACCGCACCCGCGACCGCGACCACGGCAACACCTTCGACATGCACCGCCTGTTGCACTTCGCCCGTGAGCTGGGCAGGCAGGAGGCGCTGCTTGACCTGCTCTACCGGGCCAACTTCGCCGAGGAGCGTTCCGTCTTCGACGACGCCGAGCGGCTGGTCGAGCTGGCCGTCGCCGCCGGTCTCGACACGGACGGGGCCCGCCGGGTCCTGGCCGACCCGGCCGCCTACGCCGACGAGGTCCGCGCCGACGAGCGGGAGGCCGCGCAGCTCGGCGCCACCGGTGTGCCGTTCTTCGTCCTCGACCGCAGGTACGGCGTCTCCGGCGCCCAGCCCGCCGAGGTCTTCACGCGGGCGCTCACGCAGGCGTGGGGTGAGCGGCCCGCCCCGCTCGAGCCGATCGGCGAGGGCGGCGCCGAGGCCTGTGGCCCGGACGGGTGCGCCGTGCCCCAGGGCTGAGTCCCGCGGCGAAGGCGCAGGTCGGCGGCAAAACATAAGCGTTCCTTGGGGAAATCACGCAAAGTTCCGCAATGGACTTCGACTTCATCGGGCCGCACAGTGGTCCCATGGAGACGACGTTCGAGACTCGCGTCCGTGCCGAGTTCACGCCGGAGAACACCTATCTGAACACCGCGAGCAGCGGGCTGCTGCCGGCCCGTACGGTGGCCGCCCTGCGCACCGCCGTCGAGGCGGCGGCCGTCGGGCGGCCGACCGACATGTTCGCCGACGTCGAGGCGGCTCGCGCCTGCTTCGCCCGGCTGCTGCGGGTCCCCGGCCGCCGGGTCGCGGCCGGGGCCTCGGTCGCGGTCTACAGCGGCCTGATCGCCGCCTCGCTGCCCGAGGGCGCCGAGGTGCTCACCGCCGAGGGCGACTTCAGCTCCGTGGTGAACCCCTTCCACGTCCGCACCGGCCTCAAGGTGCGCAGCGTGCCCCTGGACCAGGTCGCCGAGGCGGTGCGGCCCGGGACGGCGCTGGTTGCGGTCAGCGCCGCGCAGTCCGCGGACGGCCGGATCGCCGACCTGCCCGCGATCCGCGCGGCGGCCCGTGAGCACGGGGCGCGGACGTACGTCGACGCCTCCCAGGCCGCCGGCTGGCTCGACCTCGACGCGGACGCGTACGACTACGTCGCCGCCGTCGCCTTCAAGTGGCTCCTGTGCCCGCGAGGTGTCGCCTTCCTGGTCGTGCCCGAGGACCTCGGCGGCCTCACGCCGCTGTTCGCCGGCTGGGTCGCCGGGGAGCGGCCCTGGGACAGCTGTTACGGCCCGGTCGAGGAACTCGCCCACTGCGCACGGCGGTTCGACGAGAGCCCGGCCCTCTTCTCCTACGCCGGCGCCCGCCGTTCGCTGGACCTGCTGGAGGAGCTCGGCGTGGACACCGCACGCGCGCACGACCTGGCACTGGCCGACCGCTTCCGCGGCGGGCTGCTCTCGCTCGGCCACGAGCCGCTCCCCGCGCCGGGCTCCCCGATCGTGTCCGTGCCCGGACTCGGCCACCGCCAGGGCGAGTTGAGCCGGGCGGGCATCGAGGTGTCCGACCGTGCGGGCAACCTGCGGGCCGCCTTCCACCTGTACAACACCGACGCGGACGTGGACCGCCTGCTGGACGTGCTGGCGGGATGACGACCGGGCCGGGGCCTCCCGTCCCACACGAGGAGGCCCCGGCCCGGCAGTCACATCACGGTCACCTCACCGGAGTGAAGTCCCGCGCCCCGATGAACTCCGGCCTGCGCACCGGCGCCGCGAACGGCTCCACCGCCGTGTTCTCCACGCTGTTGAACACGATGAAGACGTTGCTGCGCGGGAACGGCGTGATGTTGTCGCCGGAGCCGTGCATGCAGTTGCAGTCGAACCAGGTCGCCGAACCGGCCCGGCCGGTGAACAGCCGGATGCCGTGCTCGCTCGCCAGGGAGGTCAGCGCCTCGTCCGAGGGCGTGCCCGCGTCCTGCATCTGGAGCGACTTCTTGTAGTTGTCCTTCGGCGTGGCCCCCGCGCAGCCCAGGAACGTCCGGTGCGACCCCGGCATGATCATGAGGCCGCCGTTGGTGTCGAGGTTCTCGGTCAGGGCGATCGAGACGGACACCGTCCGCATGTTCGGCAGGCCGTCCTCGGCGTGCCAGGTCTCGAAGTCCGAGTGCCAGTAGAAGCCGCTGGCCCCGAAGCCGGGCTTGACGTTGATCCGCGACTGGTGGACGTACACGTCCGAGCCGAGGATCTGCCGGGCCCGTCCGACGACCCGCTCGTCGCGCACCAGGCTCGCGAACACCTCGCTGATCCGGTGCACCTCGAAGACCGAACGGATCTCCTTGGACTTCGGCTCGACGATCGCGCGCTCGTCGAGCCGGATCGCCGGGTCGCCGATCAGCCGGTCCAGCTCCCGCCGGTAGACGGCGACCTCCTCGTCGCTGATCAGCTGGTCGACGGCGAGGAAGCCGTCGCGCTCGTAGCCCTGGAGGTCGGCGGCCGAGATCGGACCGGGTGTGTCGGGGGCACCCCAGAGCACGGGGTCCTGGCGGGGGACGTTCACCTCCGCGGTGCCGCGGGTGGGGTAGAGATCGGTGACGGTGGTCATGGGGATGTCACACCTCCTCGGTGAGCAGGGGGTAGACGCCGTTCTCGTCGTGGTCCTCCCGCCCCGTCACGGGCGGGTTGAAGACGCAGATGCAGTGGAAGTCCTCCTTGACGCGCAGCGTGTGCCGCTCGTGCCCGTCGAGGAGGTACATGGTCCCGGGCGTGATCGTGTAGGTCTTCCCGGCCTCGTGGTCGGTCAGTTCCGCCTCGCCCTCGGTGCAGACGACGGCCTCGATGTGGTTCGCGTACCACATCGACGTCTCCGTGCCCGCGTAAAGGATCGTCTCGTGCAGGGAGAAGCCGACCTTCTCCTTGGCGAGGACGATGCGCTTGCTCTCCCAGGTGCCGGACGCGGCCTTCACATGCCGGTCGGTGCCTTCGATGTCCTTGAACGAACGGACGATCACAGGTGCGATGCCTCCTGGTCGGGGGTTGTCGTGGTGCTGTCGCGGGTCGGTCAGGCGGTCTCGCGTACCGCGCGGGCGAGGGTCTTCAGGCCCTCGTCCAGTTCCTCGGGCCTGATGGTCAGGGCCGGCAGCAGCTTGACGACCTCGCTCTCCGGGCCCGAGGTCTCGACGAGCAGCCCGAGGTCGAAGGCGCGCCGGGCGACCCGCTCGGCGCGGCCCTTGTCGTGGAACTCCAGGCCCCACACCAGGCCGCGGCCCCGGTACTCCTTGACGTCGGCGAGGTTCTCCTCGGTGATGGAGATGAGCCACTGCTCGGCCTGCTCGCCGCGGGTGCGGGTCTGCTTCTCCATCGCCGCCCCGTCGGTCCAGTACGCCTCCAGCGCGGCCGTGGCGGTGACGAACGCGGGGTTGTTGCCGCGGAAGGTGCCGTTGTGCTCGCCCGGCTCCCAGACGTCCAGGTCGGGACGGAACAGGCACAGCGACATCGGCAGCCCGTAGCCGCTGATCGACTTGGACACCGTGACGATGTCGGGCACGATCCCGGCCTCCTCGAAGGAGAAGAAGGCCCCGGTGCGCCCGCACCCCATCTGGATGTCGTCGACGATCAGCAGCATGTCCTGCCGCTCGCACAGTTCCTTGAGGGCACGCAGCCACTCGGGCCGGGCGACGTTGATGCCGCCCTCGCCCTGCACGGTCTCCACGATCACGGCGGCGGGCTTGTTGAGGCCGGAGCCCTGGTCCTCGAGGAGCCGCTCGAACCACAGGAAGTCCGGGACCTTGCCGTCGAAGTAGTTGTCGAACGGCATGGGCGTGCCGTGCACGAGCGGGATTCCGGCGCCCGCGCGTTTGAAGGCGTTGCCGGTGACGGCGAGGGATCCCAGGGACATGCCGTGGAAGGCGTTGGTGAACGACACGATCGCCTCGCGTCCCTTCACCTTCCGCGCCAGCTTCAGCGCGGACTCGACGGCGTTGGTGCCGGTCGGGCCCGGGAACATCACCTTGTACGGCAGGTCACGGGGCCGCAGCACCAGGTCCTGGAAGGTCTGCAGGAAGGTGCGCTTGGCGACGGTGGACATGTCGAGCCCGTGGGTGACGCCGTCCCGCTCCAGGTAGTCGATCAACGCCCGTTTGAGGACGGGGTTGTTGTGCCCGTAGTTGAGGGAGCCGGCGCCCGCGAAGAAGTCGAGGTACTCGTGGCCGTCCTCGTCGGACATGCGGCTGCCCTGCGCGCGGTCGAAGACGGTGGGCCAGCCGCGGCAGTAGCTGCGCACCTCGGACTCCAGGGTCTCGAAGACGCTCAGGTCGGGCTGGGTGATGGTCACGACGAATCGCTCCTCGGTGGGGGAGTGAAGGGAACTCGGGGGGCGGTCAAGGGGAGATCGGCGGCGATCGGAGAGAGATCGGAGCCGATCAGGGGAGATCGGCGATCAGAAGGAGAGGGGGCCGATGCGGTAGAGGACCTCGGCGTCGTGCGGCGCGTCCGGGAACTGCTCGGCCCGGAACAGCACCTCGCGCTCGACGGTGGCGCGGTGGCGGGCGGCGAACGAGGTGAAGAGCCGCTCGGAGGCGGTGTTGCCCGGGGTGATCGTGGTCTCGACGGAGGTCAGCCCGCGCTCTGCGGCGACCCGGGCGGTCAGCGCGTCGAGCAGCCGGGCGGCCAGGCCCCGGCCACGGTGGTCGGCGTCGACGGCCACCTGCCACACCAGCAGGGTGCGGGGGCGGTCGGGCCGCACGTACCCGGTGACGAAACCGACCGGCTCGCCGTCGGCTCCCCGCGCCACCGCCGACGTGGCGGCGAAGTCACGGCACCACAGCAGATAGCTGTACGAGGAGTTCAGGTCGAGGGTCCCGGACTCCTTGGCGAGCTGCCAGAGCGCGGCCCCGTCGGCGACGGCCGGGCGTTCGATGCGCACGCCGTCCGACGGTATTTCGTGGGGGGTTTGCAGTTCTGCTTGTGCGGCAGTCATGCGAGATGAACTTACCGACTGCAATTGAAAAATGCATCGCCCGGCGAACTTACATGGAAGGGGTCCATGTGTTATCGCGCGGGCGTGCGGTCGCGCGAAGGGTGGTCTGACGTGCAGGTTTAACCCTTATTTGCTGGACAAAAGGGATGGCTTTGTGGAGTCTGTCACAGTGGGGTAATCCTCACGGGGTCCCCTCGAATTGTGCCCGTCAGTGTTCGCGAAATCTTCGCGTTTAGCGCCGGGAAAACGGGGCAGGAGAATATGGGCAGCTACCCAAAATGAATTGCGTAATTCTGTGCGGGATTCAGGGCTGTCGCCAGGTGGTTTCATTGGGGGGCCGGTGGCCGACCGTGACCGTGTCCGGACCCACCGTATCGATGCGCCCCGGACACACCTCCAGCACTGGTGACTTCTTAGGTCGGACGCCCCCGTAGCCAACGGTTTGGTTTGAGGGGCCCAAACTTCTCCTTATAATCGGAACCCGTATTGCTCCACTCCCTCACCGAGAGGTCCCCCGTGAACACGCTCCTCGGGCGCCGGGCCCGCATCCTGGCCGCCACCACCGCCACGGCCGGGCTGGTACTCGTGGCCGGCTGCACCTCGAGCGGCAACGGCGGCAGCAAGACGGCCGCCGGCGGGGTCCAGCTCGTCAAGGCGGGCCGGCTCACCACCTGCACCCACCTGCCGTACCCGCCCTTCCAGTCGGAGATCAACGGCAAGGTCCAGGGCTTCGACGTCTCGCTCATCGACCTGGTCGCCAAGGACCTCGGCGTGAAGCAGCAGATCCTCGACACGCCGTTCGAGAACTTCAAGACGGGCGCGTTCCTCAACTCCGGCCAGTGCGACCTCGCCGCCGCCGGCATGACCATCACCCCCGAGCGCAAGAAGCACGTCGACTTCTCCGACCCGTACTTCAACGCCACCCAGGCCGTCCTGGTCGACAAGAAGAGCGGCATCGACTCCCTGGCCGACGTCAAGGCCAAGGGCAAGAAGCTCGGCGCCCAGGCGCAGACCACCGGCGAGGACTACGCCAGGAGCAAGGGCTACGACCCGGTCTCCTTCCACTCCTCCGACGCGGTCCTCAACGGCCTGCGCACCGGTCAGGTCCAGGCCGTCGTCATCGACTACCCCGTCGTCCAGGGCTGGCTGAAGGACAAGGCCAACGCCGACGCCTTCAAGGTGGTCGGCAACCTCAACACCGGTGAGCAGTACGGCTTCACGGTGAAGAAGGGCAACGCCAAGCTCCTCGCCGCCGTCAACAAGGCGATCGCCGCCGCCAAGGCCGACGGCACGTACAAGAAGCTGTACGAGCAGTGGATCGGCCCGTACGACGCCGCCGCGGCCTCGCCCGCCGCCTCATGAGCAGCACCACCGGCACGTCCACGGCCGAGGTCCAGCCCCGGAAGAAGGGGCTGACCCGGCGGCAGAAGCGCCGGCTGTCCCGCGGCATCCAGTACGCCGTCTTCGTCGCCGCCGTGGCCGCGCTCGGGGCCGGGGCGGACTGGGGACGGCTGCAGAACCAGTTCGCGCAGGTGGACATCGCCAGGCAGATGTTCCCGGACGTCATTACGCTGGCGCTGAAGAACACCGTGCTGTACACCCTGTCCGGCTTCCTGTTCGGTCTGGTGCTCGGCATGGTCGTCGCGCTGATGCGGCTGTCGTCCGTGGGCCCCTACCGCTGGCTCGCCGGCGTCTACATCGAGATCTTCCGCGGCCTGCCCGCCCTGCTGATCTTCATCTTCGTCGGGGTCGCCGTGCCGCTGGCCTTCCCGGGCACGGAGATCATCGGCGGCACCTACGGCAAGGTCGCCCTCGCCCTCGGCCTGGTCTCGGCCGCCTACATGGCGGAGACGATCCGCGCGGGCATCCAGGCCGTGCCCAAGGGGCAGATGGAGGCGGCCCGTTCACTCGGCTTCTCGCCGGCCAGGGCCATGATCTCCATCATCGTCCCGCAGGCCTTCCGTATCATCCTCCCGCCGCTCACCAACGAACTCGTCCTGCTGTTCAAGGACTCCTCGCTGGTGCTGTTCCTCGGCGTCACCCTGCAGGAGCGGGAACTGTCCAAGTTCGGCAACGACCTGGCCAGCGAGACCGCCAACTCCACGCCGATCCTGGTCGCCGGCCTGTGCTACCTGCTGGTCACGATCCCGCTCGGCTTCGTCGTCCGCCGCATGGAGTCCAAGTCCCAGGAGGCCGTCAGGTGAGCGTCCCCGAGATCAGCGTCCGGGACCTGCACAAGTCCTTCGGCGACAACGAGGTGCTGCGCGGCATCGACCTGGAGATCGGCCAGGGCGAGGTCGTCTGCGTGATCGGCCCCTCCGGCTCCGGCAAGTCGACCCTGCTGCGCTGCGTGAACCTCCTCGAGGAACCCAGCAAGGGCCAGGTCTTCGTCGGCGGCACCGAGGTGACGGACCCGGACGTCGACATCGACGCCGTGCGCCGCCGGATCGGCATGGTCTTCCAGCAGTTCAACCTCTTCCCGCACCTGTCGGTGACCGAGAACCTCACGCTCCCGCAGCGCCGGGTGCTGCGCCGGGACAAGGCGAGCGCGGCGAGGATCGCCGCCGAGAACCTGGAGCGCGTCGGCCTCGCCGAGAAGGCGGACGCCTACCCCTCCTCCCTGTCCGGCGGCCAGCAGCAGCGCGTCGCCATCGCCCGAGCGCTCGCCATGGGCCCGGAGGTGATGCTCTTCGACGAGCCGACCTCGGCGCTCGACCCGGAACTCGTCGGGGACGTCCTCGCCGTGATGCGCATGCTCGCCGACGAGGGCATGACGATGATGGTCGTCACCCACGAGATGACCTTCGCCCGCGAGGTCGCCGACCGTGTCGTCTTCATGGACGGCGGCGTCGTCGTCGAGGACGGCACCCCCGACCAGGTCATCGGCAACCCGAGCCACGAGCGCACCCGTCACTTCCTCTCCCGCCTCCTGGACCCCGCGATGGCCGAGGTGACCGAGAAGGAGGGGGAGACCTCCGACCGGGTGGGCACGGCCGACCAGTAACTCACTAAGGTGCACTGCATGAGCGATGACGCGGTGCTGCACGTGAAGGGCCGGGTACTGGCCGGGCCGGACGCCGACGCCGGTGAGGACGCGGTCCGCGACGAGCTGTGGGTCGTCGGCGGGCGCATCTCCTACGACCGTCCCGCCGGTGCCCGGGAGGTGCGCACCGTCGAGGGCTGGGTCCTGCCCGGCCTCGTCGACGCACACTGTCACGTCGGTCTCGACGCGCACGGCCCGGTCCCCGACGACGTCGCCGAGAAGCAGGCGCTGACCGACAGGGACGCCGGCACGCTGCTGATCCGCGACGCGGGCTCGCCCTCGGACACCCGCTGGACCGACGACCGCGAGGACCTGCCGAAGATCATCCGCGCGGGCCGCCACATCGCCCGTACCCGGCGCTACGTTCGCAACTACGCCCACGAGGTCGAGCCCGAGGACCTCGTCGCGTACGTCGCCCGGGAGGCGCGGCGCGGCGACGGCTGGGTCAAGCTGGTCGGCGACTGGATCGACCGCGACCTCGGCGACCTGTCGGCGTGCTGGCCGCGGGAGGCGGCCGAGGCGGCGATCGCGGAGGCCCACCGCCTCGGCGTACGCGTCACCGCGCACTGCTTCGCCGAGGACTCCCTGCGGGACCTGGTCGAGGCGGGCATCGACTGCATCGAGCACGCGACGGGCCTGACCGAGGACCTCGTCCCGCTGTTCGCCGAGCGCGGCGTCGCCATCGTCCCGACCCTGGTCAACATCGCCCTCTTCCCCCGGCTCGCCGACGGCGGCGAGGCCAAGTACCCGCGCTGGTCGGCCCACATGCGCAGGCTCCACGAGCGCCGCTACGACACCGTCCGCGCCGCCTACGACGCCGGAATCCCCGTGTACGTCGGCACGGACGCCGGGGGCAGCCTGCCCCACGGCCTGGTCGCGGCCGAGGTGGCGGAGCTGGTGACGGCCGGCATCCCGCCGGTGCGGGCCCTGTCGGCCACGACCTGGGACGCGCGCGCGTGGCTCGGCCGGCCCGGCCTCGACGAGGGCGCACCGGCGGACCTGGTGGTGTACGACGAGGACCCGCGGGCGGACGTACGGGTGCTGGCGGCGCCGCGGCGGGTGGTGCTGAACGGGCGGGTCGTCGGCTAGGGGGCGGATCACGCCGGACCCGGGGTGATCCGAACGACACCCGGCGGCCTTACCGGCGTCGGATCGTCGGCAGGTTGACGGATCGTTACCTTCTGCACGAGGACGTCGTTGCGCACTCCGTCGTGTGCGCCGGTACGTCGACCAGCACGTTCGCCCGGAAGGCGGTAAGCGGGGTGTGGCTGGGAACAGACGTGCCGCAGGAATCGAAAAGGCTGACGGAAACCCCACGATGGGGTGAAGTGACGCAGGATTGCTGACCGTTCACTCTCAGTGCGTAATCCTTTCCGGGTCCCAAGCATTCTCCTCTGGGGGTCCCACACCTTGAACGGCCACACCTTCCGCATGCCCGCACGCCGCTGCGCGACCGTCGCGGCGGCCACCGTCCTGGCCGCCGGTCCGACGACACTGGCCGGCGCGGGCTCCGCGCACGCGACCACCGACAAGGGCCGCGCGAGCGCCTCCGTCCTGCGCACCGGACTTCAGGTCAATCTCCTCGACAAGACGGTGACGGTCCCGCTCGCCGTCTCCCTCAACGAGGTGGAGGCCCCGCGGAGCGCACAGAAGACCGCGCTGAGCGCACGCCTGGACGGTGTCGACGGCGGAAAGCCGTTCACCGTCCTGCGCGCCGACGTGGCGAGGGCGACCGCGACGGTCTCCGCCCGCCGGGCAGAAGGCGCCGTCGACCTTGCCCATGCCCGGCTGCACGTGCCCGGCCTGCCGCTGCTGTCCCTGATCGAGGTCGACCAGGTCACGGCGAAGGCGACCTGCGAGGCCGGAAAGGCACCGGTCGCCGCGTCGAACGTGCTCGGCGGGGTGACGGTCCTCGGCAAGAAGGTCACGGTCACCGCCGGTGGGCCGACCGACGTGCGCGTACCGGGAGTCGGCGAGGTCCGCCTGGAGCTGTCGAAGCACGAGACGGCCGACCGTACGGCCGCCGCCACCGCCCTCCAGCTCAACGTCGCCGTCAACCCGCTGAAGCTGAACGTCGCCGAAGTGAAGGGGACGGTGACGCTCGCCAGGGCCACCTGCGAGGCCCCGGCGGCGCCGCCCGTGGATCCCGGCACCGACGTGAAGCCCCAGGGAGCGGCGGTGGATCCGGGCACCGCCGTCAAGCCGCAGGGGGCTCCAGCCAAGAGGGACCTCGCGGAGACCGGCGGCAGCGAGTTGACGCCCTACCTCGCAGGCGGTTCGGCCGTCCTACTGGCGGCCGGCGGAGGCGCAGTGGCCCTGGCCCGCCGCCGCCGGGGCTGAGGGCGCGGGGCGTTGGGGGACGTGGCCCCCGCCGGCGTGGGGGGCGCAGCCCTGGGGCGCGGTGGCCCCTTGACTTGGCGAGTGGGCGGAGTCCCGGGGTGCGGTGGCCTCTCGGCTCGGCGAGTGGTGTTGGGGGTGCGGGGGCGTGGTCCGTGGCGGGGTCAGTCCCGCCCGGGCCGGTGACCCGGGTGGGGTTCGCCTTCGCCGGGGTTGGGGGTGGAGTCGTGGGGTGCGGTCGCTCTCCACCGGGCGGATCGGCTCGGGGGTGCAGGGGGCTGACCCCGCCGGGGTCAGTCTCGCCCAGTCAGCCTCCGCCCCGGTCCGGGGCGGAGTCCCGGGAGTGGGGTGCCTCTCGACTCAGTGGGTCGGGTGGGTGGGTGGGCCGGACAGTGTCCGGTCCAGCGCTGCCAGGAACGCGTTGGTCGTCGCCCGGTCGCGGACCGCCAGGCGCAGCCAGTCCTCGCCCAGGCCGGGGAAGGTGTCCCCGCGCCGCACCGCGTACCCCAGCTCCCGCAGCCGGCGCCG
Organism: Streptomyces sp. NPDC046197; assembly: GCF_040646295.1. Lineage (NCBI taxonomy): Bacteria > Bacillati > Actinomycetota > Actinomycetes > Kitasatosporales > Streptomycetaceae > Streptomyces > Streptomyces sp. NPDC046197. Next base: position 79,529 of record NZ_JBEYZY010000003.1, on the reverse strand, counting down.
TACGCCCGCCGCCCCCGGCACCCGGACCAGCACGAACGGGCCCTCCGCCGGCTCCACCACGCGCACCCCGCGCGCCCCGAACGCGGCCAGGCCCGCCACCAGGTGGGCCCGGTCCGCGGCGACGCGGTGCGCCGCGTGGGCCGCCTCCGCGAGGGCCCGCGGCTCCACGCACGCCCGGGCCGCCGCCAGGGCCGGCGTGGACACCGGCCACAGCGGCTGCGCCCGCGCCAGTTCGGCGATCGTCTCGGCGCAGGACAGGACGTACCCGATCCTGAGGCCCGCCAGACCCCACGTCTTGGTCAGGCTCCGCAGCACCACCAGGCCGGGCACGTCGGTCCGCCCCGCCAGCGCCTCCCGCTCGCCCGGCACCGCGTCCATGAAGGCCTCGTCGACGACCAGCGTCCGGCCCGGCCGGGCCAGTTCGACGACCGCCGCGGCAGGATGCAGCACCGAGGTGGGGTTCGTCGGGTTGCCCACCACCACCAGGTCGGCGTCCTCCGGGACGGCCGTCGCGTCGAGCCGGAAGCCGTCCTCCTCCCGCAGCAGCACCCGGTCGACCGAGTGGCCCGCGTCGCGCAGCGCCGCCTCCGGCTCGGTGAACTGCGGATGCACCACGACCGGCCGCCGCACCTTCAGGGCCCGGGCGAGCAGCACGAAGGCCTCCGCCGCTCCGGCCGTGAGCAGCACCTGCTCCACCGCGAGCCCGTGCCGCGCCGCCACCGCGGCCCGCGCCGCCCGGCCGTCCGGATAGGCCGCCAGGCCGGCGAGCGACGCGGCGATCCGCTCCCGCAGCCACACCGGGGGCGTGTCCGCGCGGACGTTCACGGCGAGGTCGACCAGCGCCGAGCCGTCGTCCCGCACCTCGGCGTCCCCGTGGTGCCGCAGGTCGGGCCCGGACCCGCCCCGCTCCCGGCCGTCCCGTTCCTCAGTGCGCATGGGAGTGAGTGTGTCCCCCGTGGTGGTGGTGGCCGTCGTCGTCGGGGTGGAAGTGCGGCTGCTGCGGCAGGCCCACCTTCTCCTCGAAGCCCGGCAGCGCGATGCGGTACACGCACGAGTCGCAGTTCATCCGCAGGTCGCCCTTGACGGCCTCCTCGTACCGCTCCATCACCAGGTCCAGCAGCTCCGGTTCCGGTCCGATGACGTCCGCCGAGCGCACCTCGACCTCCGGGTGCGCGGCCGCCCAGCTCTCCGTCTGCTCCCGGACCCGGTCCGGCAGGATCCCGGTGAACAGGAAGTACGGCAGCACGACGATCCGGTGCGCGCCGAGCCGCGCGCACCGGTCCAGACCGCTCGGCACGTCAGGTGCCGCCAGCGACACGAACGCCGTCTCCACCCCCGCGTACCCGCGGCCCTCCCACAGCAGCCGCGCCGCCTTGAACACCTCGGCGTTGGCGTCCGGGTCCGTCGAGCCACGCCCGACCAGCAGCACCGTCACGTCCGACCGTTCCCCGGCCGTACCCTCCAGCGCCTCGTCCAGGCGCCGCTCCAGCACGTTCAGCAGCGCCGGGTGCGGACCCAGCGGACGCCCGTACGTGTACGAGATCCCCGGGTGGCGTTCCTTCTCGCGGGCCAGCGCCGCCGGGATGTCGCCCTTGGCATGCCCGGCGGACACCAGCATCAGCGGCACGGCGGCGAACCGGTGTACACCCTGCTCCACCAGCTCGCTCACCGCGTCGCCCAGCGGCGGCGGGGACAGCTCGATGAAGCCGCCCGCGACGGGCAGCTCGGGGTGGCGGCGGCCCAACTCCCGTACGAAGGCACGGAACGCCTCGGCCCCGGCGTCGTCCCGGGTGCCGTGGCCGGCGATGAGCAGGGCGGGCGGCGGCGTGGTCACTGGTTCTCCTCGGACGAAGTGGGGTGGTACAGCAGGGCGTTGAGCGCGGCGGCAGCGACCGCCGAACCGCCCTTCTCGGACACGTTGCTGACAGCGGGCAGCCCGCTCTCGCGCAACGCGGCCTTGGACTCGGCCGCTCCGACGAAACCGACCGGCAGACCGATGACGAGTGCCGGGCAGGCGTCCAGGGTCAGCAGTTCCTCCAGGGCGGTCGGCGCGCAGCCGATCACCCAGAGGGCTCCCGGCCCGACGTCCTCGTAGGCAAGCCGGACGGCGTGCGCGGACCGCGTCAGGCCCGGCCCGGACCTGGCGTCCTTCAGCCGGCAGACGGTGTCGCGCCGGGTGATCCCGGCGGCCACCATCTCGACGTCCACGACGACGGGCGCCCCGGCGTGCAACGCGGTGTGCGCCTTCGTCAGCTCGTACTCGTCCATGACGAGGTCGTCGGCGTAGGCGAGGTCGGCGCTGGAGTGGATGACCCGCTCCACCACCGCCCGGGTCAGCGGCGCAAAGCGCGAGGTGTCCAGGCGGGCGCGCAGCCGCCGCATGGACTCCTGCTCGATGGGATGGACCACACGGTTCACTGGGCGTCCTCCTGCCGGGTGTCCTGCCAGCGGTAGCCGCGCGGCGTGACCATGCGGCCCGCGATCTCCCGGGTCGCCGTGTTGCCCACGGTCACGACCGTCATCATGTCGACCGTCGCGGGGTCCAGTCCGGCCAGTGTGGTCAGCCGGCTGGACTCGTCGGGCCGGGACGCGTTGCGTACCACCCCGACCGGCGTCGTCGGCTCCCGGTGGCCGGCGAGGATCGCGAGCGCCTTCGGCAGCTGCCAGTCACGGCCCCGGGAACGCGGGTTGTAGAAGGTCACGACGAGGTCCGCCTCGGCGGCGGCCCGCACCCGCCGCTCGATGACCTCCCAGGGGGTGTGCAGGTCGGAGAGGCTGATCGACACATGGTCGTGGCCGAGCGGAGCACCGAGGAGCGCCCCGGCCGCGAGCGCCGCCGTGACGCCCGGCACGCCGACCACGTCGATGTCGTCGGACGCCTCGGCCAGCGCGGGCGAGGCCATGGCGTAGACCCCCGCGTCACCGCTGCCGATCAGCGCGACGGCCTGCCCCCTGCGGGCCTCGGCGACGGCCGTGCGCGCCCGTTCCTCCTCGGCGCCCAGCCCCGACTCCAGGATCCGGGTGCCGGGCCGCAGCAGGTCCCGGATCTGGTCGACGTACTGGTCGAGGCCGACGAGCACGGAGGCGCGGCGGAGTTCGGCCTTCGCGCGCGGGGTCAGCAGGTCCCGGGCGCCGGGCCCGAGCCCCACGACCGCGAGCCGCCCGCGCACCGGCCGCCGTACCACCGCGCAGGTCGCCATCGCGGGACTGCCGTCCGCCCGCTCCGACTTCCGCTTGGGCACGAGGAGTTCGCCGCCACCCGCGAGCGCGGCGGCCTCCGCGACCGACGGGGTGCCGACGGCGGCGAGCGGCGCGCCGGAGGGGTTCGGCACCTCGACGGCGGCCAACTCCGCCGCGGAGTACGTCACCAGGGGCACCCCGAGGCGTTCGGCGGCCTCCACGATGCCCGCCTCGTCGGCCTTGGCGTCGACGGTGGCGAGCGCGCCGACGGACCGGGCGGACAGTCCGGCCTCCCGCAACGCGGCCCCGACCAGGTCGAGCACCTCCTGCACCGGGGCACCCCTGGAGGCGCCGACTCCCACGACGAGGGACGGGGGCCGCAGGATCACCTCCTGTCCGGCGGGCTCGACCGCGCGGTCCGTCAGACGCACGGTGTACCGCCCCCGCGGGGCCAGCGGCAGCGGGGGCAGCGGCCAGGGCACCTCGGCGGCCAGGGCGACGGCCTCGCCGTCCAGCAGCGCCCGCGACACCGCGGCGACGTCTCCCTCGACCGGCAGCCCCACCGTGTCGAGGCCGGACAGACCGACGGAGTCGGTCGCCGTGGTCACCACCGGCTCGGCCCCCAGCAACTCGGCCACCTCACGGGCGAGTTCGTTGGCCCCGCCCGCATGGCCGCCGACCAGCGACACGGCGAACCGGCCGCCCTCGTCGACGCACACCACGCCCGGGTCGGACGCCTTGTCGCCGAGCAGCGGCGCGACCAGCCGTACGGCCGCCCCCGTCGCCAGGAAACACACCAGTTGCCCGCACTCCGCGAAGGCGGCCCGCACGGCCTCCCCGACGGGCCCGTCGTAGACCCGCGCACGGTCCGGCCACGCGGCCGCCAGCCGGTCCCGCGCAGCCGCTCCCGCCGCGGTGGCGGAAATGAGGCCGATCACTGTGCAACTCCTTCGTCGATGTCGGTGGGCGCCGTGGGCCTGACACCCCACAGCAGGAAAACCGGATTGCCCGCCGCCAGCCGGGTCACGTCCCCCGGCAGCGGCGCCAGCCGCGAGGACTGCAGCAGCACCCCGTCGCAGGTGAACCCGGCACCGGTGAGCGCCTCGCGCGCCGCCGGCACCCGGTCGAGCGCGGCCATCGCGATCACCACCGTCCGCCGGGCCCGCCGCGCGGACTCGGCCACGATGGCGGGTAGTTCGCGTCCCCCGCCGCCGATGAACACGGCGTCGGGGTCGTCGAGTCCGGACAGCGCGTCCGGGGCCCTGCCGTGCACCACGTGCACGTCCACGCCGTGCGCAGCCGCGTTGGCCCGCACCCGCTCCACCCCGTCGGGGGTCTTCTCGACCGCGACGGCGGCGGCACCGAGCCGCGCGCACTCCACGGCCACGGACCCCGAGCCCGCGCCGACGTCCCAGACCAGGTCGCCGAGGCGGGGTCCGAGCCTGGCCAGCGCCAGGGCCCGCACCTCGAACTTGGTGATCATCGAGTCCCGGTGTGTGAACGCGGTCTCGTCCAGGGCCCATCCGGCGGGTTCCGTACGGCCCCCGGCGACGGTCCGCACGGCGCCCAGCGCCCGTGACCCGTCCAGGCACAGCACCACGCTCACCGCCGTACCCCAGTCCCGGGCCGCGGCCTCGGCGGGCGACACCCGCTCCACGCGCTCGCGCCCCGGATCGCCGAGCGCGCTCGCCACGACCAGCACCCGGTCCTCCGGGACCGCCGCGCCCAGCTCGGCGGGACCCGCCCCCGGCCCGGTCAGCACGGCCACCTTGGGATGCGCCCGGCACGCGTTGACCGCCGTGCGCAGCTCACGCCCGTGCGCGCTGACCACCACCGCGTCGTCCCAGGGCAGCCCGAGCCGGGCGAAGGCCGTCGCGACGGACGAGACACCCGGCCGCACATCGAGCCGCTCGGCCCCGAACCGCTGCGCCAGCACCCGCACGATCCCGAAGAACCCGGGATCCCCGGAGGCCAGCACGACGACCCGTCCGCCCTTGTCGAGATACCGTTCGACGGCGTCCAGCGCGGGCGCCAGCGGCCCGAGGACGACACGCTCCGCCGCCTCGGGCAGCCGAGCGGCCGCCAGATGCCGGCGCCCGCCCACGACCAGCTCGGCCCCGGCCAGCACCTCGTCGGGAACGGGCGCCCCCGTCCCCGTACCGACGACGGTGATCAGCGGTCTCACGTGCTCGCGCCCCGCTCGCGCAGGGCCTTGCGGGCCTCGGGATCGGCCTTGCGGAAGCCGTGGAAGTGACCCGGGTGGTACAGGTGCGAGCGGGTGCCGTGGGCGTCGAGGGCCGGGCCCACCAGGAAGAGGGTGTGCTTCCAGAGCCTGTGCTCCTTCACCGTCTCCTCCAGCGTGCCGATCGTGCACCTGACGACCAGCTCCTCCGGCCAGGTCGCCTGGTACGCGACGACGACCGGGGTGGTCGTGGGGTAGCCGCCCTCCAGCAGCTCCCGCACCAGCTGGCCGCTGCGGGCCGCCGACAGGAAGACGGCCATGGTGGTGCCGTGCCGGGCGAACTCGCGCACCTCCTCCCCGGGCGGCATCGGCGTCTTGCCGCCGCCGAGCCGGGTGAGGACGACCGACTGGGCCACCTCGGGGATGGTCAGCTCCCGCTGGGCGAGGGCGGCCACGGCGGAGAACGCGGAGACCCCCGGCACGACCTCCGTCGCGATGCCGATCCGGGCGCACTGGTCGAGCTGCTCCTGGGTGCCGCCCCACAGCGCCGGGTCGCCGGAGTGGATGCGGGCCACCTTCAGGCCCCGGGCGAACGCCCGCCGGTACACGGCCACGACGTCCTCCAGCGACATCGTCGCCGAGTCCAGGACCTCCGCGTCCTCGCGCGCGTGGTCGAGGACCTCCGCCTGCACCAGGCTGGCCGCCCAGATCACCACGTCGGCCTCGGCGATCACACGTGCGGCGCGGAACGTCAGCAGGTCGGCGGCGCCGGGACCGGCACCGACGAAGGTCACCTTGCCGGTGGGGGCATCGGCCATGGGTTGGGGTCCTCTCGTACGGAATGTCACGGTGTGTGCGGGCGAAGGCGGGGCCGGATGTGCGCAAGTGGGGGCTGATCCGATAGCAAGGGCACATGGCGGTCTTCGTCGCGCTCGGCGCGTTCCTGATGACGTTGGCCGGCGGCTGGACGGCACAACGTGTCACCGACCGCCGCCATCTGGTCCTCGGGCTGGCCGGCGGCCTGATGCTCGGTGTGGTCGGCCTTGACCTGCTGCCGGAGGCGCTGCGCGCGGCGGGCACCGAGGTGTTCGGCGTGCCGGCGGCCCTGCTGCTGTTCGTGGCCGGTTTCCTGCTGGCCCATCTGGTGGAGCGGACGCTGGCCGCCCGGCAGGCCGCGCACGGCGGCGAGGAGCACGTCTTCACGGCTCCGCCTGCGGAGCGTACCGGTCGGCGTCGCGTGGCCGACCGGGCACAGCCCTGCGGGCCCGGGCCCGCCCACCCGTGCGACACCGACGCGCACCTGCGGCTCCAGGAGCAGCGGGCGCCCCAGGTGGGCCTGACGGCGGCGGCCGCCATGGTCGGCCACAGCGCCATGGACGGTGTGGCCATCGGCGCGGCCTTCCAGGTGGGCGGCGGCATGGGGCTGGCGGTCGCGCTGGCCGTCATCGCGCACGACTTCGCGGACGGCTTCAACACCTTCACCCTCACGAGCCTGTACGGCAACGAGCGCCGCAAGGCGGTCGGGATGCTGTTCGCGGACGCGCTCGCACCCGTGGCAGGCGCGGCCTCGACCGCCTTCCTGACCATCCCGGAGTGGTTCCTCGGCGGCTATCTCGGCCTCTTCGGCGGCGTGCTGCTCTATCTCGCCGCCGCCGAGATCCTGCCCGAGGCCCACCACGAGCACCCCGCCCGTTCGACCCTGCTGTGCACGGTCGCGGGCGCCGCCTTCATCTGGCTGGTGGTGGGCATGGCGGGCCGCTGATGCCGCCCGGACACGGCTCACAGCTTGCCGCCCCGCCCGCCGTCGCGCCGCGCGGGCGCGATGAGGGTCGACAGGTACGGCAGGGCGGCGCCGTCGAGATCGGCGGCCGGCCGGATGGACTCCTCCGGAAGCCCCAGCGCCGACCCCCACACGGCGCCGTCGATCCGCCCGCTCTCCCGCAGCGCCTCGGCGACCTCCTGCGCCTGCCGCCCGAACTTGTACGCCACGACCGTGCCGGGCCCGCCCAGGGCGTCCTTGAGCACGGCGGCCCCGGCGGTCACGGGTACGAGCGTCAGCGGCTCGGTGCCCTCGGTCAGCACGGCCCCCGAGCGCGCCGCCAGGTCCTGCATGGCGGTGATGCCCGGCACGGTCTGCACCACCGTCCCCGGCACCAGCTCGCCGACTGTCTGCGCGAGGTAGGTGAAGGTCGAATAGACATTGGGGTCGCCGATGGTGGCGAAGGCGACCGAGCCGTGCGCCCTCAGCAGTCCGGCGACCCGCTCGCCGGCGGCGTCCCAGGCGGCCTCGCGCCGCGCCCGGTCGGTCCGCTCGTTCAGTGCGAACACCACCCGGACGACCTTCTCCTGCGGCACGTAGTGCAGCACGGTCGCCTCGGCCCGCCCCCGCTCCCCGGTGTCCATCACGGGCACGACGACGACGTCCGCCGCGCGCAGCGCGTTGACGCCCTTCACGGTCACCAGCTCCGGATCGCCCGGTCCGACCCCGACCCCGACCAGCCTGCTGCTCATGATGTCCGGCACCTCTCCACGAACCTACGGGCGACACCGGGCGCGGCCGCCCAGTGCGTGTGCAGGTAACTCGCGTGCACACCTTGTTGTACGAAACCTTCGACCCGCCGGTCAGGGGCGCGTACGCCCCAGGCGGGAGCCGCCGGGGGCGCCCCCGAGCCCGGCTCGACCACGGTCCGGTGGAACTCGTGGCCGCGCCTGCGCTCCCCGGTGGCGGCCAGCACGCTGTCGCCGACGGCCACGGCGTCGCGGTAGCCGAGGGTGAGCCGCTCACTCATGCGGGCGGCGGCGTCGAGCACACCGCACATGGGCAGCCCGTCCAGCTCACGGCACAGGTACAGCAGCCCCGCGCACTCGGCGGCGACGGGCGCGCCGCCGTCGGCGAGCGCGGAAACCGCCTTGCGCAGCGGCTCGTTGGCGGACAGCTCGGCCGCGTACACCTCGGGGAAACCACCGCCGATCACCAACCCGCCCACTCCGTCCGGGAGTTGTTCGTCCCGAAGGGGATCGAAGGGAGTGACCTCGGCTCCGGCGGCGGTGAGCAACTCGGTGTGCTCGGCGTAGGAGAAGGTGAAGGCGGGGCCACCGGCAACGGCAATCACCGGTGCCTCAGGCCGTAGGCGGAAGTCCCGGGGCACCGCCCCCGGGGCCGCAACGGGCAGGGGCGCGCAGGGCGAGACCGCCAGCGCCTCAGCCGCATCCCAGTCCGCACCCGGCAGCGCACCCGCGCTCCGCGCCAGCCCCGCCAACGCGTCGAGATCGCACCCTTCTTCCACCAGCGCGGCCATGGCCGCAACCGCCTCGACGGCCTCCGCGCGCCGCTCGGCGACCGGCACCAGCCCCAGATGACGCGACGGCGTGTCCACCCGGGCCGCCCGTCGCAGCACGCCCAGCACCGGCACCCCGGCGCCGTCCAGGGCCTCCCGCAGCAACTGCTCGTGCCGGTCGGACGCGACCTTGTTCAGGATCACGCCTGCGATCCGCACCTCGGGGTCCCAGGAGGCGAACCCGTGCACCAGCGCGGCCACCGACCGGGACTGCGAGGACGCGTCGACGACCAGCACCACCGGCGCCCGCAGCAGCTTCGCCACCTGGGCCGTGGACGCCAGTTCACCCTCCCCGGCGGCCCCGTCGTAGAGCCCCATGACGCCCTCGACCACCGCGATGTCGCAGCCGCGCGACCCGTGCCGGAACAGCGGTCCGATCAGGTCGGGCCCGCACAGGTAAGCGTCCAGGTTCCGCCCCACGCGCCCGGTGGCGAGCGCGTGGTACCCGGGGTCGATGTAGTCCGGCCCGACCTTGTGCGGGGACACGGCAAAACCCCGCCGGGCGAACGCGGCCATCAGCCCCGTGGCGACGGTGGTCTTGCCGCTGCCGGACGACGGCGCGGCGACGACCAGCCGGGGCACGGACGAGGAGGACATCAGCACGGTGTCACCACTCGATGCCCTTCTGGCCCTTCTGGCCGACGTCCATCGGGTGCTTGACCTTGGACATGTCGGTGACGAGGTCCGCGAAGCCGACGAGCTTCTCCGGCGCGTTCCGCCCGGTGATCACCACGTGCTGGGTCCCCGGCCGGTGGCGCAGCACGTCCACGACCTCCTCGGTGTCGACCCAGCCCCAGTGCATCGGGTACGCGAACTCGTCGAGCACGTACAGCCGGTAGGTCTCGGCGGCCAGGTCACGCTTGACCTGCTCCCAGCCCTCCCGGGCCTTCTCCTCGTTGGTCGCGTTGTCACCCTGGAGGTCGCGCTGCACCCACGACCAGCCCTCGCCCATCTTGTGCCAGTCCACGGTGCCGCCCTGCCCGGAGGCGCCCAGCACCCGCAGCGCGTTCTCCTCGCCGACCTTCCACTTGGCCGACTTGACGAACTGGAACACCCCGATCGGCCAGCCCTGGTTCCAGGCGCGCAGCGCCAGCCCGAAGGCGGCGGTGGACTTGCCCTTGCCGACCCCGGTGTGCACGACGACGAGCGGCCGGTTGCGCCGCTGACGGGTGGTCAGTCCGTCGTCCGGTACGACACTCGGCTGTCCCTGCGGCATTACGCGGCCCTCCTCGGGTTCCTCTGCGCGTCCTGCACGTTCCTCACCACACCGGCGATGCCGTCCGCGCGCAGCTCGTCCAGCGTCACCGCCGTACCGCCCAGCTCGCCGGCCAGTTGCCCCGCCAGCCCCAGCCGCACCGGCCCGGACTCGCAGTCCACGACCACGGACGCGACACCCCCGGCCGCCAGCAGCCGCGCCGCCCGCCCGGCCAGGGCGACCGGCTCCGTCCCGCCGGTGGCCCGCCCGTCCGTCACCACCACGACCAGCGCCCGCCGCGCCGGGTCGCGCAGCCGCTCCACCCGCAGCACCTCGTGCGCGGTGAGGAGCCCGGCGGCGAGCGGGGTGCGCCCGCCGGTCGGCAGCGACTCGAGCCGCGCGGCCGCCGCGTCCACCGACGAGGTCGGCGGCAGTGCCACCTCGGCGTCCCTGCCGCGGAAGGTCACCAGCCCCACCTTGTCGCGCCGCTGGTAGGCGTCCAGGAGCAGCGACAGCACCGCGCCCTTCACCGCGCTCATCCGCTGCCGTGCCGCCATCGATCCGGAGGCGTCCACGACGAACAGCACGAGGTTTCCCTCCCGCCCCTCCCGCGTCGCCTGCCGCAGGTCGTCCCGGCGCACCACCAGGCCCGGCCCCGACCTCCCGCGGGCCCGCTGGTGCGGCGCGGCGGCCTGCACGGTCGCCGCCAGATGCAGCTTGGTGAGCGTCCCCCGGGGGCGCCGGGCCCCCGTCGTCCGCCCGTGCTCGGTCCGGGCCCGCGAGCGCCGCCCGGCGGCACCCTCACCGATGCCGGGCACACTCAGCACCTTCGCACGGAAGGGCTCGGCGGCCCGTACGGCAGCCTGCTCGCCGGCACCGGAGGCCTGCGGCTCCCCGTCCTCGCCGGACTCGGGCCGGGCGCCCGTCTCACCGCCCCGCGGGCCACCGTCGGCCTGCGGAGGCTGCCCACCGCCGCCACCGGGGCCGTCCGGGCCCGGATCCGGGTCGTCGTCGTCCGAACCGCCGAACTGCTCGAGCGTCTCGTCGAGTTTGTCCTCGTCCAGCCCCGGCGCGTCGAAGGGGTTGCGCCGCCGCCGGTGCGGCAGCGCGAGCAGGGCCGCCTGCCGTACGTCCTCGGCGAGCACGTCGGTCCGCCCGGCCCAGGCCGCCAGCGCCGTGGCGGTACGCGCCATCACGATGTCGGCGCGCATCCCGTCCACCTCGAAGGCGGCACAGGTCGCCGCGATCTGCCGCAGCGCCCCGTCGCCCAGCCGCACCTGCGGCAGCAGCGTGCGCGCCGCCACGATCCGCGCCCGTACGGCGGCCTCCTCCTCGGCCCACCGGGCGGCGAAACCGGCGGGGTCGTCGTCATGGGCCAGCCGCCGCCGGACGACCTCCACCCGCTGCTCCGGCTCCCGCGAGGCCGCCACCTCGACGGTCAGCCCGAACCGGTCGAGCAGCTGCGGCCGCAGCTCGCCCTCCTCGGGGTTCATGGTGCCGACCAGCAGGAAACGGGCCGCGTGCCGCACGGACACGCCCTCGCGCTCCACGTACGAGGCGCCCATCGCGGCCGCGTCCAGCAGCAGGTCGACCAGGTGGTCGTGCAGGAGGTTGACCTCGTCGACGTAGAGGATGCCGCGGTGCGCGTCGGCGAGCAGACCCGGCTCGAAGGCCTTCACGCCCTCGGCGAGCGCCCGTTCGATGTCGAGGGCGCCCACCAGCCGGTCCTCGGAGGCGCCGACAGGGAGTTCGACCATGCGTGCGGCACGCGTCGTACCGGTGCCCGGCTCGTGCGGCCCGTCGGGACATCCCGGGTCCGGGGCGGCCGGGTCGCAGGAGAAGCGGCACCCGGGGACGACCGGGACCTGCGGCAGCAGCGCCGACAGGGCGCGCACCGCCGTGGACTTGGCGGTGCCCTTCTCGCCGCGCACCAGCACACCGCCGACCGCGGGCGACACGGCGTTCAGCAGCAGCGCCAGACGCAGGTCGTCCTGGCCGACGACGGCCGTGAACGGAAACGGGGTACTCACTTCTCCTCGCCCTCCAAGTCGCCTTCCAGCTCCAGATAGGTGGCCCGCAGCCGCTCCAGCGTGTCCGCGTCCGGCTCCGCCCACAGCCCGCGGTCGGCCGCCTCCAGGAGCCGCTCCGTGATACCGCGCAGGGCCCACGGGTTGGACTTCTTCATGAAGTCCCGGTTCTCCGGTTCGAAGACGTACTCGGCGCTGAGCTTCTCGTACATCCAGTCGTCGACCACGCCGGCCGTGGCGTCGTACCCGAAGAGGTAGTCGACGGTCGCGGCCATCTCGAAGGCGCCCTTGTAGCCGTGGCGGCGCATCGCCGCCATCCAGCGCGGGTTGACCACACGGGCACGGAAGACCCGGTGCGTCTCCTCACCGAGGGTGCGCGTCTTCACCTGGTCCGGTACGGCGCTGTCCCCGACGTACGCCTCGGGGCTCGCGCCCGTCAGGTGCCGCACCATGGCGACCATGCCGCCGTGGTACTGGAAGTAGTCGTCGGCGTCCACGAGGTCGTGCTCGCGGGTGTCGACGTTCTTGGCGGCGACGGCGATCCTCCGGAACGCCGTCTCCATGTCCCCGCGCGCCGCCCGCCCGTCGAGTCCGCGGCCGTAGGCATAGCCGCCCCACACCGCGTACACCTCGGCGAGATCGGCGTCCGAGCGCCAGTTGCGGGCGTCGATCAACGGCAGCAGGCCCGCGCCGTACGCGCCCGGCTTGGAGCCGAAGACACGCGCGGTCGCGCGCCGCCGGTCCCCGTGGACGGCCGTGTCCTCGTCGGCGTGGGCGCGGACGAAGTTCCCCTCGGCGGGCTCGTCCAGCTCGGCCACCGCCCGTACGGCGTCGTCGATGAGCCCGACGACGTGCGGGAACGCGTCCCGGAAGAAGCCCGAGATACGCACCGTGACGTCGATGCGGGGCCGGCCGAGCTCCTGGAGGGGGATCACCTCGAAGCCGGTCACCCGGCGGGAGGCGTCGTCCCAGACCGGACGGCAGCCGAGCAGCGCCAGGATCTCGGCGATGTCGTCGCCCTGAGTGCGCATGGCGGACGTCCCCCAGACCGTCAGGCCGACCGACTTCGGGTACTGGCCGGTGTCGCTCAGGTACCGCTGCACCAGCGAGTCGGCCAGCGACTGCCCGACCTCCCAGCTCAGCCGGGACGGAATGGCCTTGGGGTCGACCGAGTAGAAGTTGCGGCCGGTCGGGAGCACGTTGACCAGACCGCGCGTGGGCGAGCCCGACGGGCCGGCCGGGACGTAACCGCCGTCCAGGGCCCGCAGGATGTGGCCGATCTCGTCGGTGGTCCTCGCCAGCCGCGGCACGACCTCGGTGCAGGCGAAGTCCAGCACGGCGACGGCTTCGGGAAGTTCGGTGCCGAGCACCTCCCGTACGAAGGCCGCGCTCGCGTCCGCGGCCCAGCCGCGCTCCTCCATGCCCTGCGCGACCCGCCGGCACAACTGCTCCAGCAGGTCGATCGCGTCCGCGGCCGTACGGGACGGACCGTCCACCAGGTCGGTCAGCTCGACGGGAACCTTCACCGGCGCACCGGGCCCGGCGAGCAGGTCCTTCTCCACCAGACCGAAGTGCTCGGCCAGCGAAGCCCGCAGCCCCGGCAGTGCGTTCGCCTGCCCGCCCCACACCTGCGAGGCACGCAGCACGGCCAGCACGAGGTTCACGCGCGGCTCGCCGACCGGGCCGCCGCCGAGGATGTGCAGTCCGTCGCGGATCTGCACGTCCTTGATCTCGCACAGATAACCGTCGATGTGCATGACGAACTCGTCGAACTCGTCGTCGTCCGGCTGCTCGTCCACATGGAGGTCGTGGTGCAGCTCGGCGGCCTTGACCAGCGTCCAGATCTGGGCGCGCACCGCCGGGGCCTTCGCCGGGTCCAGGTCCGAGACGAGCGCGTACTCGTCCAGGAGCTGCTCCAGTTTCGCCAGGTCGCCGTAGGTGTCGGCACGCGCCATCGGCGGTACGAGGTGGTCGACGACCGTGGCGTGGCCGCGTCGCTTGGCCTGGGTTCCCTCGCCGGGGTCGTTGACGATGAAGGGGTAGATCAGTGGCAGGTCGCCGAGGACGGCGTCCGGGGCGCACCCCCGGCCGAGTCCGAGCCCCTTGCCGGGCAGCCACTCCATCGTGCCGTGCTTGCCCATGTGGACGATCGCGTCGGCGCCGAAGCCCCCCTGCGATGTCGCGGCCTCCAGCCAGCGGTAGGCCGCCATGTAGTGGTGCGACGGCGGCATGTCGGGGTCGTGGTAGATCGCGATCGGGTTCTCGCCGAAGCCGCGTGGCGGCTGGATCATGACCACGACGTTCCCGAACCGGAGGGAGGCCAGCACGATGTCGTCCCCGTCGACGTACAGGCCGCCCGGCGGCTCGCCCCACGCCTCCAGCATCGCCTCACGCAGCCCGGGGTCGAGCTCGTCGAACCACGCCCGGTAGTCGGCCAGCGGCACGCGCGCGGGCGCGGCGGCCAGCTGTTCCTCCGTGAGCCACTCGACGTCGTGGCCGCCGGCCTCGATGAGCCGGTGGATCAACTCGTCGCCGTTGTCCGGGTACTCGGTGAGGGAGTACCCCGCCTCCCGCAGCGCGTCCAGCACGCGTACCGCCGAGGCGGGCGTGTCGAGGCCGACCGCGTTGCCGACCCGCGAGTGCTTGGTCGGGTAGGCGGTGAAGACCAGCGCGACCTTCTTGTCCGCGTTGTCCCTGTGCTTCAACCGCGCGTGCCGTAGGGCGATTCCGGCGACCCGCCCGGCCCGCTCGGGGTCGGCGACGTAGACCGGCACGTCGGCCCCCCCGTCGGCGACCTGCTCCTTGAAGGAGAACGGCACGGTGATCAGGCGGCCGTCGAACTCGGGGATGGCGACCTGCATGGCCGCGTCCATGGGGGAGAGGGCGGCGTCGGACTCGTTCCAGGCGGCGCGCGAGGAGGTCAGGCACAGCCCCTGCAGGACGGGGATGTCGAGGTCGGCGAGGGCCCCGATGTCCCAGGACTCCTCGTCGCCGCCCGCCGACGCCTGCGAGGCGTGCGTGCCGCCGGCCGCCAGGACCGTGGCGACCAGGGCGTCGGCCCGGCCCAGGATCTCGTACAGCCCCGCCGGCGCACCGCGCAGCGAACCGCAGTACACCGCGAGGGCGTTGGCGCCGCGTGCCTCGATGGCGTCGCACAGGGTGTCCACGAAGGCGGTGTTGCCGCTCAGTTCGTGGGCGCGGTAGAAGAGCACGCCGACCGTGGGACGGCCCTCGACCAGCGCCCGCTCGCCGTGGACGCCGTACTCGGGCATCTTCCGCGGCTCGTCGAACCCCTCGCCGGTCAGCAGCACGGTGTCGGACAGGAACCGGGCGAGTTCGGTGAGGTTGGCGGGGCCGCCCTCGACCAGGTACTTCAGGGCCTCGGCGACCACACCGGCGGGCACGGACGACTCGGCCATCAACTCCGCGTCCGGGACGGACTCCCCGCCGAGCAGAACGGTCGGGACGCCCGAGGCCCGCAGCGCGGCCAGCCCGTCCTCCCAGGCACGCTTGCCGCCCAGCAGCCGTACGACGGCGATGTCCGCGCCCTCGATCAGCGCCGGCAGCTCCCCGGCCACGTCCACGCGGGTCGGGTTGCCGATCCGGTAGGACGCGCCGGAGGCACGGGCCGCCAGCAGATCGGTGTCGGCGGTCGACAACAACAACACTGTGCTCATGCGGGCGCTCCCGGTGGGATGAAGGGCAGTCCTTGCGGCGCGCCCGACTCGATGAGCCGCCACAGCGCGTCCGTGTCCGCGTGCTGTTCGATCAGGTCGCCGAGCCGGTCGAGCTGTTCCTCGCGCAGCGCGGCGAACGACGTGTCGGGGGCCGGTACGAAGCGGCGGCCCGCGGCGGCCGCCACCTCGCGCAGGAAGGCCCGCCGGAACCCGTCCGACTCCAGGGAGCCGTGCCAGTGCGTGCCCCAGGTCTGGCCGACCCGGCAGCCGTCCAGGAAGGCTTCGCCGCCCAGGACGTCGGCGACTCCGTGGTGGATCTCGTAGCCCTCGACACGCTCCCCGAGGGCCTCGCCGACCGGCCGGGCGAGGGTCTTCTCACGGGCGAACCGCACCCGCACGGGAAGCACCCCGAGCCCGTCCACCTGCCCCCGGCGGCTCTCGACCTCGTCCTCGATGTGCTCGCCGAGGATCTGGAAGCCGCCGCAGACGCCGAGGACGGGCCGCCCCTCGGCGGCGCGCCGTTCGATCGCCGCCGCGAGACCACGCTCGCGCAGCCACTCCAGGGCGCGGACCGTGCCCCGGGTTCCGGGGACCACCACGAGGTCGGCGTCGGCCAGCTCCTCGGGCCGGTCCACGAACCGCACCACGACGCCCGGTTCGGCGGCCAGCGCGTCCACGTCGGTGAAATTGGACATGAGGGGTATCGCGCAGACCGCGACCCGCAGCACGTCCGCACCGACCGCGGGAGCCACCACGGACTCCCGCACCGATCCCCGCAGGGACACCCGCAGCCCGTCCTCCTCGTCGATGCCGAGGCCGTGCCGGAAGGGCAGCACGCCGTAGGTGCGCCGCCCGGTGAGACCGCGCAGCATGTCCAGACCCGGCTCCAGCAGGCTCACGTCACCACGGAACTTGTTGACCAGGAACCCGGCGACGAGTTCCTGGTCCTCGCGGGACAGCAGGGCGACGGTGCCGAAGAACGAGGCGAAGACGCCGCCGCGGTCGATGTCACCGACGACGAGCACGGGAAGCCTCGCGTTGCGGGCGATGCCCATGTTCACGATGTCGGTCCGCCGCAGATTGATCTCGGCAGGACTGCCGGCCCCCTCACAGATCACCGCGTCATACCTGCCCCGCAACTCCGTGAGACAGTCCAGCACGGTGCCGAGCAGCCGCTGCTGCCGCCCGCCGTGGTACCCGCGCGCGCTCAGTTCTCCGACCGGCCTGCCCAGCAGCACCACCTGGCTGCTCTGTTCGCCGCCCGGCTTGAGCAGCACGGGGTTCATCAGCGCGGTGGGCTCGATGCGGCACGCCTGGGCCTGCATGGCCTGCGCGCGTCCGATCTCGGCGCCCTCACGGGTGACGAACGAGTTGAGGGACATGTTCTGCGCCTTGAAGGGCGCGACCTTGACCCCCTGCCGTACCAGCCACCGGCAGATCCCGGCGGTGACGACGCTCTTGCCGGCGTCGGAGGTGGTGCCGGCGACGAGCAGACCACCGCTCATGACGTGCGTCCCTTCGCGAGGATCCGGCGGGCGGCCGCCCGCCCGGCCACACTGACGCCGAGCGCGAGCAGGCTCACCCGACGGGAGAGCCGTACCGCCCGCTCGATGTCACCGGTCCGCACGGCGCGTCCCCGGCCGTTGAGCACCGGCCGGTGCTCGACGCGCCCGCCGTACGACAGGGTTCCGCCCAGCCGCACCCCGAGCGCGCCCGCGAAGGAGGCTTCCACGGGCCCGGCGTTGGGGCTCGGGTGCCGGACGGCGTCGGCCCGCCAGGCGCGCGCGGCGCCCCGCGGGTCCGGACCCGCGGCGGCCGCCAGTACGGCGGTCAGGCGCGCCCCCGGCCACCCGGCGAGGTCGTCGAGCCGCGCCGAGGCCCAGCCGTAGCGGCGGTACTTCGGCGACTTGTGCCCGACCATGGCGTCGAGGGTGTTGACCGCCCGGAAACCGAGCAGCCCGGGCACGCCGCCCACGGCTCCCCACACCAGGGCGCCGACCACCGCGTCCGAGGTGTTCTCGGCGACGGACTCCACCACGGCCCGGGCGATGCCGTCCGCGTCCAGGGCCTGGGGGTCCCGTCCGCACAGATGCGGGAGCCGGGCCCGGGCCGCCTCGACGTCCCCCGCCTCCAGTGCCCGCCCGATGCTCCGCGCCTCCCGGGCGAGCGAAGTCCCCCCGACGACGGCCCAGGTGGCGGTCGCGGTCAGGGCGGCTGAGGCGGTCCGGGAGGGACGCAGGGCGGACGCGGCGAGCGCCGCCAGGGAGACGGTGCCCCCCACGCACACGGCGGTGTGCAGGGCGCCCCACCCCCGGTGGTCCCGCCACAGCACGCGTTCCACGGCACCCGCGGCCCGCCCGAACACGGCGACCGGATGTCCGCGGCGCGGGTCGCCGAGGAGCAGGTCACCGAGAAGGCCGGCGGCGGCGCCGTACGCGAAGTCGCGATCGGCACCCATCGGTTCAGCCGATGGCCGGGGCAGTCACTGGCCGGGTAGTGAACCTGGATCGGCAGCCGCGCATGGCGATATGTCCTCACTCAGGGTGTCCGCGCCCTGGTTCGACGAGACCGGCGGTGAGAGTTCCTGGCTCCCGGGAAATTCCTTCCCCGGTCACAGTGGCGGGACCGCGCCGGATTCACACCGGCTTCCTCTTCTGCCGCCGTAGTTGGCCCGGGCAGTCCACCACGGCGCGCGAACACCCGTCAACTTGCTGCTGACCTGGGAAGGGAGACTGAGATGAGGCCCACACCAGGGCACGAAGCCGCCCTGCCCGGAGCGCCGACGAGGCGCTCCGGGCAGGGCGGACGACGAGTGTGCAGCCGTCAGGCCTTCGCCATGATGAGGTAGATGCCGTACGCCACCGCGGCCGCGCAGGTGGCGAAGCAGACGTAGGCGCCGGTGAGCGCGAGCGCCCCGCCGCCGTTGGCCTGGGTGACGGCCCGCTCGCGGCGGGACAGGCCCGCGATGCCGAGCGTGAACAGGGCCACGAGGCCCACGGTGACGGCGAGGCTGACGCCGAAGACGGAGCCGAGGGCTGCCCAGTCGATCTTCATGGTGCTTCTCTTCCTTCTGCCTGGGACGCGGGCTCAGACGGCGGCGGGCGGGGCCGCCGACTCGGCGGCGGGCGCGGGGGCCGGGGCGGGGATCGTGGCCGCGAGGTCCTCGGCCGCCGGGGCCGAGGCACCGGCGCTCACCGAACCCGCCGGGGGCGGGGTCACGGCGGCGATCGCGGTGGTGACCACGCCGGCCGGCTCCTCGGTGTCGTTGACGTTGGTGTGGTCGACGACCTGGCGGCGCGAGACCCTCCAGATCGCCGCGCTCGCCGCCACCAGGAAGACCGCGACGATCGCGGTGCCCCAGTCGCCGAGGCCGGTCACGGCCTCCGCACCGGCGCCGACCAGGGCGGCGGCCGGCAGCGTGAGCACCCAGGCGACGGCCATGCGGGTGGCGGTCGACCAGCGGACCACACCGCCCTTGCGGCCCAGGCCCGCGCCCATCACCGAGCCGGAGACGACGTGCGTGGTGGAGAGGGAGAAGCCGAGGTGGGAGGAGGCCAGGATGGCCGTGGCCGCACTCGTCTGGGCGGCGAAGCCCTGCTGCGGCTGAAGGTCGGTCAGGCCCGTGCCCATGGTGCGGATGATGCGCCAGCCGCCGATGTAGGTGCCGAGCGCGATGGCGAGGCCCGCGGCGAGGATGACCCAGGTGGGAGGGTTGGAGCCGGGGGCGATGGCGCCGCCGGCGATCAGGGCGAGGGTGATGACGCCCATCGTCTTCTGCGCGTCGTTGGTGCCGTGGGCCAGCGAGACCAGGCCCGCGGAGGCGATCTGTCCGGCCCGGTGACCCTTCTCGGCCGCCTTGCCGTCGGACTTCCGGCCGGCGGTGTACGACAGCCGGGTCGCGACCATCGCGGCGACGCCCGCCACGACCGGGGCTGCGACCGCCGGGATCAGCACCTTGGTGACCAGCGCGTCGCCGTGCACCGCGCCGATGCCGGCCGAGGCGATGGTGGCGCCGATCAGGCCGCCCATGAGGGCGTGCGACGAGCTGGAGGGGAGCCCCACCAGCCAGGTCAGCAGGTTCCAGAGGATCGCGCCGACCAGGGCGGCGAAGATGACCTCGGGACGGATGCCGGTCTCGTCGACGAGACCCTTCGAGATCGTGTTGGCGACCTCCACGGAGAGGAAGGCGCCGACAAGGTTGAGTGCGGCGGACATGGCCACCGCGACCTTGGGCTTGAGCGCGCCAGTGGAGATGGTCGTGGCCATCGCATTGGCGGTGTCGTGGAAACCGTTCGTGAAATCGAACGCGAGTGCGGTTGCCACCACAATCGCGAGGATCAGCGAGAAGCTTTCCATTTACCCAGGCAATCTTTAGAAGTCGTTGGCCGGACGAACGTACGTAACCAGAGTGAACGGAAGGTGAACTGGGACGGTCTTGGGGGTGTCCTGAGGTGGGGTCGTCGTGCCGTGATGACCCGAAAGCCCGGTATTGCTGGGCTACGAGCCCCTTGCGAACCGTTTCAGCCGAGCCGGTGACCCGTTGAAGAGATTCTGGTCACCCGGAAGGAGGCCGCTGGTGTCGTACTGCCAGAACGTCCAGGACGACCACCCGGACGGCAGCGACCCGGTGTCCTGGGTGGAGTGGCGGGCGATCCACAGCGCGTGGTCGGCGGCGAAGGCGCTGCTGCCACCGGTGCACGTGTTCCACCAGTGGGTGGTGGTGTAGATCACCGGCAGGCGACGGGTCTCCCGCTGGACCTCGTCGCTGAAGGCCTTGATCCAGGCGACCATCCGCACCCTGCTCAGGCCGTAGCACTCCTGCTTCTCGTCGTACGGGTCGTACTCGATGTCGAGCGCGGGCGGCAGCGTCCAGCCGTCCGCCCGCCAGCCCCCGCCGTTGCGGACGAAGTACGCGGCCTGGGTGGCGCCCGAGGACTCGTTCGGCACGGCGAAGTGGTACGCCCCGCGGACCAGACCCGCGCTGCGCGCGCCGCCGTACTGCCGGCCGAAGTAGGGATTGCGGTAGGTGGTGGACTCGGTGGCCTTGACGTAGACGAACCGGGCGCCCTTCGCCCTGGCGCCGGGCCAGTCCACGTCCTTCTGGTGCGAGGAGACGTCGTGCCCCCTGGGCAGGCCCGTCGCCGAGGCCGGTAACGCGGTGAGCGCACTCGCCCCGGCGGTCAGTGCCGCCAGGGCCGCCGCGGCGATGCGGGCACGGCGGCGGGACGGTGCGTGATCACGGGCCATGCTTCCCCCGGGAATGGGGACGTGCGCGACGATCGGTCCAGACGGTAGTGGAAGATCATTCAATCCACGTGCATCCCTCGCCAAGTACCGGCACGAGGGATACACGGGGGGTATAGGCACATATGCACTCTTTTGGAGGGGTGGGTTCCGGCCCAAGATGCCCCGCCGTGACGACGGGCCGGGGCACCGGCTGGCAGGATCGCGGCATGGCTGAACAGCGGCGGGACCAGGGGGACGTGCGAGGCCCCGGGGAGGGCGGCCCGCAGGTGTCGGAGCCGCGGGGGAGCGGGGTGCGTCAGGAGGAGGCGAGCGCCTGGGCGACGCTGGTCGCGGCGGCCCGCCGCACGGTGTCGGACGGGCTGGTCGTCGGCACCTCGGGCAATGTGTCGGTGCGCGTCGGGGACATCGTGCTGGTCACACCGTCCGGCGTACCGTACGACCGGCTCGCACCGGACGACGTGACCGGCGTCGACCTCGACGGCCGGCAGGTGCTCGGCGCCCTCGTCCCCACCAGCGAGCTGCCCATGCACCTCGCGATCTACCGCAGCACCGACGCGCGCGCCGTCGTCCACACCCACGCCGTCCACGCGACGGCCGTCTCCACGCTCGTCCCCGAACTGCCGCTGATCCACTACATGGCCGCCGCGCTCGGCGGCCCCGTCCGGGTTGCCCCGTATGCGACGTACGGCACCGCGGAGTTGGCGGAGAACATGCTCCGCGCCCTGGCCGGCCGCTCCGGCTGCCTCCTCCAGAACCACGGCACGATCACCTACGGCGCCACGCTCGACCAGGCCTACGACCGCACGGCTCAACTGGAATGGATGTGCCGCCTGTGGCTGACCGCGTCGTCGGTACCGGGACTGACCCCTTCGCTGCTCTCGCACGATGAACTGGCGGAGGTGGGGGAGCGGCTGCGCGGGTACGGGCAGCCGGGGGCGGTGCCCGGCGCGGGCGGTGGCGCATGACATGAGGCGTGGCATGGCGCGTGACATGACGTCGGCACAGGGATGAAGTCCGCTCTTTCTGGAACTCGCCCGGACATGTCACCCCGACCCTTCCTCCCGCTGGCCGGTGGCCGCGTGCGCCAGGAGACTGGAGCCGTGCGCACAGTCAAGGCGACGGCCGCGGCCGTCACGGTGGCCCTGGCGGCCGGCGCGGCGAGCGTCGCCGCGGGCCGGATCGCCAGCGACGCCGCGCTCAAGGCGCCCCCGGGGCGGCCTCTGCCCACCGAGCCCCGGCTCACCGTGCACGGCACGGCCGCGGGCCGGATCGCGCTCACCAGGGGCCTCGCCTCCCAGCGTCCCGGCACCTACGGCCTGGCCGGTGACGGCTCCCACGCGGTCGTCGGCCCCGTCCTGCCGACCGCCCCGCGCTCCGCCGACACCGTCGTGCGCCGCCTGGAACGCGTCACCCATGGCACCGTGAACCCCGGCGACAAGGTCTGGCTCACCCCGAACGTGCACGTCGGCAACCCGAAGTCCGCCCTCGGTCTCGACCATGCCGACGTGGACATCCCGGGTGAACTCGGCGCCCTGCCCGCCTGGTTCGTGCCCGCCGTCCGGGAAACCTGGGTGATCACCGTGCACGGCCTGGGCACCACCCGCGAACACCCCATGAACATCATGGGATTCCTGTACCGCAGGCGCTTCCCGGTACTGGACCTCGCCTACCGAGGCGACCTCGGCGCGCCCCGCTCCCCGGACGGGCTGAACCACCTGGGGGAGACCGAGTGGCGCGATGTGGACGCGGCCATCCGCTACGCCGTCCGCTACGGCGCCGAGCGGGTCATCCTGCACGGCTGGTCCACCGGCGCGGCCATGGCCCTGCACGCCGCCACCCGCTCCGGGCTGCGCGACCGCATCTCCGGGCTGGTGCTGGACTCTCCCGTCCTCAGCTGGGAGGCGACCCTGCGGGCGCTGGCCGCGGCCCGGCACACGCCGGCCGCCCTGCTGCCGCTCGCGGTGCGCGCCGCGCAGGGGCGCACCGGACTGCACGGCGGCCGGGCCGCCGAAGCGGCCGACCCCGCACAGCTCACGGTGCCCACGCTCGTCTTCCACGGCCCGGACGACAGGGTGGCCCCGTGGCAGCTCTCCCGCCGCCTCGCCGACCGCCGGCCCAACCTCGTCGCCCTGCGCACGGTGCCGAACGCGCCGCACGGGGCGATGTGGAACGCCGATCCCGAGGGGTACGAAGAGGCGTTGCGGCGCTTCCTCACGCCGCTGATGTGAGCGCGGCGCCCCGCCTCCTCGGCCCGGGCCGCCGACAGTGGTCCGGGAGGTTCCGGTGGCCGGAACCGAGGGTTGCCCCGGCGCTTCCGCGTGGTTCCGTTTAGCGGCCCGCCGGTGGCTTGATCACCTCACAATTGGCCTCCCTCGGCCCGGTGCGTTGGCCATCCCCGTCGCCCGCGGTGACATTCCGTTTGGGTTTTCGGACGGTCAAGCGGAAGACTGCACCCGTGACGTCCCGTATCCCGCGCGACTCCAGGCTTCGACTCGTCCGCCCCCGACCCCTGGCCGCCGCCCCCCGAGCCGTGAACCAGCGGCGCTCGCCCCGCCCCGCCCCCCGCCCCCCGGAGGGCACTCCGGCACCCGCGGAGCTGGCCGGAATGGCGCGCTCCCTGCTGGCCGGAGCGGCTCGGGTCGCCCGCTGGGCCGACGCCGCCCTGGGCCCCGGCCGCAACGGCGCGACCGCCGACGGCAAGGCCACCCTCTCCGACGTGACCGCCGAACAGGCGGCCGGCGAACTGGGCCTGAGCGCCGCTCAGGTCCGCGCCGACTGGGACACCTCCCGCCTGGCCGGTCTCATCGAGGTGCACGGCGACAGCGCCCGCCCCGGCTGGCGGCTGCGCGCCTGGAACCGCGACGACAGCGCGGTGCTGCGCGGCTGGGTCGCCCTCTTCGACGCCTGGTCGCTCGCCTCCCCGGAGCCCGACGGCCACGAGGCGGCCGCGGTCGCCGAGGTCGTCTCCGCCATGCCGCAGGTGCTCTCCTTCCTTCAACTGTCCGCCGGGCCGGTCCCCGTCGAGCAACTGCTGGACCTCCTCCAGCAGCGGGTCACCGAACTGCGCACCGAGCGCTGCGAGATCCCCTACGGACCCCAGGCCGTGCCCGCGAGGCCGGCGATCCCACCGCCCGGCTCCCCCGACGGCACCCTCGCGGAGCCCGCCGCCGACACCCCGCTCGCGCCCCTTCTCGACTGGGCCCTGCGGGCCCTGGCATCCGTCGGCGCCCTCACCTACGGCGACGGGCAGGCCACACTCACCCCGCTCGGCAGCTGGGCGGTCTGGGTGAAGCTGGAACAGATCTGCGTCGCCGCCCAGAGCCCCGCAGGGAACATCGAGCAGTCCGCCGAGGACATGCTGCGCGGCTGCGCCCAGCTGCGGCCCAACGCGGCCCGCGCCGAGTACCGCGCCTGGCTCGCCGCCCGGCCCGTCGGCAGCGCCGTCACCGAGCTCCTCGGCGCCGCCCGCGGCGAGGACGCCCTGCTGCGCGGCCTCGCCTTCGAGGCGCTGCGCGTCGTCGGCGCCCCCGCCGAGCCCGACGTGCGGTCCGTGCTCGACGAGCCGACGCTGCGGCCGTACGCCCTGCTGTGGCTGGCCGAGCACGACGGGATCGACCCGGAGGACGCCCACGAGGTCCTCACCCGGCAGGAGGCGACGTGGCTGTGGGTGGACACCGCCGCCGCCGTCGCCGACCACGGGGAGGCCCCCATGCTCGTACGGCACCTGGAGTCAGCGGTGCAGCCCACCGTCCCCGCGCTGCTGGACGAGGTCCGGGCAGTCGGTCACCCCCGGACCGTGCAGGTGCTGGTCGCACTCGCCGCGGCACACCCGGACCCCGCGCTGGCCAAGGCCGTACGCCGAGCGGCCTTCCAGGTGCACACCGGGGGCAGCTAGGGGGTGTCGTTCGGATCACCGCGGGTCCGCGGCGCCTGGCACGGCACCTCGCCGCGTTGTCGCATGACCCGAGTACGTCCAGTACGCGGGTCATGCTCCGCCTTGCGATGCACCGCACCATGCGCCGCGGCCTATCCGGGGTGATCCGAACGACACCCCCCGGGGGCGCCCTTCGGATCACCCCGGCCCACCGGCCGGCGCGCTCAGTCGCCTATCTGCGGGGCGTAGGTGCCGAAGCTCCAGATGTTCCCCTCGACGTCCCGGGCCATGTAGTCCCGAGCGCCGTAGTCCTGGTCCGTCGGGGGCATCAGGATCTCCGCGCCATGGTCAACGGCGCGCTGGTGGTGGGCGTCCACGTCGTCCACCACGACGTACACCCCGGTCGGGCCCGCGCCCCGCATGGCCTCGTCGAAACGGCCGCCGCGGCCCTTGGAGCCGAGCATCACCGCGCCGTTGCCCAGCACCAGTTCGGCGTGCTGCACCAGGCCGTCCTCGCCCTCGTACACCGACAGCTCCGTGAAGCCGAAGGCCTCGGTGAGCTGCTTGACGGCCGCCTTGGCGTCCGCGTACAGCAGCGTGGGGTAGATGCTCGGTCGCCCGTCCGTGCCTGCCATGCCGATCACTCCCTTGCGAGTCGGTCCCGTGCCGTGAGCCGGTGGCGGCCGAAGAGTCTTCGGCCCGCGGTTCAGTCTGGCACCCGCCACTGACAACGCCCCGGGCTCCGGCACGGACGCGTCGGAGGGGGGAGCGCCCACGCAGGAGCGCCGCCCCCGAGGGGTGACCCGCTCGACGCAGCGCACACCCGCACCCTGAAAAAGCGCTTGCACGCCCCCGTTAGACTGGTCCCCATGGCCATTCTCCTCGCGCATTAGACGGCGGGAACGTCCTCAGCCGCCCATCCCGCCACCCACTGCCCTGGAGTCTGTCCGTGATCTCCGCTTCCGGCATCGAGCTGCGCGCCGGTGCCCGCATCCTCATCGAGAACGCCTCCTTCCGCGTCGCCAAGGGCGACCGCATCGGCCTGGTCGGCCGCAACGGCGCCGGCAAGACCACCCTCACCAAGGTCCTGGCCGGCGAGGGCATCCCGGCCGGGGGCACCGTCACCCGCTCCGGCGAGGTCGGCTACCTCCCGCAGGACCCCCGCACCGGCGACCTGGACGTGCTCGCCCGTGACCGCATCCTGTCCGCGCGGGGCCTGGACGTGCTGATCCGCAAGATGCGTGAGAACGAGCAGCGGATCGCCGTCGGCAAGGGCGCCACCCGCGAGAAGGCGATGAAGCAGTACGAGCGCCAGGAGACGGAGTTCCTCACCAAGGGCGGGTACTCCGCCGAGGCCGAGGCCGCGACCATCGCCGCCGCCCTCAACCTGCCCGACCGCGTGCTGGGCCAGCCCCTGCACACCCTCTCCGGCGGTCAGCGCCGCCGTATCGAGCTGGCCAGGATCCTGTTCTCCGACGCGGACACCCTGCTGCTGGACGAGCCGACCAACCACCTCGACGCGGACTCGATCATCTGGCTGCGCGACTACCTGAAGACCTACCGCGGCGGCTTCATCGTCATCTCGCACGACGTCGACCTGGTCGAGACGGTCGTGAACAAGGTGTTCTACCTCGACGCCAACCGGTCCGCGATCGACATCTACAACATGGGCTGGAGGCTGTACCAGCAGCAGCGCGAGGCCGACGAGAAGCGCCGCAAGCGTGAGCGCGCCAACGCCGAGAAGAAGGCCGCCGCGCTCAACGCCCAGGCCGACAAGATGCGCGCCAAGGCCACCAAGACGGTCGCCGCGCAGAACATGGCCCGCCGCGCCGAGAAGCTGCTGTCCGGTCTGGAGGAGGTGCGGCAGCAGGACAAGGTCGCCCGCCTGCGCTTCCCCGAGCCCGCGCCCTGCGGCAGGACGCCACTGACGGCCGAGGGCCTGTCGAAGTCGTACGGCTCGCTGGAGATCTTCACCGACGTCGACCTGGCCATCGACAAGGGCTCCCGGGTCGTCATCCTCGGCCTCAACGGAGCGGGCAAGACCACCCTGCTGCGGCTGCTCGCGGGCGTGGAACAGCCCGACACCGGCATGGTCGTCCCCGGCCACGGCCTCAAGCTCGGCTACTACGCCCAGGAGCACGAGACCCTCGACCCCGACCGCACGGTGCTGGAGAACATGCGCTCGGCCGCCCCCGACATGGATCTCGTCGAGGTCCGCAAGGTGCTGGGCTCCTTCCTGTTCTCCGGCGACGACGTCGACAAGCCGGCCGGCGTCCTCTCCGGCGGCGAGAAGACCCGTCTGGCGCTCGCCACCCTGGTCGTCTCCTCCGCGAACGTCCTGCTCCTCGACGAGCCGACCAACAACCTCGACCCGGCCAGCCGCGAGGAGATTCTCGGCGCGCTGCGCACCTACAAGGGCGCGGTCGTCCTGGTCACCCACGACGAGGGCGCGGTGGAGGCGCTGCAGCCGGAGCGGATCATCCTGCTGCCCGACGGCGTCGAGGACCTGTGGGGCGCCGACTACGCGGACCTCGTCGCCCTGGCTTGACCGAACGGTTGATCAACTGCGTATGGATCATTCGGCCCATCGGTGATCCATCATCTGTGTGAGATCTCCTCGTACCGGGGTGTGTCCTACATCGATTTCCCGGCCGAGCCCTTATCTGCCAAGGGCTCGGCCGCCGTGCACCGCTGACCAGGCACTTCGCGGAAGAACCCGTTCGGCGGTACGCACGCGATCGCGTGGAGTGGCCGATTCCGTATGTGCGCACGCGCTCCTGTCGTCACAACCCTGTCTCACGGACCTTGCCGAATGGGTGGCCATCACGCCCCGGAGGGGTGATCATGAGGGGACCAGAGCGCACTTCCCATGAGGAGGCACGGGTGGCCGAGACTCTGAAGAAGGGCAGCCGGGTGACCGGCGCCGCGCGCGACAAGCTCGCGGCAGACCTGAAGAAGAAGTACGACGCCGGGGCGAGCATTCGGGCGTTGGCCGAGGAAACCGGCCGCTCGTATGGCTTCGTCCACCGGATGCTCAGCGAGTCGGGTGTCACGCTTCGTGGGCGTGGCGGGGCGACGCGGGGCAAAAAGGCCACGACGGCCTGACCGCGGGCGGCCCATCGGCTTTCGATGGTGGCCACCCGGTCGGTCGACCGATCGGCCGGGTGGTTACTGTGCAGTCACTTGAGGATGCCCAGGTACGGCATCCTGGACGACCGCACCCATCGGAGGCGCTCCATGGAATCGCCCGAGCACGACCTTGATCCTGTACCCGGCAAGGGTGCCGGACCGGTACTCGACAAGGACGGCGTGCGGCTCACCGTCGACGACGCGATCGCCACGGTGACGCTGACCAACCCGGCCAAGCGCAATGCGCAGAGCCCCGCCCTGTGGCGGGCGCTTGCCGAGGCCGGGCGGCTGCTGCCGGGCTCCGTCCGCGTCGTGCTGCTGCGCGCCGAGGGCAAGTCGTTCTCGGCGGGGCTCGACCGGCAGGCGTTCACGCCCGAGGGCTTCGACGGTGAGCCGTCGTTCATCGATCTCGCCCGTGGCGGCGACGCCGAGCTGGACTCGACCATCGCCGAGTACCAGGAGGCCTTCACCTGGTGGCGGCGCAGCGACATCGTGTCCGTCGCGGCTGTACAGGGACATGCCGTCGGCGCGGGCTTCCAGCTGGCGCTCGCCTGTGATCTGCGCGTCGTCGCGGACGACGTGCAGTTCGCCATGCGCGAGACCAGCCTCGGGCTGGTGCCGGACCTGACCGGTACGCATCCGCTGGTGGGGCTGATCGGCTACGCCCGCGCGCTGGAGGTCTGCGTGACCGGGCGGTTCGTGACCGCCGAGGAGGCGGTGAGCACGGGGCTGGCCAATCTCGCCGTGCCCCTGGACCAGCTCGACGTGGCCGTGGCGGACCTGACGGCGGCGATCCTGGCCGCCCCCCGGAACGCCGTGATCGAGACCAAGGCGCTGCTGCGCGGTGTCCAGGGACGGTCGTACGAGGAGCAGCGCCAGGCCGAGCGGGCGGCCCAGGCCCGGCGGCTGCGGGACCTGGCCGGCGTCGGCGAGTGAACGGTCAGCCCACCGCGGTGACCACCACCGCCACCGTGGGCTGATCCCCGAGCGCCTCGCCCGCCGCCGCACGCACCTGCCGGGCCACGTCCACGGTCCGGTGGGCCGCGTCGACCGCCACCTCCACCCGGACGTGGCGGCGCGGCAGGGCGGTGCCCGTCCGCCGTTCCTCGACGTGCACCGCGCGGCCCAGGCCGCCCAGCGTGCCCGTCAGCCGGGCCACGCCCGGGACGGCCAGTACGGCCGCTGCCACCCGGCGCTCCTCCGTCCCCGCCGCGTCCCC
Organism: Streptomyces sp. NPDC046197; assembly: GCF_040646295.1. NCBI lineage: Bacteria > Bacillati > Actinomycetota > Actinomycetes > Kitasatosporales > Streptomycetaceae > Streptomyces > Streptomyces sp. NPDC046197. The sequence goes on along the minus strand of NZ_JBEYZY010000003.1, from coordinate 50,461 downwards.
CGCCGTCGGCGGCTCGGGCGGTTGCACGGGGGCGGCCTCCGGCGCCCGTACGGCGGCCTCCGGCTGCTCGTCCAGCAGGGCCGTCACCCGCAGGTCGATGTCGCCGACCGTCAGGCCGAGGCCCTGCGCCGCGGCGGCCGCCAGGGTCCCGCGGAGGCGGGCCGCCGTCGCCGGGAGCGGCTCGTCCGCGGTTGCCGCGAACTCCGCCGACACGCGCAGAGAACCCGGCGACAGGGCGCTGGGCGGGGCCGGCACCGCGGGTTCGTGGGTCTCCTCGGGATCGCCCGGAGAGATCCGCAGGGCGCCCAGCCGCACACCCCGCACCTCCTGCGCCGCGCGCCGCAGCACCGCATTCGCCGCGCTCTCGGCGATCCACGCGGCATCCCGCGGGCCGCCCAGCGGCAGCAGCCTGCCGAGCGCCAGTTGGTGCCGCACCGTCCGGGTCCACCCGTCCGCCGTCGTCATTGCTCCAGCCTGCCGCATCCCTGGCGCGCGATCGCGCCGATCCGCCTACCGTGGATCGGGGACGACGACCGAAGGGACGCACGGCCATGACCGACGTGACGGAGCAGAACCGGACGAGGACCCCCGAGGGCGACAAGGACGTGCCGGAGACACCCGCGACCCGCAGGGCCCAGGCGACCCGCCGCGGTGGGGGTGACCCCGCCGCCCGGGGGCGGACCACCATCGCCGACGGAGTCGTGGAGAAGATCGCCGGGCTGGCCGCGCGCGACGTGCTCGGTGTGCACGCCATGGGCGGCGGGCTGTCGCGGACCTTCGGGGCCATGCGCGACCGGGTGCCCGGCGGTACCAAGTCGGTCACCCGGGGCGTGAAGGCCGAGGTCGGCGAGGTGCAGACCGCGCTCGACCTCGAAATCGTCGTCGACTACGGCGTATCGATCACCGACGTGGCACGCGCCGTCCGGGAGAACGTGGTCGGGGCCGTGGAACGGATGACGGGGCTGGAGGTCGTCGAGGTCAACATCGCCGTCAGCGACGTGAAGCTCCCCGAGGAGGAGGAAGAGGAACCGGAGCCGCGAATCCAGTGACGTACCGCCGACCGGGCGACCGCACACGTGAGGACGGGCCGAGGACGCTGAGGAGCGCACGATGAGCATGGCCGTCGCCGGCATGATCGCCGGCATGGCGCTGGGCTTCGCCGGGTACTTCGGCGGCTTCGGCGCCTTCCTGCTGGTGGCGGCCCTGGGTGCCGTCGGCTTCGTCGTCGGCCGGTTCCTGGAGGGGGACCTGGAACTCGGCGACTTCTTCCGCCCGCGCGACCACCGCCGGCGGTGACCCCGATGGGCGGCGGGACCGGCGAGGTCCGCAGATCCCCGGCCACCGTCGCACCGGGCGAGCGCGGCGCGATCCGGATCGCGGACCGCGTCGTCGCGAAGATCGCCGCGCAGGCGGCGCGCGAGGCGCTCGGGGCTCTGCCGCCGGACGCCGCGGCGCCGCACGCCACGGTCGTCGTGCGCCGCCACGCCCCCGGCTCCGCCCGAGCGGAACAGACCCCGGCCGACTCCGCGCACGTGCGGGTGTTCCTCGATCTCGGCTATCCCTGTGACATCGGCGCCCGCTGCCGCGCGGTGCGTCACCAAGTGGTCGAGCGGGTAGGCGCCTTGGTGGGAATGCGGGTGCCGGAGGTCGCCGTCCGGGTGGAACGGCTGCACCTGGTACCGGCACACGGCGCTGCACAGGGGAGGACGCGATGAGCGAGCCCCGGGGTACCGAGAGCACCACACAGCCCCTGCCCGTCATCGAGAGGGCGGCCGACGACGCACCCGGCCCGTCCGAGGCGGCGGCGGACCACGAGCCCCCGCCCGTGCTGGACGGCGGGAACGGGCGCACGCACCGCTTCTGGTCCTCCCGCCGGATCCCGGCCGGCATCGTCGCGCTGCTGCTCCTGATCGTCGCCGGGGCGTTCCTGTACGACGTCGTGGCCGTGCGTGCGCACCGGCCCGGCCTGCGCTGGCGGCGCGAGCTGGCCCGGCAGCTGGCCGCACGTCCGCTGGACGACACCTGGGTCCTGGTCGGCGCGGGCGTCACCGCGGTCCTCGGCCTGTGGCTCGTCGTGCTGGCGGTCACCCCCGGTCTGCGGAGCCTGCTGCCGATGCGGCGCCCGCACCCCGACGTACGGGCGGCACTGCACCGGGACGCGGCCGCCCTCGTGCTCAGCCACCGCGCCATGGAGATCGCCGGAGTGCAGTCGGTACGGGTCCGGCTGCGCCGCAGAAGGGCCGACGTGCGCGCACTGTCCCACTTCCGCGAACTCGACGAGGTGCACGCCGACCTGGACATGGTGCTCGCCGACGCGATCAGGGCACTGGGGCTGGCCCGGCCCCCCGCGCTGTCGGTGCGCGTCGCGCGGCCCAGGCGGAAGGGGTGAGGGCGTGAGCGGGGTCGTCAACCGAGTGCTGATCGGGTTGGTGGGACTGGTGCTGCTCGTGCTCGGCGGCTCGGTGCTCGCCGTCGGGCTCGGAGTGCGGCCGCCGTCGTGGTGGATTCACAGCGGCCGTCACGACGTCCTGCTCAGCACCGCCGAGCGGACCCGCTGGCGGGACGCCGGCTGGTGGTGGCCCACCGTCATCGCCGTGCCGGCCGTCCTCGTGCTGCTCGCCCTGTGGTGGCTGACGGCGGTGCTGCGCCGGCGCCGGCTCGGCGAGGTGCTGGTGGACACCGGCGACGGCGAGAGCGCACTGCTGCGCGGCCGGGCACTGGAGGACGTACTGGCCGAGCACGCCGAGGACCTGGACGGCGTACAGCGCGCCGAGGTCCGTCTGACCGGGCGCCGCCACGCCCCCGCGACCCAGGTGCGGCTCCTGCTGGAGCCGCACGTGGACCCGGGGACGGCGCTGCGCGACCTCACCGACCGAGCCCTGGCCCACGCCCGGGATTCGAGCAACCTCAGGGCCCTGCCGGCGGAGGTACGGCTGAGGTGCGTCAAGCACCGTGCGGAACGGGTGAGTTGACCCCAGGGGAACCGCGCGACCGGCCACGGACGGCCACCGGCGGACGCGTGACCACCTCGCCGTCCCGAACGAGCAGCCGCTCAGAACCCGCTGCGGGCCCCACCATCCACCGGAACCATGATCCCCGTCAGATACGACGCGGCCGGCGACAACAGGAACGCTGCCGTACGGCCGAACTCCTCCGGGGTGCCGTACCTCCGCAGCGGAATGCGGGCCTCGTTCGCCGCCCTGGTCGCCTCCGGATCCGCCGACAGCCCGTCCAGCTCGCGCACGCGATCGGTGTCGATGCGGGCCGGGAGCAGACCGACGGCACGGATGCCGCGTGGCCCCAGCTCGTCCGCGAGGGACTTGGCGAACCCGGCGAGACCGGGCCGCAGACCGTTGGAGATGGTCAGCCCGGGAATCGGCTCGTACACCGAACCGGACAGCACGAATCCGATGACCCCGCCCTCCTCCAGCTCGGCGGCGGCCGCCCGGGCCAGCCGCACCGCGCCCAGGAACACCGACTCGAACGCCGACCGCCACTGTTCGTCGGTGTTGTCGGCCAGGAACCCCGGCGGCGGACCGCCGACGCTGACCAGGACACCGTCAAAGCCGCCGAAGTGTTCACGGGCGGTCGCGATCAGCCGTGCGGGAGCGTCCTCGTCCGCGTTGTCGACGGCCACCCCGACGGCGTTCGGGCCCAGCTCGGCCGCCGCGCCGGCGACCCGCTCCTCGTCCCGGCCCGTGATGACCACCTTCGCGCCGTCGGCGACGAGCTCGCGCGCCGCGGCGTTGCCCAGCCCGCGCGTGGCCCCGGTGACGACGTACACCCGGTCCTTAAGTCCAAGATCCATGGCCCCTATCCTGCCCGCCCGACCCCGTACCGGGCGAGGGGTGTGCGCACCGGGCCGGTGGAGGGCGCGGACCTCAGACCGCGGCCGGTTCGGTGTCCTCGGCGGCTTCCTGCGCCGCCTTCGCCCGCTCCCGCGCCTCGCGACGGGCCAGGATCACCCAGCCGACGGGGACGCCCGCCGCGAACAGCCACCACTGGATCGCGTAGGGCAGGTTGATGTCCCCGAGGCCGACCCAGCTGGTGTCCTCCTTGGGGGAGGGGATCAGCTCGGGGCTGCCGCCCTTGGGGGCGGGCGCGGTCAGTTCGATGTAGCCGCCGAGCATCTCCTTGGCGGAGGTGTCGCCCGAGGACCGCAGCAGCGTGCCGACCTGCTCGCTGTTGATCAGTATGACCTGGCGGTCCGGCAGCCCCTTGACGTTCTTGATGCCGCTCGCGGCCGTCGTCTCGTCCTGCATCAGCCGGCCGGTGACCGTGATGCCGCCACTGGCGGGTGCCGGGATCTTCGGAAAGGCCGTCTGCGAGGAGGGTGAGGCGATCCAGCCCCGGTTGACCAGGAGCGTCCTTCCGTCGTCCAGCACGAACGGGGTCAGGACGTGATAGCCGACCTGGTCGTCCGCGTTGGTACGGCGGCGCACCACCAGTTCGTGCGCCGTGTCGAAGTGGCCCCTCGCGGTCACCCGGCGGTAGATGTCCTTGTGCGCGACCGTGCCGCCGACCGAGGTGAGGGACTCCGCGGGCACGGGCGTCGCCGCCAGCGAGGCGTTGATCACCTTGTTCAGCGCCTGACGGTGGTCGTGGCGGTGCAGCTGCCAAAAACCCAGCCTGATCATCGTCGGGATGAGCAGAAGGGCCACCAGGGTGAGGATCACCCACTGGCGGGTCAGAAGGAAGCGGTACACCCCACGACGGTACCTCTCGGGCCGTGCGGTCCGGTCGGCAGGGGTGTGCTCAGACGCGGTCGACGATCCCGACATTCCCCTCCGCGCGGGCGCAGTGGGCGCCGCAGTACCAGTGGCCCTCGGCCTCGACTCCCTGCCCGATGATCTGGACCCGGCAGTGTTCGCAGATCGGTGCCATCCGGTGGATCGCGCACGCGAAGCAGTCGAACACATGTACAGCGCCCTGGGCGTGCACCTCGAAGGTCATTCCGTAGTCATTGCCGCAAACTTCGCATCTCGCCATGCGCCACAGGGTGAGCCGTGGGTGCGGTGCGGGCGAGTGGGCGGCGGGCGAGTCGCCGCGCAATCACCCGTCTGACACCCGCAGCCGGCCGGTAAGGATCAGCAGACGGCGGAACCGGAACCGGACACCCCTGGTCCGCCGGAACCGGACACCCCTAGTCCGCCGGCTCCACGTCCCGCAGCAGCTGCCCGAAAGCCGCCTCGTCCACCACCGGTGTCCCGTACTGCCGCGCCTTGACCACCTTGGACGTACCCGAGTCCGGGTCGTTGGTGACGAGCAGGCTGGTCAGCCGGGACAGGCTGGAGGCGACGTGCAGCCCGGCCTCGGTGGCGCGGTCTTCCAGCAGCTCGCGTTCCACCGAAGTGTCACCCGAGAAGGCGACCCGCATGCCCTGCTTGAGGCGTTTGCCCTCTTCGTAGCGGCCGGGGTTGGGGTGGGGGCATGCGGGTCTTTTGCGGGCCGGACGCCAACTGCTCGTCCGGTAGCCCCCGTAGCCGCCCGACTGCTGTCGTGGCAGGGGGCGGTCCGACCACTCCGTCAGCGGCCGGCACTCGTGCAGCGGCAGACGGAGGCCGCCCGCCGCCGCGGCCCGCAGACTGGGGCGGAACGCCTCGGCCAGCACGCGCGCGTCGTCGAGCGCGTGGTGTGCGCGCCGCTGCACGACGCCGAAGTGCGCCGCGAGCGACTCCAGCTTGTGGTTGGGCAGCGGAAGACCCAGTTCCTTGGAGAGCGCGATGGTGCACAGCCGCTGGCGCACCGGAGCCTCGCGCCTCGCGCGCGCGTACTCCCGCGCGATCATCTGCCAGTCGAACACCGCGTTGTGCGCGACGAGCACCCGCCCCCGGAGCCGGTCCGTGAACTCCTCGGCGATGTCGCCGAACAGCGGCGCGCCTTCGAGCACCTCGCTCGTCAGGCCGTGGATCCACACCGGCCCGGGGTCCCGCTCGGGGTTGACGAGCGTGTACCAGTGGTCCTCGACCTCGCCGCGCCCGTCCAGCCGGTAGACCGCCGCGGAGATGATGCGGTCGTCCCGGGCCAGGCCGGTGGTCTCCACGTCAACGACCGCGTATCCCTTCGGATACGCGGCCGGCCACGGTGTGGGCGAGGACGCTGCCCTCGTGCGGTCTTCGAGCATGGTCACTGAGGATACGGGCCAGGACTGACAGTCCCGCACGCACACGTGACGCCCAAGAAGCAGCAAAAGGAAGGAAGTGGGTCATTCTCCCGTTCCGGGCGGCGCCAGCAGGGATCGCACCAACGCCCGTACGGAGCTGACGAACAGCCGCTCCGCGTCCACCGGACGAGCCAGCGCGCGAGCCAGCGCCGGGTCGTCCCCGGCGGCCGCGGCACTCCACAACTCGCCCTCGCCGGGGCGCTGCGCGGGGGCGCGCTCGCGGTTGCGTTCCACCAGGACGTGGCCGACGACATGGAACTGCACGGCCCGGAGGAGCTCGGCGGCCCGCACCCCGCGCAGTCCCGCCGCGTGCGCCTCGCGCACCAGCGCCTGCTGGGCGGGCAGGAACATCCGCTCGGTCAGGCCGCGTTCGTGGACCATCGCCACCAGGTGCGGCCGGTCGCGCAGCTGCCGGCGCAGGCAGCGGGCGACGGAGACCACCCGCTGCTCCGGCGTGCGCCCCCTCGGAAGTATCTCGCCCAGATCGGCCACGGTCCGCTCCACGAGCGCGTCCAGCAGGGCCTCGCGGCCCCCGACGTGCCAGTAGATGGACGTGACGGCGGTCCCCAGCTCGGCGGCGAGCTTGCGCATCGTCAGCGCGCGCGGACCCTGGCGCCGCACCAGCTCCGCGGCGGCCGTCAGGACCTCCTCCCGGGTCAGCGCGCTTCTGGCCATGCTCCCTCCAAGTGCCGTACGTGCACGGGTATTTACCCTTCGCGCCGTCTGCTGTAACTGTGTTACAGGTGACGGCCCATCAGAAGAAGGGCGGTACGGCACATGGCACGCGTACGCTACGGAGCCCTCGGCGAGGCGGAGATCGTCGCCGCGCGCACCGCGAGCTCGCACCTTCCCGACATCTGGTCCACCGGGGTGGTGGCTCTGTGGGAGACCGACCCGGACGCGGTCGCCGCGGTGCTGCCGCCCCCGCTCAAGCCCACCGGGCGGCCCCTGGTCCGGGTGAACGTCAGCACGGTCGACCTGCCGGGTTACCCCCTGGGCGCGGGCTCGTTCGCGGTCGCCGCCGCCCATGGCGACGTCGACGGCTGGTACCCGCTCGTCATGCCGATGACCCACGAACGCGCTCTCACCGGCGGACGTGAGGTCTTCGGGGAGCCGAAGAAACTCGGCGAGGTGACCGTCGAGCGCGACGGCTCCGCCGTACGCGCGGCACTGGCCCGGCACGGGATCGTCTTCGTCGAAGTGCGCGGGGCGGTCACCGGCGAGCTGCCGCTGCCGGAGCCCACCCGGAAGACCGACTTCTACTTCAAGTTCCTTCCCGCGGTGGACGGCTCCGGCTTCGACGCCGGCCCGGTGCTGGTGCACTGCGTGCGCCACGAGAAGGTGCGGCGCCTGGAACGGGTCACCGGCGAGGTCGTCCTGCGCGAGTCGGTGTACGACCCGGTCGCCGACCTCCCGGTCCGCCGCCTCCTCGGCATCACCGTCGGCGAGAAGACCAGCGACCAGCGCGGCCGGGTCGTCGAACGCGTGGACCCGCAGTCCCTGCTGCCCTACGTCCACCAGCGCTACGACGACCCGCGGCAGATCCACGACGGACCGCCCGAGGGGAGCGCGTGATGGAGCTGTGCGGTGGACAGGTGGCCGTCGTCACCGGCGCGGCCGGCGGCATAGGGCTGGCGATGGCCCGGCGGTTCGCGGCCGAGGGCCTGAAGGTGGTGCTCGCCGACGTCGAGGAGGCCGCCCTGGACAAGGCCGCGGCGGACCTGAGCGCCGAGGGCGCCGACGTGCACGCGCGCGTGGTGGACGTCGGCGAACGGGACCAGGTCCGCGACCTCGCCGAGTCGGCCTACGAGCGGTACGGCGCCGTCCACGTCCTGTGCAACAACGCCGGGGTCGGCTCCGGCGCCGAGGGCCGCATGTGGGAGCACGAACCCAGCGACTGGGCCTGGGCCTTCGCCGTCAACGTGTGGGGCGTCTTCCACGGCATCCAGGCCTTCCTGCCGCGCATGCTCGCCTCCGGCGAACCCGGCCATGTGGTCAACACCTCCTCCTCCGACGGCGGGATCGCCCCGCTGCCCACCGCGTCCGTGTACGCCGTCACCAAGGCGGCCGTCGTGACGATGACCGAGTCCCTGTACGCCCACCTGAAGGCGGAGCACGCGCGCGTGGGCGCCTCGGTGCTCTTCCCCGGGCCGCACATGCTGCGGACCGGCTTGTGGGAGTCGCACCGCAACCGCCCCGCCCGGTACGCCAAGCAGCGGCCCCGCAGGACCCCGTACCGCAGCCTGGACCAGTGGGAGGCCGCGATGCGGGCGGCGGGCAGGGAGGCCCGCTTCACGCCGGTCGAGGAGGTCGCGGACCTCGTCGTGGACGGCGTACGGGCCGGACGCTTCTGGCTGCTGCCACCGAGCGAGCACAGCGACGCACAGATCAGCGCGCGGGCGCAGTCGATGCTGGACCGCGCGAACCCTTCGTACCTCGAAACCTTCGTTCTGGACTGAGGGATCGTCGTGACCGACCAGGACCCCTATCTGATCATCTCCTCCGACTGCCACGCCGGACTCCCCACCGAGGAGTACCGGCCCTACCTGGACTCACGCTTCCACCGGGACTTCGACGAGTTCCTCGCGGGCCGCGACCGGCGCCGTGAGGAGATGACACGACTCGGCGTCCGCAACGAGGCGTTCGCGAGCAAGTGGTTCCAGGACAACGAGGAGGGCCTGCGCGGTGGCTGGGACAGCGCACAGCGTCTGAAGGAGCTCGACGGCGACGGAGTGGCCGCCGAGGTGGTCTTCCCGGACGCCGACGCCGTCGACAGCCGGACCGCCGCACCCTTCGGCGTCGGCCTCGGGCTGTCCGGCGACCAGGATCCGGACCTCGGCATGGCGGGCGCCCAGGCGCACAACCGGTGGCTCGCGGACTTCGTCTCGGAGCATCCCGAGCGGCACTGCGGGGTGGCCCTGCTGCCCGTCACGGCCGAGCCCGGCAAGGTGGTCGCAGAAGTGCACCGGGCCAGGGAGTCCGGCCTCGGCGCGCTGATGATCCCCGCCATGTGGGCCGACCGGGAGCCCTACCACCACCGCCGCTACGACGCCGTGTGGGCGGCGGCCGCGGAGTGCGGGATGCCGGTGGTGACGCACTCGGGAGCGGCACCGCGCCACGAGTACGGCGACCACCTGGGCATCTACGTCTCCGAGGTGACCTGGTGGCCCGCCCGGCCCCTGTGGTTCCTGCTGTGGTCCGGAGTCCTCGAACGCCATCCGGGCCTGCGCTTCGGCGTGGCGGAGTCGGGCTGCTGGTGGCTGCCGAACCTGCTGTGGTTCATGGACCGCCTCTACCTCGGCGCGCACGGCGGCAAGAAGCTCTCCCCCTTCCAGGAGCTGAAGCGCCCGCCGCACGAGTACCTCGACCGCCAGCTGTTCGTCTGCGCGACCAACACCAAACGCCGCGAACTCGCCCAGCGTTACGAGATCGGCGTCGACAACATCCTCTGGGGCAGCGACTTCCCGCACCCCGAGGGCACCTGGCCCGACACACGCGCATGGCTGCGGCGCACCTTCCACGACATCCCGGTGGCGGAGACCCGCCGCATGCTGGGCCTGGCCGCCGCCGAGGTGTTCGGCTTCGACATCGGCGAACTGGCCCCGCTGGCCCGCCGTATCGGACCCACCCCGGCCGACCTCGGCCAGCCGGACGACCAACGGGCCGTCGAGGCCTCCTGGGCCCGCTCGCGCGAGGCGGGCCGCCACTGGCTGAAGGACGAGGACTTCCCGGTGCTGGGGGTGGACCGATGAACACGCCGGACAGCACGCACGACCGCTACACGGTCGTCTCCGCGGACTGCCACGCGGGAGCCGACCTGCTGGACTACCGGCCCTACCTGGAGCGGCGGTTCCACGACGAGTTCGACGCGTGGGCGGCGACGTACGTCAACCCCTACGAGGACCTGCTCGCCGACACCGCCGACCGCAACTGGAACTCCGGGCGCCGGCTGGCGGAGCTGGAGGAGGACGGGATCGTCGCGGAGGTGGTCTTCCCGAACACCATCCCGCCGTTCTTCCCCTCCGGCTCCCTGATGGCCCCGGCCCCGACCGCGGCGGAGTTCGAGCGCCGCTGGGCGGGCCTGCGGGCCCACAACCGCTGGCTGGCCGACTTCTGCGCGGCGGCACCCGGCCGCCGGGCGGGCGTCTTCCAGATCCTCCTGAACGACGTCGACGAGGCCGTGAAGGAGATCAGGTGGGCGGTGCGGGCAGGGCTGAAGGGAGGCCTGCTGCTGCCCGGCACCCCGCCGGGTTCGGGTCTGCCGGAGCTGTACTCCACGACCTACGACCCGATCTGGGCGGTCTGCGAGGAGCTGGACGTCCCCGTCAACCACCACGCCGGCTCGGCCTCGCCACCGCTCGGCGACGAACCGGCCGCGCGGGCCGTGTTCATGGTCGAGACGACCTGGTTCTCCCACCGCGCGCTGTGGCACCTGGTCTTCGGCGGAGCCTTCCGCCGCCACCCGGGCCTGAAACTGGTGCTGACCGAGCAGGGCTCGGGCTGGGTCCCGGGCGTGCTCGACATGCTGGACTACTACCACGGCCGCCTGCTCGCCACGGCGACGGACGCGGCCACGGCGGAGGCGAAGTTCGGCGCGGGCCTGGCGGACCGCATGGGCAGGGCGCCCTCCGAGGTGTGGCGGGACAACTGCTACGTCGGCGCGAGCTTCATGCGCCCGCACGAGGTGCCGCTGCGGGACCGCATCGGGCTCGACCGGATCATGTGGGGCAGCGACTACCCGCACGACGAGGGCACCCACCCCTACTCCCGGGAAGGCCTGAGGTACGCGTACGCGGGTGTGCCGAGGGAGGAGGTCGCGGCGATGGTCGGCGGCAACGCGGCCCGCGTCTACGGCTTCGACCTGGACGCGCTGGACGCGATCGCGGCGAAGGCCGGCCCGACGGTGCGGGAACTGGCGCAGCCGCTGACCGAACCGCCGGCGGACGCTACGAGTCCGGTGTTCGCGCGGGGAGCGTCGGTACGGGTCTGGTGACGGCCCGGGTGCCTATCCTCCGTCCTGTGACGGAACCCACGCACGACGAGGCGCACAGCGGCGCGCTCGGCTCCCGCCTCAACTGGCTGCGGGCCGCCGTTCTGGGCGCGAACGACGGCATCGTCTCCACCGCGGGCCTCGTGGTCGGCGTGGCCGGCGCGACCGACTCGCGCTCGGCCCTGCTGACCGCCGGGCTGGCCGGTCTGCTCGCCGGGTCGATGTCGATGGCGGCGGGCGAGTACGTGTCGGTGTCGACCCAGCGCGACTCGGAGCGGGCGGCGCTGTCCCTGGAGAAACGGGAGCTGCGCGAGCAGCCGCAGGCCGAGCTGGAGGAACTGACGCAGTTGCTGGCGGAGCGCGGCCTGACGCGCGAGCTGGCCAGGGAGGCGGCCGAACAGCTCACGGCCCGCGACGCCCTGAAGGCGCACGCGCGCGTGGAGCTCGGCATCGACCCCGACGAGCTGACGAACCCCTGGCACGCGGCCTGGGCCAGCTTCCTGGCCTTCACCGTGGGCGCCCTGCTCCCCCTCCTCGCCATCGTCCTGCCGCCCCCGTCCTGGCGGCTGGCCGTCACCGTCCTGTCCGTCCTGGGCGCCCTCGTCCTCACCGGCTGGAGCAGCGCCCGCCTGGGCGCGGCGAAGCCGGGCCGAGCGGTACTGCGCAACGTCGCCGGCGGGGCGCTGGCGATGGGGGTCACTTATGTGGCGGGGGTGTTGCTGGGGGCTGCTGGGGCCTAGGCGTACTGACCTGGGTCTCCCGGAGGCGAGTTCCGGCCTTGCGAGCGGCTCGCGCGAGCGACGGCGTACCGTGGAGTGCGCTCGATCACCCCTTGGGCATTCCTCCGACGCCGAGACCGAGAAGGATCCTCGCCATGCGCGCCACGACCATCCACGCCCCCTACGACATACGGGTCGAGGAGGTGCCCGAGCCGGTGGTGCAACTGCCCACCGACGCCGTCGTGCGCGTGCTGCGCGCCTGCATCTGCGGCAGCGACCTCTGGGCGTACCGCGGTGTGTCGGCGCGGCAGCCGGGGCAGCGGATCGGGCACGAGTTCCTCGGCGTGGTCGAGGAGACCGGCGCCGAGGTGAGCACCGTCAGGCGCGGTGATCTCGTCGTCGCCCCCTTCGTATGGTCCGACGGCGTCTGCGACTACTGCCGCGAGGGGCTGACCACCTCCTGCGAGCACGGCGGCTTCTGGGGTTCGGGCGGCTCCGACGGCGGCCAGGGCGAGGCCGTACGGGTGCCCTTCGCCGACGGCACCCTCGTCCAGCTGCCCAAGGACGCCGCGTCCGACGACCACCTGCTCGCGGCGCTGCTGACCCTGTCCGACGTGCTCGGCACCGGCCACCACGCGGCCCTCGGCGCGGGTGCCCGCCCCGGCGCCACCGTCGCCGTCGTCGGCGACGGGGCCGTGGGGCTGTGCGCGGTGCTCGCCGCCAAGCGGCTGGGCGCGGAGCGCATCATCGCCCTCGGCCGCCACCAGGTCCGCACCGACATAGCGCGCGGTTTCGGCGCCAGCGACGTCGTGGCCGAGCGCGGGGACGCGGCCGTGGAGGCGGTCCGTGAGCTCACCCGCGGCCAGGGCGCACACGCCGTCGTCGAGGCGGTCGGCACCGAGCAGTCGATGCGTACGGCGGTCGGCATCGCCCGGGACGGCGGCGCCATCGGTTTCGTCGGTGTGCCGCACGGCAGCGGCACCGGCCTGGACCTCGATGTCATGTTCGACCGGAACATCGCGCTGCGCGGCGGTGTCGCGCCGGTCCGCACCTACATACCGCAGCTGCTGCCCGACATCCTCGCCGGGACGATCGACCCGTCGCCGGTCTTCGACATGACGGTCGGCCTGGAGGGCGTGCCCGACGGCTACAAGGCCATGGACGAGCGCCTCGCGCTCAAGGTGCTCGTCAGCAACGGCTGAGCGGAGCCGGGCAGGGCTCCTCAGGACCAGCGGATCGGGAGCGGCAGCGCGGTCAGCAGCCCCGACACCACGACCACCACACCGAGGGCGAGGACTTCCGCACGCGCGGGGGTGCACGCGGTCAGCGGGTCGGGCGCCCGGCTGAGCCGGATCCGGGCCCAGAGGGCGAGCAGGGCGACGGCGGCCACGAGGATCACCTTGGCGAGCAGGGTGCGCCCGTAGGCCGTCGTCGTCAGCTGGTGCAGCACCGTGTCCGTGGGCATCCGGCGCAGGGTGCTGCACACGCCGGTGGCGGTCACCCCGGCGAACAGAACGGCCGCCACGCGCGCGTAGTGGCCGAGGAGGGCGGCACCCGCCTCGGTGCCCCGCCACGTCCGCAGCGTGCGCAGTCCGTGCAGCAGCCCGCCCGTCCACAGGGCTGCGCAGGTCAGATGCGCGATGGTCAGCGCGGAGCCGACCAGCGGGCTGTGCTCGGTGGTGGGGTGGGCGCGCAGGGCCTCCGCCACCATCACCGCCGTCACCGGCCAGATCTGTGTCGCGGGGCGGCGCGACACCGCGCACAGGCCGGCCACGAGGAACGCGTTCACCTCGAGCAGGGCGAGCGAGCCGTCCCGGGTCCGGTAGAGGCCGCCCACGTCGATCTGTCCGAGGCTGTGCGGGACCAGGTCGCCGGTGGCCACCACGGAGGCGAGGCCCAGGGCGGCGAGGAAACCGACGGCGGCCGCGGTCGGGGACCAACTGCGCGGCATCCGCTCGGGCGCTCCAGGGATGCGCCGGGCGAGCCGGTTCGCGAAGAGTTCGCCGACCGGAACGCATATCGCGGCGAACAGCACCGTACGCAGCAGGGCTATGCCACCGGCACCGGGGGCGGCGGCCTCCCCGGTGCCGTGGAGCGCGGCGGACGGTCCGAGCAGCGGGATCAGCGCGGCGAGCGTCACCAGGGCGAGGACGGCGGTGGCGCGGACCGTCGCCGCCCGGCGGCCCGGCCCTCCCGCGCCGGCCGCCTTGCTGGGCGGTCGTATCAGCGTCACCCAAGGATCTTCACCAGCTGCTGCGAAAGGGGGCAAGTGGGCGCAAGCAACTGGGGGAACGGCATTCCGCCCGACGGGATTTCGATGTGCCCCGGGACGCTCACGCCCACTGGGCCGGGTCCGTCCCCCAGGGCCCCGGAGGCCGCGCCCAGCCGACCGGCCCACCGGCGAAGCCGACGGGCGGCAGGGCGTGGCGCAGCTTCCCGATCCGGCTGTCGGTCTCCCCGAGCCAGGGATCCGGCCGGTCGTACGGAGCACCTTCGACTGTGCCCGCCCCCGCGCCGCCCGCGCCCCGGCTCATGAGCCACGCCGCCGTCCGTGCCAGCGCCAGCCGTACGACCCGGCTGCCGCCCTCCTGCGACTGCTCGGTCAGCGCCCGCAGCACCGCCGCCGCGAGCAGATAGCCGGTGCCGTGGTCCAGGGCCTGCGCGGGCAGCGCACCGGGCCGCTCGGCCGATCCCTCGGTCGCCGCGATGCCGGTGGCGACCTGCACCAGGCTGTCGAACCCCCGGCGGCCTGCCCACGGCCCGTACGCACCCCACGCCGACAACTGCGCGACGACGAGGCCGGGCCGGCGCTCGGCCAGCGCCTCGGGGCCGAGACCGAAACGGTCCAGGGCGCCGGGCCGGTATCCGGTGACGACGACGTCCGCCGCGGCGAGCAGGTCCTCGAAGGTCCGCCGGTCCGCCCCGAGATCCAGGGTCGCCGACCGCTTGCCGAAGCCCGTGTCCGCGTGCTGGTCGGCCAGTTCGGGCAGCCCCGGTGCGTCCACCCGCAGCACGTCCGCGCCCAGCAGGGCGAGCGTACGGGTGGCGACCGGGCCCGCGATGACCCGGGTCAGGTCGAGCACGCGCAGTCCGGCGGCGGGCAGCAGGGGAGCGCCCTCGGCCGGCGGGAGCACGCGGGTGCGTGTCGCGTCCAGCCGCTCCCGCTCGACCAGTGGCCGCGCGGCCACCGCGGCGCCCTGCGGGTGCGCGGCCCACTCCTCGGGGGTGCGCAGCGCGACGGCCAGGCCCCCTGCCGCGTACACGGCCTCCTCGACCTCCAGCGCCCGCCGCCCGGCCAGCGCGGATTCCACGGCCGACTCCGCCGGGGCCCGGCCCTCGGCCGGATTCAGCGCGGCCAGCAACCGCTCCCGGTGGTGTGGGTAGTTGGCGTGCGTGCGCACCCAGCCGTCCGCCGTCCGCCACCACCGTGACAGCGGGGCGAAGGCGACCGGCGCCCGCCCGTCGATCAGCAGATGCCGTTCACTGACGAACGCGGTGGCCACGGCGCCGTCGTCCACGCGGACCGCGGGCACCTCGGCGAGTCCCGCCCGCCGTGCCCCCAGCTCCGCGGCGGCCAGCGCGCACACCCCCGTACAGGCCCGCGCCAACTCGCGCACGGGAAGCCGTGCTTCGAGCGCTCCCCGCCGCACGAGGGTGGACACCCGGGAGAGCAGGGCGGGATCGCCGCCCAGCGCCGTCCATGCGAACTCGATGTCGGTCATGGCGGCACTATGCCGGGTGGACGGAATCAACATGGACGGAAGGGGGCCGGGCGGCGACAGCCCGCCCGGCCCCTCTCGGCGTGGAGTCGTTCAGGAGGACGGGCCGACCGCGCGCAGCGCGTTGACGATCCCGAATCCGTAGAAGCCGTTGACACGCTTGCCGCCCACGCAGGTCGCGTCCACGACCCCGTCGCCGTCCCCGTCATAGGGGGCGGTCGGGCAGCCCGGGTTGTCCGCCTGCGCCTTGAGCAGCGCCTGCAACTGGGCCGGGGTGGCGTGCGGGTGGGCGGACTTCAGCAGGGCGGCCACGCCGGCCACGTGCGGGGTGGCCATCGAGGTGCCCTGCAGGAAGCCGTACTGGTTGTTCGGCAGCGTGGACAGGATGCGGCCGTTCTTCGACGGCGTGTCCGGGATCTGGTACTTGTCGCCACCCGGTCCGGCGACGTCGATGACGCCCTCGCCGTAGCTGGAGTAGTACGACTTGGCCCCCTTGACGCCGACCGCGCTGACCGTGACGACGCCCGGCAACTGGGTCGGCACGTCGAAGCACTTGTGCGGGTCGACCGTGCGGTTCACGGGCGTGGAGTCGTCGGGGCTGGAGGCGTCGGTCAGGGTCCTGGCGTCGAGGTCGTCGTTGGAGTTGCCGGCCGCGGCGACGCTCAGGGTGCCCCGGCTCTGGGCGTACAGCTGGGCCCGGTTGACCGCGTCGACGATGGCCCGCTGGTCGGGGTCGTCCAGGCAGTTGTACAGCCACGGGTCCACGTAGTAGCTGTTGTTGGTGATCTGCACGCCGTGGTCGGCGGCGAACACGAAGGCACAGACGACGCTTTCGGGGTAGAAGAGCTGGCTCGCGTCCGGCTGGGCGACGGTGATGCCGGCGACCTTCACGCCGGGCGCCACGCCCGCGACCCCGATGCCGTTGCGGGCCGCGGCTATCTCGCCCGCCACATGGGTGCCGTGGTAGTGGCCGGCGTCCACCGGCCGCCAGGAACCGTACGTGGTGTCCGCCTTGCCGCTGACACAGTTCGCGGACTGGGACGGGGAGAAGTTCGGGGCGATGTCCGGGTGCGTGTCGTCCACGCCGGTGTCGATGACGGCGACGGTGACGTTCCTGCTGCCCGGGTTGATCTTCGCTGCCTGGTCGGCGCCGATCGCCCGCAGGTCCCACTGGTCGGCCTCGAGGGGCTCGCTGTCGCCGGCCGAGGCCTTCTCGGCCTTCGCGGCCTCCGCCTTGGACAGGTACTGCACCGCGCCCTCGTCCGTCGTCCCGGCCGCGGTCACCGGAGTGGTGCGCGTGGCACCCGCCGACTGGACCCCGCGCACCGCGCGCATCTGCCGGGCGAAGTCGGGGTTCGAGGAGTGGACGACGATGACGCCGATCCTGTCGTATGCGACCACGACGGTTCCGCCCGCCGCGGTGATCGCCTTCTGCACCGACTCGATCGTGCGACGGTCCGGCTTGGCGTTGACGACGTACGCCAGGGTGGGCGCGTCCGCCGCCTGCGTCGCGGCCGGGGCGCCGGGTGCCGCCGATGCCGCCGTCGGGAGGAAGCCGAGCGAGGCGGTCAGCGACAGCACGACCGGCACGGCGAGGGCGAGCCGGCGTCTGGAACGCAGATGAGCCATGGGATCTCCACATCATCCGGGTACAGCACGGCCCGGGACACGGGTGGTCCTCGGGCAGGTACATGACGGGTGGTGCAGGGCGAAAGCTATCTGCCCGAATCACCGGCCAGCAATGACTTGGCAATGACTCGCCAGGACGACTTGCGAAAGAACTCATAGGACTTGAACCGGTCCTCGCGTGGCGCCGTGGACCTCGGACAGGGAGCACGAGCACGATCGAGCCCCCTGTCGCAACCGCATCCGCCAACGCCGAGGAGACTCCGTGGCCACCGAGACACCGCCCCCCTCGAAAACCCAGGTCAGGCTCCCCTCCACCGAGGAGTTCGCAGCGGCGCAGGGGAGCCCGGAGTTCGATGAACTGCGCCGCTCCTACCGCTCCTTCGCCTTCCCGCTGACGGTCGCCTTCATCGCCTGGTACCTGCTGTACGTCCTGCTGTCGAACTACGCGGGCGACTTCATGGGCACCAAGCTCGTCGGCAACGTCAACGTCGCCCTGGTGCTGGGTCTCGCCCAGTTCCTCACCACGTTCCTCATCGCCTGGTGGTACGCGCGGCACGCCGCGGCCAAGCTCGACCCCAAGGCGGAGGCCATCAAGTCCCGGATGGAGGGCGGAGCATGAGCCCCGCGATCACCCCCGCGATCAACCCCACGCTCACGCTCGCGGCCGGCGAGGCGAGCCGGCACCGGCCGCTGATCATCACCCTGTTCGCGGTGTTCGTCGCCGCGACCCTCGTCATCACCGTCTGGGCCGGCCGGCAGACCAAGGACGCCGCCGACTTCTACGCCGGCGGCCGCCAGTTCACCGGATTCCAGAACGGGCTCGCCGTCTCCGGCGACTACATGTCCGCCGCGTCCTTCCTCGGCATCGCCGGCGCCATCGCCCTGTTCGGGTACGACGGCTTCCTGTACTCCATCGGTTTCCTGGTCGCCTGGCTGGTCGCCCTGCTCCTGGTCGCCGAGCCGCTGCGCAACTCCGGCCGGTACACCATGGGTGACGTGCTGGCGTACCGCATGCGCCAGCGCCCGGTCCGTACGGCGGCGGGCACGTCCACGATCGTCGTGTCGATCTTCTACCTGCTGGCACAGATGGCGGGCGCGGGCGTCCTGGTGTCCCTGCTCCTCGGCATCACGAGCGACGGCGGCAGGATCGGCATCGTGGCGCTGGTCGGCGTCCTGATGATCGTCTACGTGACCATCGGCGGCATGAAGGGCACCACATGGGTGCAGATGGTCAAGGCCGTCCTGCTCATCGTGGGCGCCCTGCTGCTGACCTTCCTGGTCCTGCTGAAGTTCCACTTCAACGTCTCCGACCTGCTCGGCTCGGCCGCCGACAACAGCGGCAAGGGCGCCGCCTTCCTGGAGCCCGGCCTCAAGTACGGCGCCACCGGCACCACCAAGCTGGACTTCATCTCGCTCGGCATCGCCCTGGTGCTCGGCACCGCGGGACTGCCGCACATCCTGATCCGCTTCTACACGGTGCCCACCGCAAAGGCCGCCCGTAAGTCGGTGATCTGGGCGATCGGCCTGATCGGTGCCTTCTACCTGATGACCCTCGCCCTCGGCTTCGGCGCCGCCGCGCTGATCAAGCCGGACGAGATCATCGCCTCCAACAAGGCGGGCAACACGGCGGCTCCGCTGCTCGCGCTGCACCTGGGCGGGGTGGACTCCAACTGGGGCGCCATCCTGCTCGCCACCATCTCCGCGGTCGCCTTCGCCACGATCCTCGCGGTCGTCGCGGGCCTGACGCTCGCCTCGTCCTCGTCCTTCGCCCACGACATCTACGCCAACGTCATCAAGAAGGGCACCGCCACCGAGAAGCAGGAGGTGAACGCGGCCCGCTGGGCGACCGTCGGCATCGGCGCGGTCTCGATCCTGCTCGGTGCCCTGGCCCGTGACCTGAACGTCGCCGGCCTGGTGGCGCTCGCCTTCGCGGTCGCCGCCTCCGCCAACCTGCCGACGATCCTCTACAGCCTCTTCTGGAAGCGGTTCACCACCACGGGAGCGCTGTGGTCGATCTACGGCGGCCTGGTCACGGCGGTCGGCCTGGTGCTGTTCTCGCCGGTGGTCTCCGGCAAGCCGACGTCGATGTTCACCTCCGTCGACTTCCACTGGTTCCCGCTGGAGAACCCGGGCATCATCTCGATCCCGGTCGGCTTCCTGCTCGGCATCGCCGGCACGCTGCTGTCGAAGGAGGAGCCGGACACCGGCAAGTACGCGGAACTGGAGGTACGGTCACTGACGGGCACCGGGGCGCACTGAGACCTTCGTACGGGCGGCCGCGTCGTGAAGACCGTCGTGCGGATCCCCGTGGGGATCGTAGGCACCTACGACGCGGCCGCGTCCTACCTCGTGGGATCGGGTGCTGTCGATGTCACTGCGGTCACGTAGGCTCGCAGGTGACGGAAAACTAGCGATCGGCGACGAGGGAGGGGGCCCACGTGCTCATCGACACCTACGGCCGGGTGGCCACCGATCTGAGGGTCTCGCTGACCGACCGGTGCAACCTGCGCTGCACCTACTGCATGCCCGAGGAAGGCCTGCAGTGGCTGGCCAAGCCCGACCTGCTCACGGACGACGAGATCGTCCGCCTGATCGACATCGCGGTCACCTCCCTGGGCATCAAGGAGATCCGGTTCACGGGCGGGGAGCCCCTGCTGCGCCCCGGCCTGGTCGGCATCGTCGAACGCGTCGCCGCCCTGGACCCGCGTCCCGAGATGTCCCTCACCACCAACGGCATCGGCCTCAAGCGCACGGCGAAGGCACTGAAGGCGGCGGGCCTGGACCGGATCAACGTCTCCCTGGACACCCTCCGCCCCGAGGTCTTCAAGGCCCTCAGCCGCAGGGACCGGCACAAGGACGTGATGGAGGGCCTCGGTGCCGCCCGCGAGGCCGGACTGACCCCGGTCAAGGTGAACACGGTCCTGATGCCGGGGCTGAACGACGACGAGGCCCCCGACCTGCTGGCCTGGGCCGTGGAGCACGACTACCAGCTCCGCTTCATCGAGCAGATGCCCCTGGACCCCCAGCACGGCTGGAAGCGCGAGGGCATGGTGACGGCCGCCGACATCCTCGCCTCCCTGCGCACCCGCTTCGAGCTGACCCCGGAGGGGGCCGGGGAACGCGGCTCGGCGCCGGCCGAGCGCTGGATCGTCGACGGCGGGCCGCACCGCGTCGGCGTCATCGCCTCCGTCACCCGGCCGTTCTGCGCGGCCTGCGACCGCACCCGCCTGACGGCCGACGGTCAGATACGCACCTGCCTGTTCGCCACCGAGGAGACCGACCTGCGCGCCGCCCTGCGCTCCGGTGCCCCCGACGAGGAGATCGCGCGCATCTGGCGCCTGACGATGTGGGGCAAGAAGGCGGGCGCGGGCCTGGACGACCCGTCCTTCGTCCAGCCGGAACGGCCGATGTCGGCGATCGGCGGGTGAGCGCCCCCGGCCGGCCCTCACGCGCCTTCCGGCGCCTCCCACTCCGCGAGCAGGACCACGTCCTTCAGGAACCCCCGCACGCCCAGGAACTGCGACAGATGCTCCCGGTGCTCCTCGCACGCGAGCCACGTCTTGCGCCGCTGAGGGGTGTGGATCTTCGGGTTGTTCCAGGCCAGCACCCACACGGCGGCGGCACGACAGCCCTTGGCGGAGCAGATCGGCGTCTCGTCACTCACAGCTTCGTCTCACCAGCGCAGTAAACCCGGTAAACAAGGCGACGCCGAGCAGCCACGGGGGGAGCTGCCCGGCGTCGGTCCGTCGCTCCGACGGGGGATGCGGAGCGCGTAGGCAGTATGTCACGGGTAACCCGTCGCCCGGCACTGGAACAACATGATTGATCTGAGCTTTTCTTGAGCTTGGCGCGGGTCCGTCTTCCGCTTACCGTCCTGCGCCGGGCCGGTGGTCGCGCTCACGCACCGCCGCGCGGTTCACTTCCCGCGCCCGCCGGGGGATCCGACACCACATCCTCCGGAGAGGACTGCGCGGAGCCGTCGTCCGCCTGCGGCGGCGGTGAGATCATCGTCCGCATCGGCGTCGTCACGAACGTCGAGGGGAGCGACGGCGCCCGCTCGCGGCCCGCGTTCGCAATGACCACGGCGATGTAGGGCAGCGTCAGCCCCAGCACCAACGCCACGATCGCCACGTACCGTTCGACGTTCCAGAGCGACACCGCGAGGATCACCGACACCGTACGGATCGACATCGAGATGACGTACCGGCGCTGCCGGGCCCGCACGTCCTCCTGGAGCCCCGTCCGGGCTCCGGTGATCCGGAACACCTGGACGCCGCCGTCGCCATGCTGCTTCCGCATCACAATCCACCATCCGCCCGCATCGGACTCGCCCGGCCCGCGCCGGGTCGGTAACCGGTCGGGAACACCGGCCCGCACTGCCTCCACGGTACGCCGCGGGCGGGCCGCCTTCGAGACCGGGGCCCGTGGCCTGCCTGCACGAACGGCCCGCGCATGCTCCGGGTGGGCGACCTGCGCGCGCTCGCGGCGTTCCGCGCCCCTGCCGTCCGGCACCACCGACATGCGTCGCACGGCCGACCGGCCGACACTGGGCGTAATGCTCACGTCGAGCCGGACGAGGAGGCAGCCATGGGCTGGTTGTGGGCGATCATCGTGGGATTCGTGCTGGGCCTGATCGCGAAGGCGGTCATCCCGGGCAAGCAGCACAGCCCACTCTGGCTGACCACCATCTTCGGCATGCTCGGCGCCATCGCCGGCAATGCGATCGCCCGCGCGTTCGGTGTCGCCGAGACCCGCGGCATCGACTGGACCCGGCACCTCTTCCAGCTCGTGGCCGCGATCATCATCGTCGCCGTCGGCGACATGGCGTACATGGCGTTGTGGGGCGACAAGAAGAGGCAGCAGGCCTGAGCGCGCGTTGGACGCGCGCAGGAGACGTGCTCAGGAGAAGGGGGGCGGTCCGCGCAGGGCCGCCCCCCTTCTCACATGCTGATTCAGCTACCCGTGACCTCGACCGCCGCCAGGTTCTTCTTGCCCCGGCGCAGCACCAGCCAGCGGTCGTGCAGCAGGTCCTCCTTGGCGGGGACGGCGTCCTCGGAGGTGACCTTGGCGTTGTTCACGTAGGCACCGCCCTCCTTGACCGTCCGGCGCGCGGCCGACTTGCTGGCCACCAGGCCCACCTCGGCGAACAGGTCGACCACCGGGCCGAGCTCGGCGACCTGGATGTTCGGCACTTCGGACAGGGCCGCGGCCAGCGTCCTGCCGTCGAGCTCCGCCAGCTCGCCCTGGCCGAACAGGGCCCTGGACGCGGCGATTACGGCGGCCGTCTGGTCGGCGCCGTGCACCAGCGTCGTCAGCTCCTCGGCCAGCGCGCGCTGCGCGGCCCGGGCCTGCGGACGCTCCTGGGTCTGCTGCTCCAGCTCCTCGATCTCCGCACGGGACCGGAAACTGAAGATGCGCAGGAACTTGGAAACGTCCCGGTCATCGGCGTTCAGCCAGAACTGGTAGAAGGCGTACGGCGTGGTCAGCTCCGGGTCGAGCCAGACCGTGCCGGACTCCGTCTTGCCGAACTTGGTCCCGTCCGCCTTGGTGATCAGCGGCGTGGCCAGCGCGTGCACCGCGGTGTGCGGCTCGACCTTGTGGATCAGGTCGGCGCCCGCCGTGAGGTTGCCCCACTGGTCGCTGCCGCCCGTCTGCAGCGTGCAGCCGTGCCTCCGGTACAGCTCCAGGAAGTCCATGCCCTGCAGGATCTGGTAGCTGAACTCGGTGTAGCTGATGCCCGCGTCGGAGTGCAGCCGCCGGGCGACGGCCTCCTTCGAGATCATCTTGTTGACCCGGAAGTGCTTGCCGATGTCCCTCAGGAAGTCGATGGCCGACAGACCCTGGGTCCAGTCCAGGTTGTTGACCATGGTCGCGGCGTACGGCCCCTCGAAGTCCAGGAACCTCTCGATCTGGCCGCGCAGCCGCGCCACCCAGCCGGCCACCACCGCGGGGTCGTTGAGCGTGCGCTCGGCAGTCGGCTTCGGGTCGCCGATGAGACCCGTCGCGCCCCCGACCAGGCCCAGCGGACGGTTGCCCGCCTGCTGGATCCGGCGCATGGTCAGGATCTGCACGAGGTTGCCGAGGTGCAGACTGGGCGCGGTCGGGTCGAAGCCGCAATAGAACGTGACGGGACCGTCCGCGAACGCCTTGCGCAGTGCGTCCTCGTCGGTGGAGAGGGCGATGAGCCCCCGCCACTTCAGCTCGTCGACGATGTCCGTCACGGTTCTCGTGTCTCCTCGGTGATCACTGGGGCAGTCGGGTGACAGCCGACTACGAGGTTATACGCCCTGACTGACAGAGCTCATGTTGAAATCCGGAACCCGCAGGGCGGGCATCGCGGACCTGGTGAAGTAGTCGCTCCACTCCCTGGGCAGCGTCTTCTCGCTGCGCCCGGCCTCCACGGCCCGGCCCAGCAGGTCCACCGGCGACTCGTTGAACCTGAAGTTGTTGACCTCCCCGGTCACCTCCCCGTTCTCGACGAGATAGACGCCGTCCCGGGTCAGGCCCGTCAGCAGCAGCGTCGCCGGGTCGACCTCGCGGATGTACCACAGGCAGGTCAGCAGCAGCCCGCGCTCGGTGCCGGCGACCATCTCCTGCAGGGAGCGGTCCGAGCCGCCGTCCAGGATCAGGTTCCCGATCGCCGGGGCCACCGGCAGCCCGGTCAGGCCGGCGCTGTGCCGGGTGGTCGTCAGGTGCTTCAGCTTGCCGCCGCCGATCCACTCGGTGGCGTGCGTGGGCAGCCCGTTGTCGAACACCGACTGGTCCCCGTCGGAGGAGTGGGCGACCACGAAGGGGGAGCACTCCAGGCCGGGCTCGTTCGGGTCGCTGCGCAGGGTCAGCGGCAGCTCGCTCAGCTTGTCGCCCACGCGTGTGCCGCCGCCCGGCTTGGAGAACACCGTCCGCCCCTCGGCCGCGTCCCGGCCCGAGGACGACCAGAACTGGTAGATCACCAGATCCGCGACCGCGGTCGGCGGCAGCAGCGTCTCGTAGCGCCCCGCGGGCAGCTCGACGCGCCGCTCGGCCCAGCCCAGCCGTACGGCCAGCTCCGCGTCCAGCGCCGCCGGGTCGACGTCCTTGAAGTCCCGAGTGGACCGCCCCGCCCACGCCGAGCGGGTCCGGTCCGGCGACTTGGCGTTCAGCTCCAGGGAGCCGTGGGGCTGGTCGTGGCGAAGACGCAGCCCGGTCGACGTGCCGAGGTAGGTCGACACCGACTCGTGGTTGGCGAAGCCGTACAGCTCCCGGCCACCCGCCCGCGCGCGGGTGAACGACTCGCCGAGCGCCGGAGCGAAGTCCGCGAACACCGCCGACGAGGTCTCGGCCGGCGGGTCGGTGAAGTCGGGCGACTGCGGCACGTCCGTGACCAGCGGCTGGGCGTCCTCGGCGGGACCGGCCCCGCGCGCGGCGGCCTCGGCGGCCCGCACCAGGGGCTCCAGCTCGTCCGCGGTCACCGCGGACCTCGACACGACGCCCGAGGCCGTCCCCTGCCTGCCGTCGACAGTGGCGACGACGGTGAGCGTGCGCCCGCGCGTGACGCCGTTCGTGGTCAGCGCGTTGCCCGCCCAGCGCAGGTTGGCCGTGGAGTGCTCGTCGGCGATCACGACACAGCCGTCGGCCCGGGACAGTTCGAGGGCGCGCTCCACGACCTCGTGCGGCTTGTTCGTACGCGGGCTCATCGACCGGCCTCCTGGGTCGTGTTCAGGATGTTGACTCCCTTGAAAAGGGCTGAGGGGCAGCCGTGCGAGACGGCCGCGATCTGGCCCGGCTGGGCCTTTCCGCAGTTGAAAGCCCCTCCTAGGACGTAGGTCTGGGGGCCTCCGACAGCTTCCATGGAGCCCCAGAACTGGGGGGTGACCCCCTGATATGCAAAGTCCTTGACCTGCCCCTCAAGGCGGCCGTTCCGGATCATGTATGCCCTCTGACCCGTAAACTGGAAGTTGTAGCGCTGCATGTCGATGGACCAGGACCGGTCCCCGACGACGTAGATGCCCCGGTCGACGCCTCCGATCAGGTCCTCCGTCGACATTCCGGCCGGATCCGGCCGGAGCGACACGTTCGCCATGCGCTGCACCGGCACATGGTCGGGGGAGTCGGCGAAGGCGCATCCGTTGGACCGGTCGAAGCCCGTGAGCTTCGCGATGCGCCGGTCCAGCTGGTAGCCGACCAGCGTGCCGTCCTTCACCAGGTCCCAGGACTGCGCCTCGACCCCCTCGTCGTCGTAGCCCACGGTCGCCAGGCCGTGCTCGGCGGTGCGGTCGCCCGTGACGTTCATCAGCTCGGAGCCGTACTTCAGCTTGCCGAGCCGGTCGAAGGTGGCGAAGGAGGTGCCGGCGTACGCGGCCTCGTAGCCGAGGGCCCGGTCCAGCTCGGTGGCGTGACCGATGGACTCGTGGATCGTCAGCCACAGGTTGGACGGGTCGACCACCAGGTCGTACAGGCCCGGCTCGACGCTCGGCGCCCGCATCTTGCCGGCGAGCAGCTCCGGGATCTGCGCCAGCTCGTCCTCCCAGTCCCAGCCGGTGCCCGTGAGGTACTCCCAGCCGCGCCCGACGGGCGGTGCGAGGGTGCGCATCGAGTCGAACTCGCCGCTGGACTCGTCCACCGACACCGCGGTCAGCTGTGGATGCAGCCGCACCCGCTGCTGGGTGGTCACGGTCCCGGCGGTGTCGGCGTAGAACTTGTTCTCGTGCACGGTAAGCAGCGAGGCGTCGACGTGGTTGACGCCGTCGGCCGCGAGCAGCCGGGCACTCCAGTCCGCGAGCAGCGCGGACTTCTCCTCGTCGGGCACGGTGAAGGGATCGATCTCGTACGAGGAGACCCATGTCCTGTCGTCGTGCACGGGCTCCCCGGCGAGTTCCACCCTCTCCTGCGACCCGGCCGCCTTGATCACCTGGGCGGACAGCTTCGCCATGGCCACGGCCTGCGAGGCGACCTTCGCCGCGGCGTCGAGCGTCAGGTCCACACCGGACGCGAAGCCCCAGGTACCGCCGTGCACGACCCGTACCGCGTATCCGAGGTCGGTGGTGTCCGACGAGCCGGCGGGCTTGGCGTCCCTGAACCGCCAGGACGCGCTGCGCACCCGCTCGAACCGGAAGTCGGCGTGCTCGGCGCCGAGGGCACGGGCGCGGGCGAGGGCGGCGTCGGCCAGCGCCCGCAGCGGAAGGGCCGTGAAGGCTTCGTCGATGGAATGAGGCACCGAGGTCTCTCCCTGTTGTCGTGACCCGTGGTCGCTCCGATCATGTCGCGCGGGCCGGGACGGGGCCACACCTTTCCGGCCCCAGTCCACTGTTTTCTGTAGGGACTCGACAGTGAGTCCCCCATGCCACTGTCGGTGCCCGATTGTCCGCGGGCGCGGCCGGACCGATAGGTTTTCGGTGAAGCCGCCTGTCATCCACTGTGGTCGGGCGGGTTGTCGGACCGCTTCAGACCGCTATCGAAAGGGTGATCCGTTGAGCCGCTCGGTTCTCGTCACCGGAGGCAACCGGGGCATTGGCCTCGCCATCGCCCGCGCGTTCGCCGACGCCGGCGACAAGGTCGCGATCACGTACCGCTCGGGCGAGCCGCCGGCCGGCTTCCTCGCCGTCAAGTGCGACATCACCGACCCCGAGCAGGTGGAGCAGGCCTACAAGGAGATCGAGGCCCAGCACGGCCCGGTCGAGGTGCTCGTCGCCAACGCCGGCGTCACCCGGGACCAGCTTCTGATGCGCATGACCGAGGAGGACTTCACCTCCGTCATCGACACCAACCTCACCGGCACCTTCCGCGTCGTCAAGCGCGCCAACCGCGGCATGCTGCGCGCCAAGAAGGGCCGTGTCGTCCTGATCTCCTCGGTCGTCGGTCTGCTCGGTTCGGCGGGGCAGGCCAACTACGCCGCCTCCAAGGCCGCCCTGGTCGGCTTCGCGCGCTCCCTCGCCCGTGAGCTGGGCTCGCGCAACATCACCTTCAACGTCGTCGCCCCCGGCTTCGTCGACACCGACATGACCCGGGCGCTCAACGAGGAGCAGCGCGAGAGCATCATGACGCAGGTGCCGCTCGGCCGTTACGCGCAGCCGGAGGAGATCGCCGCGACGGTGCGGTTCCTCGCTTCGGACGACGCCTCGTACATCACTGGAGCCGTCATTCCCGTTGACGGCGGACTGGGAATGGGTCACTGATCACCATGAGCGGAATTCTCGAGGGCAAGCGCGTCCTGATCACCGGTGTGCTGATGGAGTCCTCCATCGCCTTCCACACCGCCAAGCTGGCCCAGGAGCAGGGCGCGGAGATCATCCTCACCGCGTTCCCGCGGCCCACGCTGACCGAGCGCATCGCCAAGAAGCTGCCGAAGCCCACCAAGGTCATCGAGCTCGACGTCACCAACGACGAGCACCTCGGCCGCCTGGCCGACATCGTCGGCGAGGAGCTCGGCGGTCTCGACGGCGTCGTCCACTCCATCGGCTTCGCGCCGCAGGACGCGCTCGGCGGCAACTTCCTCAACACGCCGTTCGAGTCGGTGTCCACCGCCATGCACGTCTCGGCGTTCTCCCTGAAGTCGCTGACCATGGCCTGCCTGCCGCTGATGCAGAACGGCGGCTCGGTCGTCGGCCTCACCTTCGACGCCTCCTTCGCCTGGCCGCAGTACGACTGGATGGGCCCGGCCAAGGCCGCCCTGGAGGCCACCAACCGCTACATGGCGCGAGACCTGGGCAAGCAGAACATCCGCTGCAACCTCATCTCGGCCGGCCCCATCGGCTCGATGGCCGCCAAGTCCATCCCGGGCTTCGCCGAGCTGGCCTCGGTGTGGGACAGCCGCTCTCCGCTGGAGTGGGACCTGAAGGACCCCGAGCCGGCCGGCCGCGGTGTGGTCGCCCTGCTGAGTGACTGGTTCCCGAAGACCACCGGCGAGATCATCCACGTGGACGGCGGGCTGCACGCCATCGGCGCCTGACACTGCCGCCGACGCCCGGTCGACGATCGAAGGCCCGCATCCCCGGGATGCGGGCCTTCGGCGTACCGGAAGGCCGCGCCCCGTTGTCCTCGGGGAGCCGTTCGGGGCGGTGTGCCCGGCTCCGCGGCGCGTTGTGTCCGGCTCCCGCGGCGCGTTGTGTCCGGCTCCGCGGCGCTGCCGGCCGACCGTCCGGAGCGTCACCCGTTCGGCTCAGCCGGCCGGGCGGGGCGGCCGCCCGCCCCCGCACGCTGGGAGTGCGCGCTCACCTCTCGCTTTCCTCCCCAGCACGGCCGAGGAGGTCCCCCTTGTGCGCCTGCCCCGCAGCCTGGCCTCAGTGACCGTGGCCTTCGCTCTCGTACTGTCCCTGCCGTACGAGGCGATGCCCCACGCGCGCGTGCACGCCGGGCAACCCACGGCGTCCGAGCCGTTCGGGTCGACGTGCCGCGCCGGTGTCACCGGCTCCCGGGTGACCGCCTACTGCCACAACCCCTATCCGGGGACCGACCGCGTCAGCCTGCACGTGGAGTGCGCCCGCTGGTGGGACCTGGACAGCGACGGTCCACCCGTGGACGCCGGGCCCGCGCAGACCGTACGGCTCACCGGCCGCTGCTGGAAGGAGGTCCGCTCGGCGTGGATCAGCCACGAGCGGGCGGGTTGAGCCGCCCCGGCCGGCACAGGAACGGGTAGCTCGCGGCCTCCGTGCCCGCCGCCTCCGCGTCACCGGCGCGGATCGCGTCGAGCAGCCGTGTGTGGTCCATGTGCGTCTCGGGGGTCAGATCCGCGCCGACGTCCGCGCGCAGCCAGTCCCGCAGCACCTCGCCCAGGTCCGCGTACATCGCCGTCATGACGTCGTTGTGGGAGGCGGCAATCACCGCGAGGTGGAACGTCGCGTCCGCGGTGACGAAGGCCTCCGCCTGGCCGGACTCCCACGCCTCCTCGCGCCGCAGCAGCAGCCCGTCGAGCTGCTTGAGGTCCTTCTCGGTGCGCCGTTCGGCGGCCAGCCTCGCCGCGGCCGACTCCAGCGTGGAGCGCAGCTCCGCGATGTGCCGCGGGTCGGCACCGGCGAAGCGGCGGTGCATCACGCCCGCCAGCTCGCTGGTCGCCACGACATAGGTGCCGGAGCCCTGACGGATGTCCAGCAGGCCGTTGTGCGCGAGTGCGCGCACGGCCTCGCGGACGGTGTTGCGGGCGACACCGAGTTGCTCCACCAGTTCCGGCTCCGTCGGGATACGGGAGCCGACCGGCCACTCGCCCGAGGTGATCTGGTTCCGCAGGGCCGCGATGACCTGCTCGGACAGCGCGGACCGGCGCGGATGGTTCAGGGGCATGACTCACCTTCGCACGCGGGGCCCGGAAGCAGACGACCAGGCCAGGGACAGCCAATCATCCTATGATTCTATGATGGGCCCCATGGCTAGCGAGGAAATCCGGACGACGATCTCAACGACCGAACGCACCCCGGCCGCCACCGCCGCCTCCCGGGAACCGGGCGCACCCGCCACGCGCGCGTGGACGACGCGTCTGGTGGTCGTCGGCATCGTGCTCTCCGCCGTGAACCTCCGTCCCGCCATCACCAGCCTGGGCGCCCTCCTGGAGGAGGTTCGCGCCGGGCTCGGCATGAGCGGCAGCGTGGCAGGGCTGCTCACCTCCGTGCCTCCACTCTGCTTCGCCGTCTTCGGCGTCATGGCACCCCGGCTGGCCCGCCGCTTCGGTCCGGCCGCGGTGGTGTGCGCGGGCATGGTCGCCATCAGCGCCGGGCTGGTGATCCGGCCGTACATGGGCGGCATCGGCGGCACGGCCGGCTTCCTGGCCGCCAGCGCGCTCGCCCTCATGGGCATCGCCGTCAGCAACGTCCTGATGCCGGTCATCGTCAAGCGCTGGTTCCCGGACCGGGTGGGTTCCATGACCGGCCTGTATTCCATGGCGCTCGCCCTCGGCACCTCGGCCGCCGCCGCGGTGACCGTGCCCCTGACCGGCGCGCTCGGCAGCGGCTGGCGGGCGGGGCTCGTCGCGTGGGCGGTGCCCGCGGCGGTGGCCGTACTGCCGTGGCTGCCGCTGATACGGGGCCGGGAAGCGGCGCCCGCCGGGCAGGCGTCCGCGGGGCAGGCGTCCGCGGGGCAGGTATCCGCAGGGCAGGCGTTCGCCGGACGGGAAGCCGGGCGTGCGAAGCCGCCCCCCGCACTGCGGATCACCCGGAGCCGCACCGCCTGGGCTCTGGCCGTCTTCTTCGGGCTCCAGGCCACCGCCGCCTACATCACGATGGGCTGGATGGCGCAGATCTTCCGGGACGCCGGTGTGCCCGCGGGCACGGCCGGCCTGCTGCTCGCCGTGACGATGGTGATGGGCGTGCCGCTGGCCTTCGTCATCCCGCGGCTGGCCACCCGGCTGCCCCACCAGGGCCCGATCGTCCTCGCCCTCGGGGCTTGCGGCCTGGCCGGCTACGCAGGTCTGTACTTCGCGCCGGCCGGGGGCGCCTGGGCATGGGCCGCGCTGCTCGGCATATCCAACTGCGCCTTCCCGCTGGCGCTCACCATGGTCGGCATGCGGGCCCGTACCGGCGCGGGCGTGGCTCAGCTGTCGGCATTCGCCCAGAGCACCGGCTACCTGATCTCCATCCCGGGGCCGCTGCTGGTCGGCGTGCTCTATCAGAGCAGCGGCGGCTGGGGAGTCCCGATCGCGCTCATGAGCGCCCTGATGCTCCCGCAGATGGCGGTCGGCTTCCTGGCGGGCCGCGACCGCACGGTGGAGGACGAGACGGGACACTGACACGGCCCGTGCCGGCCCTCCGGGGCCCGGCGAAGCGGCGGCCGACCGGGTGACCCCCGCGGCCCGAGTGGGGACGAAGGGTGCAACACTGGGCGCATGCAGCCTGTGCTCGACCCGAACCCGAAGAACAGCCAGAAGAAGATGCTGCTCGTCTTCGGCTCGTTCTTTGCCATCTTCATCATCATCGGCATCATCGCGACCATCGCCTCGCCGTGACCGTCTCCTGCCCTGGTGGTGGGTCCCATGGTGGGGCTGTCCCCACCATCCCCTAGGGGGTGAGGGTCAGGGTCAAGTGGGTGGACCACCGGATGGGTTGGGGCGCTCGGATTCCGTAGCTTCGAAGTGTGACCGCGACAGGCGGTGCACGGACCACTCGAAGACCAGCGGAGGCGATCATGTCGGCCCGTACGCACACCCGGCCGCACCCGGCGACCAGGGGCGGCGTCGAGATACGGCTGCCGTGGTGGGCCCTGGCCCTGCCGGCCCTGGCCTTCGGCACGCTCCTCCTCCTGATACTGAACCCGTCGAACGCCCACGCGGCCACCGGCGACCCCGCGATCAACCAGCTGCTCCAGTACGTCCAGGAGCTGCTCACCCGCTGACGCGGCACGGTGGCGGGTGCCGGCGAGCGCCGGACCGCCGGCGCGGCCCTCGTTCCCCGCGAAGCCGCATGTCAACTCCCTGCGCCCCGTGGCCTGTTTCATGCGAAGCTGGATCTCATGAGCGTCGCTGAACCCCGCAGGATTGTCCTCTTCCGGCATGCGAAAGCCGACTGGCCACAGGTGAACGACCACGAGCGACCGCTCGCTGAGCGGGGCCGCATGGACGCCGCAGTCGCCGGACGCAAGCTGGCCGACACCGGTGTCCACTTCGACCTGGCCCTGTGCTCCACCGCGGTCCGGACCCGCGAGACCTGGAAGCTCGCCGTCCACGAGCTGCCGCATCGGCCGAAAACCGTCTATGAGGAGCGGATCTACGAGGCTTCGCCCGGCGAGCTCATCTCCGTGCTCAACGAAACCCCCGACGACGTGCAGAGCCTGGTCATGATCGGCCACAACCCGGGCATCCAGGGCCTGGCCGAGGTCCTCTCCGGCTCGGCCGAGGAGGAAGCCCGCGAGCGGATGAGCCGCCGCGGCTTCCCGGCCGCCGCCTTCGCCGTCCTGTCCTTCGACGGCTCCTGGAAGGGCCTGGAACCGGGCGTGGCCACGCTGACCGACTACTGGGCGCCCTCGGAGTAGGCCAACGGAGAGCAGCCGACGAAAACAGACGAACACACGGGGCCCGGCACCCGCGGGGTGCCGGGCCCCGTGCTGCCCAAGCGGCTCAGTCCGCCGTGTGGGCGTCCGCCGACTCGACCTCTTCGCGGGTGACCCCGAGCAGATACAGCACCGTGTCGAGGAACGGCACGTTCACCGCGGTGTGCGCCGCCTCCCGTACCACCGGTTTGGCGTTGAAGGCGACCCCGAGCCCGGCCGCGTTCAGCATGTCCAGGTCGTTGGCGCCGTCGCCGATCGCCACGGTCTGCGCCAGCGGCACACCCGCCTCCGCGGCGAACCGGCGCAGCAGCCGCGCCTTGCCCGCCCGGTCCACGATCTCGCCGGTCACCCGGCCCGTGAGCCTGCCGTCGACGATCTCCAGCGTGTTCGCCTGGGCGAAGTCCAGCCCGAGCCGTTCCTTGAGATCGTCCGTCACCTGGGTGAACCCGCCCGAGACGACGCCCACTTGGTAGCCGAGCCGCTTCAGCGTGCGGATCAGGGTGCGTGCGCCCGGGGTCAGCCGGACCTCACTGCGGACCTTGTCCACCACCGAGACGTCCAGGCCCTGGAGCAGCGCCACCCGTGCGTGCAGCGACTGCTCGAAGTCCAGCTCCCCGCGCATCGCGGCCGCCGTCACCTCGGCGACCTTGTCCTCGCAGCCGGCGTGTGCGGCGAAGAGCTCGATCACCTCGTCCTGGATGAGTGTCGAGTCCACGTCCATCACGACCAGGCGCTGCGCCCGCCGGTGCAGACCCGCCGCGACGACCGCGACGTCCACACCGAGCGCCGCCGCGTCGGTGACCAGGGCGGTGCGCAGGGGCTCCGTCGCCACCCCGGACACCGCGAACTCCACGGCCGTGACCGGGTACTTGGCGAGCCGGAAGATGCGGTCGATGTTGCCGCCGGCCCTGGTGATCCGTGCGGCGATCTGCGCCGTCGCCTCGGCGGTGAGCGGGTGGCCCAGAACGGTCACCAGCGAGCGTCCGAGGCCGCGCGGCCGGTTGTCGCCGCGACCGGAGATGATCTCCGCCTGCATCTTCATCGACTCGGCCCAGCTGTGCACGGTGGCCCGCAGGTCACCTTCCACCCCCGTGGGCGGCTGGGTCACGAGCGCGCACAGCACGATCCGGCCGCGGGTGACCACCTGCTCGATGTCGACCACGTCGACGGAGTAGGCCGCGAGGGTGTCGAAGAGCCCGGCCGTGATACCCGGCCTGTCCTTCCCGAAGATCTTGACGAGAAGGGTGGGTGCGTCGGAGGTCTGCGAAGCGCTCATGGTGTTTCCACCGTATCCGGCACCCAGTGCCTCCTGCCCCTCAGGTCCGCCTGACGGACACGGAACACTGGGTGTCGTCCGGGTGGCGAGCGCCCGACGGCCCGGCTGCGGCTTCCGGCACCTCTCGGCTCAAGGTCGCCGGCGGGTCACCGACGTCTGCGGACGCATGGCCGCGGGCCGGCCGGAGGTACGCCCACGTCACGGCCGCTTCTTCGGCGGCCTGGGCGGGGGAGGGGGCGGCGGTCCCTCGTCGGGCGGGGGCGGAGGCCACTGAGCCGGGCGCGAGGCCGGACTGTGCTGCGGCTTCCGCAGCGGCGGGGGCAGGGGTCCGGCCACCGTGGGGGAGCCGTAGACGTCCCGGGCGGGTGGTGGTGCATCGGGCTTTTGCTGCTGGTCGCCGGGCGTCCGCGCACGCCCCCGGGGTCCTGCGGCACCGGGATGCCCGCCGGGGTACCGCCGCTCGTCGCCCGGCGGGCGGCCGGCGGGCGGCCGCGCGTCCTGCGGTTCCCGGAGTTCGTCGGGCAGCCGCAGGTACGGATTGGTGGCCGGGTTCGGCGGCCGGTACGGCGTGCTCGGCGTGTACGGGCCGACCCGCGCGCCGGAGGCCGGCCGGCCGCCGCCTTCGCCCGGAGGCACCGGTATGACCGCGTCACCCAGTGCCAAGGGCGCCGCCCGCCTCCCCGCCGCCCCGGTCGCCGAAGCCAGGAGCGCCCCGACGGCCCCCGCCCCCGCACCCCACACGACGCCCAGCAGTAACGCCGCGCCCAGGTGGCCGTGCAGCACGATCCCGGCACCGAAGGCATCGAAGCCCAGCACGGACAGCGAGGCGTCGACCGACACCTTCGTCAGCCGGGCCAGCAGCGGAAGGGCCGCCGCTGTGACCACCGCCAGTCGCAGGGCGCACCGCCCGGCGAAGCCGAGGGCACCCGATCCGGTCCCGACCGGCGTCCGTACCGCCGTCAGTACCCCCGCGAGCAGCATCATCAGCGCCGCAGCCACCCCCAGCAGCCACACCCGGCCGTCGAGTTCGGCCAGCCGCCCCAGGGTGACCGGCTGATCGGAGTGCACGGTGAGCAGTTTGTCCAGGGGGTCGGGCAGCAGCTTGGCCAGTTCGCCGGTCGCCCGGCCGTCCCACGGCACGAACAGGCCGATCGGGATGCCCAGCCACACCCCGTTCGGTGCGCCGAGCAGCGCGGCGCCGGCGACGCGCTCGGGGTGGGCGTCGCCGATCGCCGCGTACGCCGCCGCCGCGAGCCCCGCCGCCACCGCAACCACCAGCACGGCGACCAGAGAGGACACCGCGGGCCTTACCACCCGGTGCATCGCCTCCCAGCCGCGCGGCAGCGGGGTGCGGCGCGAGGCGAGCAGGGCGATCAACAGGATCCCGGCCGACCAGCCGAGCCCGCCCAGCACCGTCGGGGCGGTGTCGACGCTGAAGCCGACCGCCGCCTTGGCGTCGATGAGCTTGCCGATGTTGTCCGGCAGGAGCCCGCCGATGTCCCCCAGGTCGCCGAGCCCGGGGATGCGGACACCCCCCGACCCGCCGGTGCCGGGCAGCTTGCCCAGCCCCAGCGAAGCCCCGTCGATCGTGATGACGTCGTGCCCCGCCCAGGCAAGACCGCCCAGCATCGCCACGTAGAGCACCACCACCGCCCCCGCCCGGGCGAGGAGTTCGGCGGAGGTGATGACAACCCCCGCCGTACGCAGGGACCGTAGGAAGAACCAGGACAGCAGCAGCGCGCCGACCAGGCTCACCCCCAGTGGCGTGATCTGGATGGCGGTGTGCGCCTGTGCGCCGCTCAGTCCGAAGGCGGACACATCGCCGGACGGCGTGACCGAACCACCCGCCCCCAGTGCCACCACCGCCGCGGTCATCGGACCCAGCGACCCGGCCGAGTCCGCCCACAGCAGATGCAGGCCCAGTGCGGCGGTGCCCGCCATCCCCATCAACGCCCAGCTAACGGAAGCGATTGCGGACAGCACGATGTCGGACCACGGCAACCGTGCGCCGTGCCTCGCGGTCTCGACTCCCGTGGCAGCGCTCATGCCAGACCCCCCGATCCGCGGCGCGGCATGGCAGCCGCGCATGTCCCCCTCGCGGGGGAATACCACTCTCCGGCCCGGTTTCAACCCCGTCAACGGAAACAGTCGAAGCGCGCGTTACGTACTCATGACAAGGCCCGGGTTTCGGTCACAGGGCGGAGCCTGAAATAGTTCCCCACGATGTTCGACATCCCTAGACTCCCCGTGATGGGGGTAACTCGGGGGACAACTCAGTGGGGCATGGAGTGCCGGAACTCGTACTGGAATCTAATGGACGGACCTGGACGCTCGACCCGTCCAGGCATTACACCCTCGGACGCGATCCGCAGGGAGACATCGTCTTCGACGACGCCAGGGTGTCCTGGCGCCACGCCACGGTCAGCTTCAACGGCCGCAGTTGGGTCATCGAGGACCACGGCAGCACCAACGGCACGTTCGTGCGGGGGCAGCGGATCCAGCAACTGGACATCGGCCCCGGTACGGCGGTGCACCTCGGCAACGCGACCGACGGTCCGCGTCTGAACCTCTCGGGTGCCGCGGCCGCGGTGGCCGCGCCGCAGGCCCAGCCCGAGCAGCAGCCGTACGCCGCCCAGGGTGCCAACCCCGGCTGGGCGCAGCAGGCGCCGCAGCCGCAGCCCGCACAGGCCGGCTGGCAGCAGCCGCCGCAGTCGCAGCAGGCGCCGTCGATTCCGCAGCAGCAGGGCCCCGGTGGTGGCGCGGGGGCGCCGCCGGTCCACGGCGACCGCAGCCCGACCACGTTCCACCAGTTCTCGCTCGGCCGCGTGATGCGCATCGGCCGCGCCCTGGAGAACGACCTGGTGGTCTCCGACCTCCAGGTCTCCCGCAACCACGCGGAGTTCCACGCGACTCCCGACGGCCGCTTCGAGATCCGCGACCTGGGCTCGCACAACGGCACGTACGTCAACGGCCAGCCGATCGCCAAGGGCGGCTCGGCGGTGCTCGGCCCGACCGACATCGTGGGCGTCGGCCACTCGACCTTCCGGATCGTCGGTGACCGGCTCGAGGAGTTCGTCGACACCGGTGAGGTCTCCTTCTCCGCCCGTCACCTGACCGTGACGGTCGACGGGGGCAAGCAGATCCTCAAGGACGTCTCGTTCGGCGTCCCGGAGAAGTCTGTCATCGCGGTCATCGGCCCGTCCGGCTCCGGCAAGTCGACGCTGCTCAAGGCGCTCACGGGTTACCGCCCGGCCGACCAGGGCGAGGTTCTCTACGACAACAGGAACCTCTACAAGCAGTTCGCCGAGCTGCGCCAGCGCATCGGTCTGGTTCCGCAGGACGACATCCTGCACAAGGAGCTGACCGTCAAGAAGGCCCTGAAGTACGCGGCCAAGCTGCGTTTCCCGGCCGACACCACGGCCGCCGAGCGCGAGGCCCGCATCGACGAGGTGCTGCGCGAGCTGAAGCTGGACATCCACAAGGAGAAGAAGGTCACCTCCCTCTCCGGTGGCCAGCGCAAGCGAGTGTCGGTGGCGCTGGAACTGCTCACCAAGCCGTCGCTGATCTTCCTGGACGAGCCGACCTCCGGTCTGGACCCGGGCATGGACCGCGACGTCATGCAGTTGCTGCGCGGCCTCGCCGACGACGGCCGTACGGTCCTCGTCGTCACCCACTCGGTGGCCGAGCTGGCACTGTGCGACAAGCTCCTGGTGATGGCGCCCGGCGGTTCCGTCGCCTACTTCGGTCCGCCGGAGGAGGCGCTGAACTTCTTCGGCTACGACAGCTGGGCCGACGTCTTCTCCGCTTTCGAGAACTACCGCGACTACGACTGGGCGGGCCGCTGGAAGGGCTCGCAGCACTACCAGATGTACGCCGCCGACATCGACGCGGTCGCGCCGCAGTCCGTACACATGCCTCCGCCGCAGGCGATGAAGCCGCCCAAGCCGCAGGGCTGGGGCTCGCAGCTGCTGACCCTGATCCGGCGGTACGTGGCGGTCATCGCGTCCGACAAGGGCTTCCTGGCGCTGACGGTGATCCTGCCGGCGGTGCTCGGCGCGGTCAGCCTGCTCATCGACAGCAAGAAGGGCCTGCTGGTCAACCCGGTCAACCCCAGGACCGGCATCCACATCCCGAACGGCACGGCGACCACGGTGCTGTTGATCCTCGCGGTCGGCGCCTGCTTCGCGGGCGCCGCGAACTCCGTCCGTGAGCTGATCAAGGAACGGGTCATCTACGAGCGGGAGCGCGCGACCGGCCTGTCCCGCTCGGCGTACCTGATGTCCAAGGTGGTCGTGCTCGGTGCCGTCACCGTGCTGCAGGGCCTGATGGTCGGTGTGATCGGCTTCTCCAGCCGCGAGATCCCCGCTCAGGGCCTGGTCCTCGGCAACGCGACGCTGTTCGAGCTGTGCCTGCCGATCATGGCGCTCGGCTTCACGTCGATGATGTTCGGACTGGTCATCTCCTCGCTGGTGAAGACCGCCGAGAAGACCATGCCGCTGCTGGTCATGTTCGCGATCGTCCAGGTGGTCTTCACCGGCTGTCTGTTCACCCTGAACGGCACCGTCGGCGTCAACCAGTTCTCGTACCTGATGCCGTCGCGCTGGGCGGTGGCCGCCGCGGGCGCCACCCTGGACTTCAACAACATCGCCCCGAACACCGACGATCCGACCAACACCGACCCGCTGTGGAACCACACGGCCGCGGCCTGGAGCCTGGACATGATCGCGCTGATCACGCTGGGCGTCGTCTGCGGCTTCCTGGTGGCGCGCTTCCTGCGCCGCCACGAGCCCGAGGTGATGCGCAAGTAGTCGCGTCCTGTGCGGCTGGTCACGCACACGAACCGTGACCGGGCCCACACGACGGCAAAGGGCGGCACCCCGATGGGGTGCCGCCCTTCCGCGTCTTGTCAGAGGTCCGCGCCGACCTCAGTACGCGCTGTTGACGTTGTCGATCGAACCGTACTTGTTGGCCGCGTAGTTGGCGGCGGCGACGATGTTGGCGACCGGGTCGTAGATGCTCGAGGACGTGCCCTTGACGTGGTACGCGTTGAAGGTGGGCTGGATCACCTGGAGCAGGCCCTTGGACGGGATGCCGTTGACGGCGTTGACGTCCCAGTTGTTGATGGCCATCGGGTTGCCCGAGGACTCCCGCATGATGTTGCGGTGCAGGCCGTTGTAGGAGCCGGGGATGTTGTGCTGCTTCATGATCGCCAGCGCCTGCCGGATCCAGCCGTCCAGGTTGTTGCCGTAGCTGGTCTTGGCGGCGACCGGCTGGATGTCCAGGCGCTGGATGGACCGGCTGGCGGCATCCTGGGCCCGGCGCGCCTGCTCGGCCTTCTGCTGGGCCGCGGCCGCGGCGGCGGCCTTCTGCTTCAGGGCGACCTCGGCGGCGGCCTTCTGCTTGGCCTCGATGGCCTCGATCTTGACGCTGGTGGCGGCGAGCTGGCTGGTGACGCTGGCCTTGATGTCCTTGACCGGCGTGGAGGCGACCTGCACGGGAGCGGCGGAGACGGCCGCGGCGGGCGCCTGAGTCTCGGCGTGGCTGGGAGCGGCGGAGAAGGCGAGGGCGGCGACGCCGAGCATGGTCGCACCGGTGACGGCGAGCTTGTGGGTCTTGTTCAGGGAGCGACTATGGCGACGGATGCGGATGTTTGCGGGCATGGCGAAATGGACCTCTTCGATAGCGCGGAGGTCGCTCTCCGGACTGCGGGGGAGGGGCTCCTTCCCGCACGAACGCCGCGAGCGGAAACCCGCGGCGCCGAGCGACGGCAGTAATTGTTAGCGGCCGCAAAATCCGCTGGCAAAGGTGTGACGTACTATCCCCGATAGTGGAACGGGAACTGACAAAACGGGACAGACGGGGGCGTCTGTCCCGTTCGTGGGGGGATCGGGCATCTCCTATGTACCTTCGTACGTGATGTGCGCCCTATGTGCGGCCTCACATCGCGGGAGAGGTTTACTCACCGATCGTTGCCGTTGCAACGCTCTGTGTGAGCGATATCCGTGGGCAGGACGAGATGCACGTCGCCGAACTCGTGCCAGAGGTAGCGCCCGCGCAGCGCCTCCTCATAACCGCGGCCGATCGCCTCCCGTCCGGCCACCGCCTCCAGCATCAGCAGATGGGAGGCCTCCGGCTCGTGCAGCCCCGTCAGCAGCCCGTCCACGGCCCGCACCCCGCGCTCGGGCGTGACCACCAGATCGGTCCACCCCGCGGCTGCCCGGACCACCCCGTCGGGAGCGACCGCGGACTCAACCGCCCGCACGGCCGTCGTCCCCACCGCGATCACCCGGCCCTTACCCGCCCTGACCGCGTTGATCAGCCGCGCCGACGACCGAGGCACCGCGAACCGCTCCGGATACGGCGGCTCGTGCGCCTCGGCCGAGGCGACCCCCGTGTGCAGCGTGATCGGTGCGAACTGCACGCCCCGGCTCACCAGCTCCGCCACCAGCCGTGCCGTGAAGGGCCGCGCCGCGCTCGGCATCTCCGCGCTGCCCGCCCCGTCACCCTGCGGAACCGCGAACACCGTCTGGTACACCGACAGCGGCTGGTCCCGCTCCGTATAGGAGTAGCGAATGGGCCGGCCGTGCTCCCGCAGCAGCCCGAGCACCTCCGTCCCGGCCACCCGTGCCCACCACAGCCGCTCGCCCCGCGCGCTCAGCGGCTCCTCCAGCACCAGACCCCCGCCTCCGGGAAGCCGCACCTCTGTTCCCGCGGGCCTGCCCGCACGCGCGCGCGTGGTGCCCCTCCCGTCCGGATCCCGCAGTTCGACCGCCCACCGCCCGTCGTCCCCTCGCGTGGAGAAGTGCACCACCACGCGCGCGTGTCCGATCCGGCCGTCCACCGCGGCCGCGAGCGTGGGAGAGGTGTTCACCACGAGCAGGTCCCCGGGCCGCAGCAGCCCGGGCAGATCCGCGAAGACGTGGTGCGACACCTCGGTCCCGCGCGACACCAGCAGCCGTACGGCATCCCGGTCCAGACCGGGGCCGCGCTGCTCGGCCGGCACTCGCGCCGACAGCTCCCCGGGTATCCGCAGCGCGAGCGTCATCGGGCATCCGCCAGGGACGGCGCCGCGTACCGGCCACTGGCCGGACGCTCGTCGAGCAGCCGCAGGAAGGCCGGCACCACACTGGCCGGCTCCGGCCGCGGACCGGCATCGTCCGGTACGGCCGCCGCGTACAGGTCCGTGGCCATGTCCCCCGGGTCCACCGCCCACACCCGCAGCCACGGCTCCTCCACGGCGAGCACCGCCGCCAGGTGGTCCAGCGCCGCCTTCGAGGCCCCGTATCCGCCCCATGTCTCATACGCCTCGGCAGCCGCGTCCGAACTGACGGTGATCACGGCACCGGCCGTCGACTCCCGCAGTAGCGGCAGCGCCTCCTGGACCACGCCCAGCGCGGCCACCGTGTTCACCTCCAGTGCCCTGCGCAGCCCGTCCAGCGGCAGCTTCGCCAGCGGTACCAGCGGCTCGGCTCCCAGTGCGCTGGCGTTGTGCACCAGCAGATCGACACCGCCCAGCTCGCGTGCCGCCGCCACCAGCCCCGCCCGGTGCCCGGCGTCCGTGACGTCCCCGGGCAGCGCCTCCACCCGCGTTCCGTGCGCGGCCACGGCCGCGGCCGCCTCCGTCAGGGCCCCTGCACCCCTGGCATCCAGCACCAGATTCCATCCGCGCGCCGCCAGGGCCTCGGCCAGCGCCCGCCCCAGCCCCTTGGAGGCCCCCGTGATGATCGCTACCGGCATGACACCCGTCCCCATGACACCCGTCCCCTTCGTCGTCCGCGCCTCCTGATCGGCGTGCCGTCACCGTAGGAACCCCGCCCCCGCGCCGCCTCGGCCGCGGGCCGTATGACGGCGGGGCCCTTCGCCTTAAGGCGTCGGGCCCCGTCCCCGCGGCCTCGGCCGCCGGCCCGTCCTGGGCCGCAGGTCCTAGGACCAGCGCCGCAGGTCGGGCCGTCACGGGTCCGATCCCCGGTGTCACACCCCGCCGGTACCGTGAGGACATGAGTCAAGCCCCCCGGTCCGGCCTCGCCGCGGTGAGCTCCGCGCTGCTGGCCATGAGCAGGCATCTGGAGGTGCGCGACGTCCTGAAGACGATCGTCGCCTCGGCCCGCGAGCTGCTCGACGCGCAGTACGCCGCCCTCGGTGTACCCGACGACCACGGCGGCTTCGCCCAGTTCGTGGTCGACGGCGTCAGCGACGAGCAGTGGCGCGCCATCGGCCCGCTCCCGCGCCAGCACGGCATCCTCGCCGCGATGCTGCGCGAGGCCAGGGCCGAACGGCTCGCCGACGTGCGCAAGGACCCCCGCTTCGAGGGCTGGCCGTCCGCCCACCCCGAGATGTCCGACTTCCTGGGCCTGCCGATCCGCGACGGCGACGAGGTCATCGGAGCCCTCTTCCTCGCCAACAAGAACTGCGAGAAGGCGGCGGGGAGTTGCGGCTTCACACAGGAGGACGAGGAACTCCTGTCGATCCTCGCCCAGCATGCCGCCATAGCCCTGACCAACGCCCGCCTCTACGAGCGCAGCCGCGAGCTGACCATCGCCGAGGAGCGCTCCCGCCTCGCCCACGAACTGCACGACGCGGTCAGCCAGAAGCTGTTCTCCCTGCGCCTGACCGCCCAGGCCGCCACCGCACTCGTCGACCGCGACCCGGTGCGCGCCAAGGGCGAGCTGCAGCAGGTGGCCACGCTCGCCGCCGAGGCCGCCGACGAACTGCGCGCCGCCGTCGTCGAGCTGCGACCCGCGGCCCTCGACGAGGACGGCCTGATCGCCACCCTGCGCACCCAGATCCAGGTCCTCGACCGCGCCCACACCGCCCGCGTGACCTTCGCCGCCCGCGGCTTCCGCGCGCTTCCGGCCGCCCAGGAGGAGGCGATGCTCCGCGTCGCCCAGGAGGCGCTCCACAACGCGCTGCGCCACTCGGGCGCGGGGCGCGTCGACGTCACCCTGGGTCGCCGCGGCTGTGGCGCCGTCCTGCGGGTCACCGACGACGGCGGCGGTTTCGACCCGCATACGGTGCGCCGGGCGGGACGCCACCTGGGGCTGGTCTCCATGCGGGACCGGGCGAGCGGCGTCGGCGGCAGCCTGACGGTGGAGTCGGCGCCCGGCAAGGGCACGGTGATCGAGATGGAGGTCCCCGGTGGCTGACGCAATCAAGGTGCTGCTCGTCGACGACCACCAGGTGGTCCGCCGAGGTCTGCGCACCTTCCTTGAGGTACAGGACGACATCGAGGTCGTGGGCGAGGCCGCGGACGGCGCCGAGGGAGTCGCCCGGGCCGAGGAACTGAGACCCGACGTCGTCCTCATGGACGTCAAGATGCCGGTCATGGACGGCGTCCAGGCCCTGCGTCGGCTGCGCGAACTCGACAACCCCGCGCGCGTGCTGATCGTCACCAGCTTCACCGAGCAGCGCACCGTGGTCCCGGCGCTGCGCGCCGGCGCCGCGGGGTACGTGTACAAGGACGTGGACCCGGACGCGCTCGCCGGAGCCATCCGCTCGGTGCACGCCGGACACATCCTGCTGCAACCCGAGGTCGCCGACGCCCTGTTGTCCCAGGAGGAGAACAACACCGGTCAGAGCCGGGCGGGTGCACTGACCGAGCGGGAGCGCGAGGTACTGGGCCTGATAGCGGACGGCCGCTCGAACCGCGAGATAGCCCGCGCCCTGGTGCTCTCGGAGAAGACGGTCAAGACCCACGTGTCGAACATCCTGATGAAACTCGACCTGGCCGACCGCACCCAGGCCGCGCTGTGGGCCGTACGCCACGGCCTCACCAACTGAAGGGCCCTCACCACGGCAATGCGGAGGGTCCCGTTCCGGACTGAGATTCATACCGTCGTGGTAATGCCACCCGGATGGCGCAACCTCCGCGGATCCCCGCCGTTCTCCAGTGCGTGCTGCGGCGACTGCCGCGGCAGTCGCAA
Source organism: Streptomyces sp. NPDC046197 (assembly GCF_040646295.1). Classification (NCBI taxonomy): domain Bacteria; kingdom Bacillati; phylum Actinomycetota; class Actinomycetes; order Kitasatosporales; family Streptomycetaceae; genus Streptomyces; species Streptomyces sp. NPDC046197. The sequence continues at coordinate 7,099 of NZ_JBEYZY010000003.1, read as the reverse complement.
CGAAGGGCTGAGAAGTGAAGAACCTGAAGAAGGCAGCGGCCGTGACGATGGTGGCCGGCGGACTGGTCGCCGCCGCTGCCGGAATGGCCTCCGCCACCGACGGCGCCTGCGCCGCGGGCGCGGCCAAGGGCTCCCCGGGCGTCGTCTCGGGCAACGTCATCCAGGCCCCCGTGGACGTCCCGGTCAACGCCGTCGGCAACAGCGTCGACGTCATCGGCGTCCTGAACCCTGCCTTCGGCAACCTCGGCCTCAACCACTGAGACCCACGAGCGGCTGCCGTCGCGAGTGCCGGCCTCCCGGGTGCGTACCACCCCGGGAGGCCGGTCATCACCGGTCATCATGTCCGCCCGTCGGCGGTCGTGCCACTGCGGCGGCACGGGCAGGGGCTCGGCCGAGGCTCAGCGCACCCCTCTTTCCCGTTCCTCCACCACGGAGTTGTACGCCGCGACCTGAGCTCGCCTCGCCGTCCGCTCCACCGGCCGCAGCGCAGCCGCCCGCGCTCCCATCTCGGACGCGCTGACCGCACCGCCGTGCCCGTTCTCATGGGCCAGCGAGATCAGCACCCCCACCCGCCGCGCCATCTCCAGCACCCGCACCGCCCGCGACGGATACCCCGGCGCCAGCACCTCCCGCCCCCGATCGGCCCGCGCCCGGTACGCATCGATCGCCGCATCCGCCACGGGTCCCGACCCGGCGACATCCAGCCGCGACAGGACCTCCGTCGCATCCCGCAGCGCCTCGGCCAGCTCCCGTTCCGCCTCACCCAGCGAGGGCACGTCGGCGGGCGGCGCCTCCCGCACCGGCAGCACGTGCCAGACCACCTCGGCGTGCACATCACCCGCCGGCCCGGCCTCGTACACCTCGGGCACCAGGCCGAAAGCGGCGCCGTGACAGATCACGGCCTCCTCGGCGTCCAGGGCCCGCGCATTGAACTCGGGCGGCCCGCTCAGCCCCAGCGGATGCCCCGGCGCGGGCAGCGCCACCCGCATCCCGGTCACCCCGAGCCTCCGCAGCCGCCCCAGCGCGAGCGTGAGCCCCACGGGCGCGGGCTCGCCGGGCAGTCCCTCGACCCGATGTACCGCGTCCTCCCCGACCACCGCCAGCACGGCGTCGTCCGGTGAGACAAGTCCGGCGAACAGGGCATTTCCCCAGGCTGCAAGGCGTCCAGAGCGCGGTTCCGAGTACATGCCTCCACCCTAAGGACCGGACCGATGGAACTGCCCGCCCGAACGGTGGCGTAGATTTCATGGGGGCTGCGCCCACCGGCGCGGCGGACCGAGCCACAGGCGTACGCGACGGCCGAGACCGGCGGCACACTGCAAGGGGAGACAACGCGCTCATGAGCGATGTTCTGGAGCTTCAGGACGTATCCGTGGTCCGCGAGGGCCGGGCTCTGGTGGACCAGGTCTCCTGGTCGGTCAAGGAGGGCGAGCGCTGGGTCATCCTCGGCCCGAACGGCGCCGGCAAGACCACCCTCCTGAACGTCGCCTCCAGCTACCTCTTCCCCAGCAAGGGCACCGCCACCATCCTCGGCGAGACCCTCGGCAAGCCCGGCACCGACGTCTTCGAGCTGCGCCCCCGGATCGGCGTGGCCGGAATCGCCCTGGCCGAGAAGCTCCCCAAGCGCCAGACCGTCCTGCAGACCGTTCTCACCGCCGCGTACGGCATGACCGCCGGCTGGCACGAGGACTACGAGGACGTCGACGAGCAGCGCGCCCGCGCCTTCCTCGACCGCCTCGGCATGAGCGACTACCTGGAGCGCAGGTTCGGCACGCTCTCCGAGGGCGAGCGCAAGCGCACCCTCATCGCCCGCGCCCTGATGACCGACCCCGAGCTGCTCCTGCTCGACGAGCCCGCCGCAGGCCTCGACCTCGGCGGCCGCGAGGACCTCGTCCGGCGCCTCGGCCGGCTCGCCCGCGACCCCATCGCCCCCTCGATGATCATGGTCACGCACCATGTCGAGGAGATCGCCCCCGGCTTCACCCACGTTCTGATGATCCGCCAGGGCAAGGTCCTCGCCGCCGGTCCGCTGGAGCTCGAACTGACCTCCCGCAACCTCTCCCGCTGCTTCGGCCTCCCGCTCGTCGTCGAACAGGTCGGCGACCGCTGGACCGCGCAGGGCCTCCCGCTGTCCTGACCCGCTCCGCTCGCGCCCTGTCCGCGCCACGATCCCCGGTCCTACCATGACCCCGTGAACGACATCGAGGCGTGGGTGTGGTGGCTCGTCGGCGCGGCAGCGCTCGGAATCCCGCTCGTGGTGACCGCGATGCCGGAGTTCGGCATGTTCGCGGTCGGCGCCGTCGCGGCCGCGGTCTTCGCCGGACTCGGCTTCGGCCCCGTGGTCCAGGTCCTGGCCTTCGTCATGGTCTCGGTCGCCCTCATCGCCGTGGTGCGGCCCATCGCGGCCCGGCACGGCAGGCAGCGCCCCCAACTGGCCACGGGCGTGGACGCATTGAAGGGCAAGCAGGCCCTCGTACTGGAACGCGTCGACGGCTCCGGCGGCCGTATCAAGCTCGCCGGAGAGGTCTGGTCGGCGCGCTCGCTCGACACCGACCGCGCCTACGAAGCCGGCGAACAAGTGGACGTCGTGGACATCGAGGGGGCCACGGCGATCGTCATGTGACCCCGCACAACGACGGGACGACCCGGGCACGACGTGGGCGCGACGCAACTGCGGCGAAGACCCCACGAGGCACGCGACGGTCTGTCAGACTCGACCAGCAAGATCTTCAACAGCCATAGGATCTTCCGAAAGCGCCGAGGCGGAGAAGGGTACGGGGAGCGACGATGGAACCGGTCATCATCGTCTTGATCATTCTGGTGGTGTTGGTCTTCATCGCCCTGATCAAGACCATCCAAGTCATCCCGCAGGCCAGCGCCGCCATCGTGGAGCGCTTCGGCCGCTACACGCGGACGCTCAACGCGGGCCTCAACATCGTCGTTCCGTTCATCGACACCATCCGCAACCGCATCGACCTGCGCGAACAGGTCGTGCCGTTCCCGCCCCAGCCGGTGATCACCCAGGACAACCTGGTCGTCAACATCGACACCGTCATCTACTACCAGGTGACCGACGCCCGGGCCGCCACCTACGAAGTCGCCAGCTACATCCAGGCGATCGAGCAGCTCACCGTCACCACGCTGCGCAACATCATCGGCGGCATGGACCTGGAACGCACCCTGACCTCCCGCGAGGAGATCAACGCAGCCCTGCGCGGCGTCCTGGACGAGGCCACCGGCAAGTGGGGCATCCGCGTCAACCGCGTCGAGCTGAAGGCCATCGAACCGCCGACCTCCATCCAGGACTCGATGGAGAAGCAGATGCGTGCCGACCGGGACAAGCGCGCCGCGATCCTCACCGCCGAAGGTACGCGCCAGGCCGCCATCCTCACCGCCGAAGGCGAGAAGCAGTCCCAGATCCTGCGCGCCGAAGGTGAGGCCAAGGCCGCGGCCCTGCGCGCCGAGGGCGAGGCCCAGGCCGTCCGCACGGTCTTCGAGGCGATCCACGCCGGCGACCCGGACCAGAAGCTCCTCTCCTACCAGTACCTCCAGATGCTGCCGAAGATCGCCGAAGGCGATGCCAACAAGCTCTGGATCGTCCCCAGCGAAATCGGCGACGCCCTGAAGGGCCTGTCCGGCGCCATGGGCAACTTCGGTCCGCTGGGCGGAGGTTCGGGTGGCGGCGGGGGCACCGTCCCGCCCCAGAACAACGGCCCGGGCACGGAACGCCGCGAGCGGCCGTCGATCGACTGAACGGACACGGCAAGCGGGGCCCGCCTTCACCCCGAAGACGGGCCCCGCTTGCCGTACGGACCAGTCGTACGGACTATGCAGCCGGCTGGGACAGCCACTCCGGCAGAGCCTCGAAGTCCTCCTGCCCCAGCGCCAGCAGCATCGCATCCGCAGGCGTCGGCTCGAACGGCTGCCGCAGCAGCGCCATTCCCGCCTCCTGCGGAGTCCGGTCCGCCTTGCGGTGGTTGTCCTCCGCGCAGGCCGCGACCGTGTTCAGCCAGGTGTCCTGCCCGCCGTGCGACCGCGGCAGCACGTGGTCCACGGTCGTCGCCCGCCTGCCGCAGTACGCGCACCGATGCCGGTCCCGTACCAGCACACCCCGCCTCGACCACGGTGCTTGTCTTCGGAAGGGCACCCGTACGTACCGGCACAGCCGGATCACCCGGGGCGCCGGTATGTCGACCTCGGCTCCCCGCATGCGCAGTTCGGGATGGGCCTGTTCGACGACGGCCTTGTCCTGAAGCACCAGAACGACGGCTCGGTTCAGCGTCACCGTCGACAGCGGCTCGAAGCTCGCGTTCAGGACCAGTGTGTCCCGCATTCCAGCCCACCTCCCGTGTGCACCGGCCCACCCCATGGCGGGCTGGGATCAACTCTGGCCGTGCACGCCGAGATGGACAACGCAATATCTGCTGCTCCACGAGGGGGCGATCCCTCGCGTCCCCCGGCAACAAAAATGCCCGCCCCTGATCACATGCAAGACCAGGGGCGGGCAAACGTTCAGTGAACCCTTGGCAGACTCCGTGCGCTGCGTCAGCCCTTGCCCGGGTTCTCGTACTCGCCGATCAGCTGCGCCCGCGCCAGGGCGTGGAACCGCAGGTTGAAGCCCACCACCGCGGGAGAGGCGTCCGCGTCTGGACCCAGCTTCTCCTGGTCCACGGCATACACCGTGAAGACATACCGGTGCGGTCCGTCCCCGGGCGGCGGTGCGGCACCGCCGAAGTCCTTCGTCCCGTAGTCGTTCCGCGCGTGCACGGCACCCTTGGGCAGGCCCTCGAACCTGCCACTGCCCGCACCCGCCGGCAGCTCCGTCACCGAGACCGGGATGTCGAACACCACCCAGTGCCAGAACCCGCTGCCCGTCGGGGCGTCCGGGTCGTAGCACGTCACGGCGAAGCTCCTGGTCTCCGGCGGGAAGCCCTCCCACCGCAGGTGCGGCGAGAGATTCCCGCCCGAGTGGACCTGGGCGTCCTGAAGCGTCGCGCCCTCCTGGACGTCGTCGCTCGTGACCGTGAAAGACGGCACGGGCGGATGGAAGTCGTGGGGGAGCGGCCGCCTCTTGAGCTCGGTCACCTCGGTACCTCCTGATCGGTTCCTGGGCGATTCCTGATCAACGGAATCATCAGTTCCCGAGCCTAGAACCAGTTGCGCCTGCTGCCGACCTCGGCGATCCACTGGTGGAGGTACGCCGCCCAGTCGGTCCCGTGGTAGTCGTGCAGACCCACCTGGAACGTCCGGTACGTGTCACTGCCCTCGCTGAACAGTCCGGGCTTCTTGTCCATCTCCAGCACGACGTCCATCGCGTGCTCGTCGGCCACGAAGCTCAACTCGACCTGGTTCAGACCCCGGTACTGCGACGGCGGGTGGAACTCGATCTCCTGGTAGAAGGGCAGCCGCTGCCGCGTACCGCGGATGTGGCCGCGCTCCATGTCGGCGTTCTTGAAGCGGAAGCCCAGCTGGATGAACGCGTCCAGGATCGCCTTCTGCGCCGGCAGCGGGTGCACGTTGATCGGGTCCAGGTCACCGGAGTCCACGGCGCGCGCGATCTCCAGCTCCGTGGTCACGCCGATGTGCATGCCCCGCAGCGCCTGCCCGTCGATCATCGTGACCGGAGTCTCCCAGGGAATGTCGAGTCCGAACGGCACCGCGTGCACGGCGCCCGCCCGCAGCTCGAAGGCCCCGCCGAGCCGCACCTTCGTGAACTCGATGTCCTGCTTGTACTCCTGGTCGCCGCTCTCGACCTCGACCCTGGCCTGAAGCCCGACCGACAGCCCCTCGATCTGCTGGTTGACGGACCCTCCATGGATCCGCACCTCGCCCTGGACGACACCGCCGGGAACGACGTTGACCTCGTTCAGCACCGTCTCGACCGACGCCCCACCGGCCCCGAGGCTCGCGAGCAGCTTCTTGAACGCCATGACTCTCCCTTTAAGCGTGGATCCCTGATCCGTACATACGCGATCCGACCGCGGCCGGTTCCGCGCCCACACCCTGGCAAGCGGAGGAAATCTTGACCAGCCCTTGGCGCCCACCCGTCTGGACTAGGCTCGGACGGCATGATCGCGCCCTCGGACCGTACGCCCCTGCCCAGAGAGTTCTTCGACCGCCCTGTCCTGGAGGTCGCCCCCGACCTGCTGGGCCGCATCCTCGTACGCACGACCCCCGACGGCCCGATCGCGCTCCGCCTCACCGAGGTCGAGGCCTACGACGGCCCGAACGACCCGGGCTCCCACGCCTACCGCGGCCGCACCCCCCGCAACGACGTGATGTTCGGTCCGCCCGGCCACGTGTACGTCTACTTCACCTACGGCATGTGGCACTGCATGAACCTGGTGTGCGGTCCGGAGGGCCGGGCGAGCGCGGTCCTGCTCCGCGCCGGCGAGATCGTCGAGGGCGCCGAACTGGCCCGCACCCGTCGAGTCTCGGCCCGCAACGACAAGGAACTCGCCAAAGGCCCGGCCCGCCTGGCCACGGCCCTGGACGTGAACCGGGCCCTGGACGGCACCGACGCCTGCGCCACCGGCGACACGCCCCTGCGGATCGCGACGGGCACCCCCGTGCCCTCCGACCAGGTACGCAACGGTCCCCGCACCGGCGTCGCCGGAGACGGCGGGAACGGCGACGTCCATCCATGGCGCTTCTGGGTGGCCAACGACCCGACCGTGAGCCCCTACCGGGCCCACATCCCGAGGCGCCGCCGAAGTTGACGCGTGCCTGGAAGATGCGTAACGTAGCCCGAGCCGCTGAACCGGGTACGGCGATCGCCAGCAGCCGGAGCGGCCAACCCACTACCAACGTGAAACCCCTCAGCGGGGTCGTTTCGGATGTGCTTGCATGCCCGAATTCGAGTCCGCGGAACCCGATTAGGAATCGGGCGGGGGAATCGGCTAAAGTAGTGAATGTCGAAAGGCCGACGGACAAAAGTCCAGAGCCCAAGGCAATCCCGCCGACAGGGAATCGGATCGAGAAAAGATCTGATAGAGTCGGAAACGCCGAAGGGAAGCGCCCGGAGGAAAGCCCGAGAGGGTGAGTACGAAGGAAGCGTCCGTTCCTTGAGAACTCAACAGCGTGCCAAAAGTCAACGCCA